>JAGAUF010000065.1 GCA_017620885.1 Muribaculaceae bacterium
CCACACTTCCCTTCCTTTCAATACCTGCGAAGCCGTCTGATTGAGGCATCCGCAACATCCGCCACTCGCCAGCCAAAGGAACTGCGGATAATAATGAGAGGCGATTATCGCTGACTTCTCGGATTCCACTATCATGACCTTTGAATCGGGATAGGCAGAAAGCAGGTATTCGCCGAAGAAGCATTGCACGAGATTGAAGTCATCGGGATTGTCAACCATTGATTTCATACGGTGCGCCCACATGAAGTTTACCAATCCATCTTCCTTGATGCGGTTGCCCGTCGTTGCCGTATCGCATTATCTTTCCTGTGCGGATACCACCGTTGACATCCACTTGCCAGAAGACTGCCGCATCGTTCATCCGGGTGGTTGCACCGACATTATATAACCGGAACAGTCGCATGGTCTCGTCCTCACCCCACATTGAGCTGAGGAATTGGAACAGAGCCGAAGACTGACAGCGGTTCATGGATTCAACCATTCGTCTACGCTCTATGAATGACGGTTGGAAAGGCTGTTTATTGATGTGCAAACTCACAGGCCGATGGGATGTAATATCATTCAGCCAGGGATGGACTCGGAAGTAGTCGGATGGTGTGTAGTGGTATCCGCATTTGAATATTCGGTCACATTTGCCGCCGCACATGGATTGGTGCCGGCGCAACGATTCTTCCCGGAGTGACTATCGGTGAAAACAGTGTTGTCGGTGCAGCAAGTGTCGTAACAAGAGATGTGCCTCCCGATACAATCGTTGCGGGAAATCCGGCAAAACTGATTCGTCGCATCGGATGATTATAGTTTCTCCCGGCATTCCGTTGGTGAAAGCCCGGTATTGTTGCGTACAAAACGGCTGAGATAAGAAGGAGAAGAAAAGCCCATTATGTTCCGGTTTTAGATAGCCTGCTGTAATTTGTATTCTCTGGGAGTGAAGCCGGTTTGCTTCTTGAAGAATCGGATGAAGTGTTGGGGATATTGAAATCCTAATATTTCGGCAATCTGTTTGGTATTCAGTTTTGGATCAAGCAGTGCATTTTTGGCGTAGTTTATCATTTTGAGCTGGATATATTCCTGTGCAGTCTTACCGGTTTCGGATTTCACCATATCGCCGAAATAGTTCGGGGAAAGACACACTTTGTCTGCAAAATATTTCACAGTCGGTATGCCCAAATTTGAACCCATACCGGTGTCAAGATACTCGTCAAGCAACATCTCGAATCGGCTTATAGTGCTGAAGTTTAATTCCTCTCTTGTAATAAATTGCCTTTCGTAAAACCTCATGCAGTAATTGAGCAATACCTCTATATTGGAGATAATCAGCGATTTCGAGAATTTATCTATTGGATGCATCAGTTCGCGCTCAATCTTGTTCATGTAATCCTGAACAATTACTCTCTCTTCGGCGGAGAGATGTAGAGCCTCGTTGGAAGCATACGAAAAGAAGGAGTATTTTTTGATTGCCTTAGCCAATGGAGTGCGATGCAGGAAATCGGGATGGAACAGCAGACCGGTTGCCACGGGAGATGGTCCGTCTTCTTGGCGGAGAATGCCTACCGTCTGACCGGGTGCAAAACTTACTACGGTTTCGTCATCGAAGTCATAGTTTGTTTTACCATATTTTATCTTGCAGCAGGTTGTATTCTTCAGAAATAATGCATAGATTCCGAAGTGCATGCAGTGAGTGGACTGATGCACCGTGTCATCGAAATGCACTATGCTGACAAGCGGATGTCTCGTCTCAAATCCGAAATAGCGGTTGTAGCGTTCTACTGTGTCTGCTTCGTAAATTTCCATATCGCTTTGATTTTCTGCAAAGTTAATAAGAATACATCAAATGACAATGAACCGGTTGGTATAATCCGTAATCGAGGTATCTCTGTGCGTAATTGGGGTCATTAAGTTAGGCGAATTCCATTCTAATTTTGCACTAAGAAAATTGTATTAGTATGACTGATAAAGAATTTCTGGAATATACCGTGTCCGGTACCAAAATAATCGCCGGTTCTCCGATGTATGAGATTATGCACCGTCTGAGCCAGCGCGCATTGAAATTGACATCACAAATCAACAACGCCTATCACTCGCCTTCGGAGCTGAGAGAGCTGATGTCGGAACTTATCGGCCAGACGCTTGATGAAGGTTTCGGGCTGTTTCCGCCGTTCTATACCGACTGTGGCATGAACATTACGGTAGGGAAAGCTACCTTTATAAATATGGGATGCAAATTTCAGGACTGGGGCGGCATCACAATCGGCAGTAACTGTCTTATTGGCCATAACTGCACTATCTGCACCGTCAACCATAACCCGGAACCGGAATCGAGAGTAAATATGTCCTGTCAGCCGGTAGTGATTGGCGACCGTGTATGGATAGGTGCGAATGTTACCATTCTTCCCGGAGTCAGAATTGGCTTTGGTGCTATTGTAGGAGCCGGGAGCGTCGTGACTAAGGATGTCGAGCCATTAACTATTGTCGCAGGGAATCCGGCAAGAGTAATCAAAAGAATTGAGGATCGCTAAATGGCTTCACGAAAAGGACTTGACAAATAAATATTGAGACAATGCAAACAACTGTAAACATCTTAAAAATAAAAACGGCGCTCATCGTTTGCGCTATAATATCAACAATTAATCCTCTAAGCGTTATGGCACAGGAAAAAATAAATCAGACAGCCGGACAAAACGTCCTCGGTCAATTCGCTCCCCAGTTTGCGGAACTGAATGACAAGGTTCTCTTCGGAGAAGATGTCTGGAACGACAGTACACTGAACCTGCACGACCGTTCTATGGTGACAATCTCTATTCTTATGGGGAAAGGGATGCTTGACTCATCATTCAAGTCACATCTCGAATTAGGAAAGAAACACGGCATTACTCGCAAGGAAATAGTTGCACTTCTCACGCAAGGTGCGTTCTATGCCGGATGGCCCAACGCGTGGGCTGCGTTCCGTATGGCAAAGGATGTGTGGACCGATGAGACAGAGGCCGCAACGGAGAAAGAGCGCTTCCAGCAGGAGATGATTTTCCCCATTGGCGAGCCGAACACAGCCTACGCCAAGTATTTCATCGGCAACAGCTATCTCGCCCCAGTATCGACAGAGCAGGTCAAGTTCACCAATGTCACATTCGAACCCCGTTGCCGTAACAACTGGCACATACATCACGCCACAAAAGGCGGCGGCCAGATGCTTGTCGGCGTGGCAGGACGCGGATGGTATCAAGAAGAAGGGAAACCGGCTCAGGAAATCCTTCCCGGCACAGTCATTCATATTCCCGCAAATGTAAAGCACTGGCATGGCGCGGCAGCCGACAGTTGGTTTGCCCATCTCGCTTTCGAGCTGTCTGGAGAAAACACCTCCAATGAATGGCTTGAGCCGGTCACTGACGAGTATTACGACAAATTAGAGAAATAACCACTATGTCAATGAACAGAATCATATCAATAATGAATGTGCTGGCATTGAGGATTTTATTAAGCGCCCTTCATGCCGGTGCACAAAACAAAACGAATATGGAAAATCTGAATATGACAACCGAATGGGATAAGATATTCCCGCAGAGCGACAAGGTGGAACACTCAAAAGTAACATTCCACAACCGCTACGGCATCACCCTTGCCGCCGATATGTATAAACCCAAGGATGCGGAAGGCCCGTATGCAGCCATCGCCGTTTGCGGTCCTTACGGAGCCGACAAGGAGCAGGTGTCGGGACTCTATGCACAGACTCTCGCCGAGCGCGGATTCCTGACCATAGCCTTCGACCCTTCTTTCTACGGCGAAAGCGGCGGTGAGCCCCGTTACCTCACGTCGCCTGAAATCAGTGTTGATGACTTCAGTGCCGCAGTCGATTACCTCGTTACAAATCCGGAGGTTGATCCTGAACGTGTGGGTATTCTCGGCATCTGCGGCTGGGGAGGTTTCGCTCTTGCTGCCGCCGCCAACGACCCTCGCATCAAGGCGACTGTTACCTCGACAATGTACGACATGTGCCGAGTAACGTCCAACGGCTACTTCGACTCCATGAACGCCGATGACCGCTACAAACTCAAACAGACTCTCAACGCCCAGCGCACAGAAGACTATCGCAACGGCACGTATGCCCTTGACGGCGGTGTCATTGACCCTGTGCCTGAAGATGCGCCCGCATTCGTCAAGCGCTATCACGACTTCTATAAGACGCCACGCGGTTATCAGAAACGCTCGCCAAATTCAAACAACGGCAAGCTCCGCACCGTTGCCCTCGGCTTCCTCAGCCATCCGCTGCTTTCTTATATCGGTGAAATCCGCAACCCGGTGATGATAGTCCACGGTTCGGAGGCCCATTCGCTCTATTTCAGCAAGGATGCCTATCAGCAGCTCACAGGCAATAACAAAGAGCTGGTAATCATTGACGGAGCCGACCACACCGACCTCTACGACAATCTTGAAAAGATTCCATTCGACCGTATTGACGGTTTCTTCAAAACCAATCTCACTAAATGATGAAAATATGAGACCGTTAATATTTCCACCGCCGACAATGATTAGCTGTTTTACATTGAACTTGTCGCCGAGAATCTCCATTGCACGATGAAGGTCGATACGTCCCTTACCGGTAGCAATCCACGATACGTGGTTTTTACGGAGCATTTCAAGGTGGCTTTCCGACACATTTTCGCTCATCACAACGAGCAACGGGTGACCGCCAGCCTTGCCGGAAGACATCTGGAGTCGTCCGTGCGTATCAACCACGATGGTATATTCCTCGCTTTCCGTTTCCTTATGTACGGACTCGCCGCCAAGTACGGCATCGGAGTTGGCAGACACCTCTTCCTTTACGGCGGAACATTCCAATGCCGCCGTCACTCGGCCGGACAACTTGGAGCTGGTGCCGAAGCTATCCAGTGCGGTGTAATATTCCTCACCGCTGATTTGTGCCACCATCGGGCAGTCGATGCGTCCGTCCACAGACATCATCATGTGACTGATGATATAAGGTGGTTTCCTTGAGGCCGGTCTGGTGGACGAGGTCAGTGTGATGATGGCACCCGGTATCGACGGACGCAAGGGCGAGACTGCCGTGTTCGATGGCTGCTCATGGAAAGAAGACGCACCTTATCGCCTGAAACTGCAAAGTGTGGAACAAGTACCCCGAACGGAAGTAATCTGGGCACGTTATCACTGTAAATAACAAACGAAACAAGCATTTTCGCGGAGCCTCGTAAGGGGAAATATAGTTTTAAGTTATTTGAGAAGCGACCCCTGTGCTATTGGTGCCGGGGTCGCTTTGTTATAACCGTTTCAGACTGCTGTACCGATATGAGGCTATCCCCATTATAAACTGAGTTTTCTCTTTTAGCCAATGTCTTGCTCAGAAAAATCTCATTCCTCTTCCATTATAATTTCGGAGGTTTGATTGTTTTGCAAATTTAGTACAAAATTCTTTCTTATGCTAATTTTTACAACACTTTTTTACTTCTACCGTCATTCAGCTTATAAACAAGGGTAATACGTCCGCTACAAAGTAATTTGGCTGCCTGGGCAATAAAACATCTCGACGGTAAATTATTTCTTTCTCACAAGCTCAATAGCTTCTTTACCGGTCAGGTGTTCAATATCAAGTCGGAGAACAAGCATGTGAGACAGACCTTTTTCCAACTCTTTATGCAGTCCGGCTTCATCGCCGGGATTGTATTTATCTCCCAACAGAGAGGCTGCATATATTCTCTCATCCTCTGATTCGATGATTTGAATCTTACCAAAAGCAATGACGCTTCGGAAATATGTGGTAAACTCAGACGGATGAATATCATCGGCTGCAATGACACAGAATGACGCTTTTTCACACCTTTTTATGGCATCTATCTTATGTCCCGTTTGGGCACTGTGGAAATACAGCTTGCCGTCAGCATATACATAACTTACCGGAACGGCGTATGGATAACCGTTATCCCCAAGCAGGGCGAGTGTGCCGGCGGTGGAATTCTTCAGGATTGAGATTGAATCTTCTTCAGAGAGTTGCTGACGCTTGCGGCGCATTTCGCGAAATTTCATATCTTCGTTCATAGATTATACCAATTTGAGTCCGACAATCGAAATGATAAGGGTGGTGATGAAAAAGAGTCGTCCGAAAGTCGCCGGTTCGTGAAAGAAAATGATGCCGAGGATAACAGTTCCCACAGCGCCTATTCCTGTCCATACAGGATATGCTGTTCCGATGGGAATTGTCTGTACTGCCTTAGCAAGCAGCACCATGCTGAGCGTGAGGAATGCGAGGAATCCCGCGCCCCAAAGATAGTATTCCAAGCCCGAAAGACCTTTCATCTTTCCGAGGCAAAAAGCAAAGCCGGTTTCGCAGAGCCCGGCTATAATCAGAATTAACCAGTTCATACTGTATATGAGATTATAGTCCTGTTGAGGGCTGCAGCAAATGCCGGCGACTCCTTCTAAGGATACTGCAAAATTACAAAATTTCGGATTCCCCGACAAATCATAGATTTGATTGCGACAAAGCCTCGCGGTACTGATTAGGGGTTTTATGACTTAATAAAACTAATTATCGAGATTGGCAGGAAGCCGGCGCGAAAGAAGGGCAAATATGAATGTGACAATGGCGAGCGCGAGAATCACTGCGGCGAAACTGTGCAGTATATTTCCCATCCCCACAAGAGGCGCACAGACGGCTCCATAGATGTAGCCTATTACTCCGAGAAGTGCTGACGCGGCACCCGCTGCCGACCGTCCCTCATTCATCGCAAGGGTATTTGTCACGGAGAAAATCATTCCGAGCGCAAAGACTATGGGCAAAAGACAAATCTCATAAATCCAGAAATTATCTACAAAGAAGAGTATGACAGCTTCGGCTACACTGGCTATCAGCAGAATTAAAGCGCCGGCAAAGGCCGCATTTTTCAGCGGTTTGAATTTAAGCGACACCATCGAGCCTGTCGCCACAAAGATTGCATTAAATCCAATAAAAAGGCCATAATCCAGTTCACTCCATCCGAAATGATTCTGGAAAATGAACGGAGAAGAGGAGATATATGCAAACAACAATCCTAACGCAGAACCTTTAAAGAGTGCGTGAATCATAAACGGTTTGTTACGCAACAAACGGGGATAATTGCGAAAATTGCTCCATACGCTTCCCTGAGGACGGCGAGAGGGAGGCATCGTCTCCTTCAAACGTGGCGAGATACATAGCAACATCAACGCAAAGAGCGTCAAGACAATAAAAATCGGTTTCCAACCGAGATGCTCTGCCACAAGGCCTCCGACCACCGGAGCACACACCGGCGCAAAACCGTTTATCGCGCCCATTACGGCCATACACTTGGCGAGCTGCCTGCCGCCATAAACGTCGGCGGGTATGGTGCGGGCGAGAAAATATCCCCCCGAGCCCCCTATTCCCTGAAAGAGACGGCATATAAGGAATACTGTGATTGTCGGAGAGAATATGCAGATAACCGCTGCAACCATAAAGAGCACGACGGAGAATACAAGTACCGGCTTGCGACCATACTTGAAACTGACGGGGCCGAGTACAATCTGACCTATACCCAGACCAATCATACCCATCGTCAGTCCGAGTTGCACCGTAGGAATGGCACAGTGAAAATAGCGGCTCATCTCGGGCAATGCCGGAGTAAACATATCGTTCACAAACGAACCGAACGCACTCAAACCGGCCAAATATAAAACAAGAAACGTGAAATTAATTGTGTTTTTCTTAGTATCCATTATGTATTGACAACAATCCATTTGCCTCCTTTGTTGGCAAAAAATACATCGGATACAGAAGATGCGTAAATTCAGACGTATTTATGAGCCATGATGCGGAGGGAGTTGAGGACAGCGAGAAGAGCGACACCGACATCTGCGAAAACGGCGCCCCAAAGTGAGGCCAGGCCAAAAAATCCGAGCGTCATAATGGCTACCTTGACAGCAATTGCGCCGATGATGTTCTCCATGACTATCGTGCGCGTGTACCGCCCGATTTTGATGGCAGCCGCCACACGTGAGGGATCATCTGTCTGAATGACAATGTCAGCGCTCTCGATAGCGGCATCACTTCCCATTCCCCCCATCGCTATACCTACGTTGCTTACTGCGAGGACCGGAGCGTCGTTCATACCGTCGCCGACAAACGCGACAGAGTTTTCGGAATCCGAAGCGAGTTTTTCCACGATTGAAGCCTTGTCCTGAGGCAGCAGATCGCCGTACGCCTCATCTACTCCTATTTCCTTTCCGAAGATGTCGGCAATCTCGCGACGGTCGCCCGAAAGCATTATGACTTTTTTTATTCCAAGTGAACGCAACGCCTTGACTCCCTGACGGGCGCCGGACTTGATTGTGTCGGAAAGGGCGACGTAACCGGCATATATTCCGTCGACGGCACAAGCGATGATTGTCTCGGCGTCATTGCCCACCGCATCCGGACACGATATGTTCATCTTTTTCAGCAATTTGAGGTTTCCTACAAGGACGTTTTTCCCCTTGACGCGACCTTCTGCTCCGAGACCTGTCAGTTCACACATTTCTTCTACATCAGGGATTGTTATCCCCTCTCCGGTCACGTATGCCACAAGAGTCTTGGCGAGCGGATGCGTGCTCTTACATTCTACTGAAGCTATGGCAGAAAGCAGCTCGGACTGAGGAATGCCTTCTGCATCTACGCGGAGTACGTGGAATTTACCTGTGGTGAGCGTTCCGGTTTTATCGAAAGCGACTGTACGCACTTTTGTGATGGCTTCAAGAAAATTGCCTCCTTTAAAGAGGATTCCTACACGTGAGGCGGCACCGATGCCGGCGAAATATCCGAGAGGAACGCTGATGACCAATGCGCACGGGCAGGAGATGACGAGGAAGACAAGTCCCTTATAAAGCCAATCTGCGAATACGTAATTAAACGAGGGATTGACCAGAGCGACAAGCGCCGGCACGACGACAATAAGCAAGGCGAGCGCCATAACCACGGGAGTATAGATTCGTGCGAATTTACGTATGAAAAGCTCGGCGTGCGCCTTGCGTGCAGAGGCGTTTTTCACCATATCGAGGATGCGCGACAGTGCGCTTTGGGAATAAAGACGCGTCACGCGGATGCGCGCCGTCTGCCGCAGCGAAATCATTCCGGCCAGCACCTCGGCGCCAGCCTCAATCTCCCGAGGAACGCTTTCACCTGTAAGTGCCGACGTATCAAAGAGCCCGTCGGCCTGCTCCATTATGCCGTCGAGCGGAACGCGCTGTCCCGGACGCACCTCTATCACCTCTCCGACCCTGACGTCAGCCGGGGAAACGCTGACGGTGCCGTTCTCCCGCACTACAAGTGCCTTATCGGGACGTCGGTCTATAAGTCCGGAGATATTCTTCGTCGCCCGAGCCACAGCACGGTGCTGCAACGTTTCGCCTATTGTATAGAAAAGCATCACCCCTACCCCTTCGGGATACTCTCCAATAGCAAACGCACCGATACAGGCTATTGTCATCAATAGGAATTCATTGAAAATATCACCCTTTCTCGTCGTTTCCCAGCACTCTCTGATGACAGGCAACCCGACGGGGAAGAAAGCAAGGAGATACCACGCCGGTTCGACCCATTCGATAGAGAAAACAGCCCATCTCAGATGCGATGCGATAAGACCGGCCATAAGCATCACAAACGACACCGCCGACGCGATAAAAGATCTTTTATCTCCACCGTGATGATGCCCATGCCCGTGACCATTACTGTGGCTATGACTATGACAACAGCAATGGCTGTCATCTATATTGCAATTATTGTCAATGTTTTTTCCCATGCTAAATTTCAATTACATTGCAAAATTACAACAATAAACGTGCAACCGGGTGTCAAACTCTCAGAGCCGCAAAATACTTTCACTTTTATTAAACGAAAATAGAACTCCAAATTTGGAATGGGACAAAAAATTTATTATCTTTGCATCGAAATTACGGTTACTTACGGGTACAAGGATTAATGCACTTAAGAGGAACAATCAATTAAATGAATAAATTTATATTAGGAATCAGTATGTGCGCCATAGCAGGTGCCTCGCTTTTCTGTGCGTCTGAGATGAACGCGCAGAGCAATTTTGACTCGAAATTCAACAATTATCCGACGTATAACGGCGACGACCTTGAGCTTACCGTCAATGCCACCGGGACACATTTCCGCCTATGGAGCCCGAAGGCTGAGGCTGCAATAGTGAATCTCTATGCGCAAGGTGCCAACGGCGAGCCGCTGAAGACGCTCGATATGACTTTTCACCCCGACAACGGCACATGGACTGCTTCAGTCCCGGAACAGCTGTACGGCAAGTTCTATACATTCCGCATCAAGCAGGACGGCAAATGGTATGACGAGACGCCGGGGGTATGGGCCAAAGCCGTGGGCGTCAATGGCAATCGTGCCGCCATCATACGCTTCAACGATACCGACCCGCAAGGGTGGGAAACAGACAAAGGTCCTGTTGTGAACAATTTTACTGACGTTGTACTCTATGAAATGCACCACCGCGATTTCTCGATGGATCCCTCGTCCGGAATAGCCAATAAGGGGAAATTTATCGCAATGACCGAGAACGGCACTCTATCGCCCGACGGCCTTAAAACCGGCATCGACCATCTTAAGGAGTTAGGCGTGACCCACGTGCATATCCTTCCTTCATACGACTATAATTCCGTCGACGAAGCTAACCTCCAGCTCAACACCTACAACTGGGGCTACGATCCTCTGAATTATAACGCTCCCGAAGGAAGCTACTCCACAAATCCCTCCGATCCGGCCGTGCGCGTGCGCGAGATGAAGGAGATGATCAAGGCGCTCCACGATGCCGGCATAGGTGTGGTAATGGACGTAGTATACAATCATACTGCCGACAACGACGGCTCCAACTTCGAGCTTACGGCTCCGGGATATTATCACCGTCACCGCGAAGACGGCAGCTACTCCGACGCCTCCGGCTGCGGCAATGAGACTGCTTCCGACCGTCAGCAGATGCGCGACTACATCATCAATTCCGTGAAATATTGGGCCGATGAATATCATATTGACGGATTCCGCTTCGATCTCATGGCCATCCACGACACAGAGACGATGAACGAGGTGGCAAAAGCACTCAAACAGATCAATCCGTCGATTTTCGTCTATGGTGAAGGGTGGACGGCCGGCGATTCTCCGCTTGTGCCTGAACGCCGCGCGCTGAAAGAAAATGTATCGAAGATGGACGGTATCGCCGTTTTCTCCGACGATATACGCGATGCAGTGAAGGGGCATTATTCCAACGCTGAAGACCGCGGATTTGCGACAGGGAAACCAGGTCTGGAGGAGACAGTGAAAATTGGTATCGTAGCCTCCACAGCCCATCCGCAGGTGGATTATTCAAAAGGCGCCAACTCTAAATTCGCCTACGCCAAGTCGCCTGAAATGATAGTCAATTACGTATCCTGCCACGACGACCTTACGCTGACCGACAAGCTGAAAAAATCTATGCCCGACGCGTCAGAGGCCGACCGTCTCGCAGCCGCTAAACTGGCTCAGACCATCGTCTTTACCTCGCAAGGCACTCCTTTCATGTTTGCCGGCGAAGAGGTGTTCCGCGACAAGAAAGGTGTGCACAACTCTTATAAATCGCCCGATTCTATCAACGCAATTGACTGGCACAACAAGAAAGTGTATGCAGATCAGTTCAATTATTATAAGAATCTGATTGAACTTCGCAAGAGCCACCCGGCGTTCCGCATGACATCTGCCGCCCAGATAGCCAAGCATCTGAAATTTGACAAAATCAACTCCGCCAAGACGCCCAACCTTATTTCTTACAGCCTTGTGGACCATGCCAACGGCGACAAATGTAACGAAATCAAGGTGGTATTCAATGGCGCTGATCACGCACAGACGGTAGACATCAAAAAAGGGAAATGGACGGTTATAGCCCACGACGGACAAATCGATGCCAACGGACTCGGCACATCCAATGGCGGCAAAATCTCCATTCCGAAATATTCCGCGCTTATTCTCGCAAGATAATAACTATTCTGTAAACTTTATACTATTAATATCCTGACAAATGGACGAAATATATTATATAATCGAAAACGGGAAACAGAAGGGACCGTTCTCAAAACAACAGCTCAAAACGCAGAATATCACGCAAGACACATACGTATGGCGTGCCGGAATGACTGACTGGCAACGCGCTTCGGCACTTGAAGAAATTGCCGACATATTTGCGGCCAATCAGCAAAATTCGCCGTTCGGTGCGGCTCCTCAGCAAGAGTCTTATTACGCGATGAAAAACGGCATGCGTGTGGGCCCGCTCACCATCGACCAGCTTATAATGCAGGGAATTACGCCCGACACTCCCGTATGGCGCACCGGAATGGCCGACTGGACTACAGCCGAACAAATGCCCGAACTACACGACCGCATATCGTTCGGCCCACAGGCTTTCGGAGTTCCCCCCACGACGCCTCCCGGCTTCAATCCCGGTCCTCAGTACGCTCCCGGCAGTCAGATGCCTCAGCCTAACTTCCAGAAGAAATCGCAATGGATGACATGGTCGATTGTGGCGACAATAGCCGGATTCCTATGCGGTGGCTGTATCGCAGGTATATTTGGGATCATCGGAATCAATAAAGCACAGAAAGCCAATGCCCTGTATGCTGCCGGAGACGAATATGGAGGCAGCGCGGAAGATAACTCTGCAAAGACTTGGACTATCATTTCTCTTGTGATTACTGCTTTGGGTATAATCTCATCGTTTATTATTGTCTTGACAGAGCCGAATTTCTTCCAAGAAATTTATGGTTTTTGAGTATAAACTTTAAACCGACTGCGTTATAACTGTGGCTGATAGATTTTTTATCAATATCGACGAGCAGCAGCAGGGGCCGTTCAGCTTGGAGGAGCTGGAAGCGCATGGCGTGGGTCCTGACACTTACGTATGGTGCAAAGGGATGGCAAAATGGCGGAAGGCACGCGATGTGGCCGACATCTGCCGTTATTGGCGTCAGCGTCTGGCCGGAGATTACACCCCGGCTAATAAGGAAACAACCACCGGGGCTACACAACCGGCGCAACCCGATCAGAACGAAACATCTATTCCTGAAGATGGCAATATCACTCCGGCGCATTTCCGCACTATACGCAGTTTCAATCCCGCTGACCCCGAACCGGGCACGAATTTCGACGCTCCTCCACTCAACCTGATTTTCCCATCTATTCTCGCGACGTTAATGTGTATGCCGCTTATCGGCCTGATAGGTGTATATTTCGCAGCGAAAGCCCAACGCTCATGGCGCGAGAGCCAACAGGAAGGGATTGACGTGACAAGGGCCACAGAACTGAAGAAAGCGGCACACGACGCCACCCGCTCGGCAAAGATGTGGATAGGCATATCTTTCTTTTTCGGATTTATCCTTTATGCCGTCATCTTCAGATTTATGTTATAGAATCTTTCTTGAAGAGATGCGATGACCAAGCAAAACACAATCGACAGAATCCGCATATTTCTTGATGGATACGGTCTCTATGTAGTAGTGCTTATCGCAATGCTGCCCGCCATATTGTTGCGCGATTTCACTCCGGACAATGAACTGCGCTACGTAAGCATCGCGGCGGAATCATTGCGCGAGGGCACATTCTTCGCGTTCACAAACCACGGCATAGCGTACGCCGACAAGCCGCCCCTCTATCTTTGGATCTGCATGGCCGGCTATGCTCTCTTCGGCAACCATTGCCTCCCCTTTGTGACATTATTTTCCGTGCTGCCTGCTTTCGTCATAACTGAGATTATGGCACGTTGGAGCGCACCCTCTCTTCCGGAACGCTGGCGTCTGCCCGCCAAACTGATGCTGCTGACATCGACGCTTTTCATCGGGCTGGCGCTGACAATGCGTATGGATATGCTGATGGCAATGTTTATAGTGCTTGCACTAAGGATGTTCTGGCGACGCTATAACGGCGACGAATCGCCGAGGACTTTCTATCTGTTCCCCATCTACCTTTTCCTCGCCCTTTTCACAAAAGGGCCTTACGGAATTCTGATTCCTCTCGGGGCCATTGTCGCCTTCCTCATCGTGAAGAAAAAACTGCGCACATTCACGCATTTCTGGGGATGGAGATGCTGGTGTATTCTTATAATTCTCAGCGCATTATGGTTTGCTGCCGTCTATCTTGAAGGTGGAACGCAATACCTTGACAATCTTCTATTCAAGCAAACGGTGGGCCGTGCCGTGAAATCGTTCGCTCATAACGAGCCTTTTTATTTCTATCTCATCTCCATCTGGTATTCGATAGCGCCATGGTCGCCGGCAGTCATCGGCGCCATCATCGGCGCGCTCGTCGTCCGCAGACACCGCATTGAACTTCCGGAAACGGCGCTTTTCTTCATCACTACTGCAATCTCCTCCACGGCTCTTCTCTCCTGCTTCAGCGCCAAACTGTCCGTTTACCTCCTTCCGGCCTTCCCCTTCTTCATTTACGGGGGCGCATCGTGCATTGCGCTATTTAGCCGTTCCGGGTGGATAAAAGCGGCTCTGGCGTTGCCGGCCACCATCTTCCTCCTTCTCGCTGCCGTTCTTCCTTTCGTCGCCAAAATCCCGGTCATAACAAAATTCACCAACCACCTTCCTGCTCTTCTCATCGTCGGCGTTTCGTTTCTTGCCGTTTCAGGACTCGTCGCGCTGATTCTCCTCTACCGACGCAACGCCTCGCTGCCGGGCGCAATAACGTCGCTTGGCACCGGTTTTCTCCTGTTCCTCTTCTTCAGCGGATTCTGTATCGGAGATTTCAACGATCATATAGGATACCGTGATCTGGCAGAAAAAACCGACGCCGCAATCAAAAGAACGGGGCTGCAAAACGTCTACACCTACCGCGTGAGACGCCCGGAAAATATGGACGTCTATCTCGGCCGTGACATAATTATCATCGACGATCACGAAGACGGCACAGTCACATATCCGCCGAAGGAGACAGGGCTTCTTCTGATGCGTGAAAAAGACCTGAAGGGGACAGAAGAGATTTTGGGTAAATCGGGGAAATACGTAATAATCAAAAACTGAGATGAACAAGACAAAAGAATATGACCTGACGGTAATCGTGCCGGCATATAACGAAGAAGAAAACGTGGAGCGTCTTGAAAAAACGCTTGGAGATTTTCTTCCTACCTCAAAACTGAAAACATGCGTTCTGTTTGTCGACGACGGGTCAAAAGACCGCACACTGCCGCTCGTCAAGGAGGTTTGCCAACGAAATAAGGATTTTTTCTATCTCGCTCTGAAGCAGAACGGAGGACTGAGCGCAGCTATGAAAGCTGGCATCGACGCAACGTTCTCACCCTACGTCGGCTACATCGACGCCGATCTGCAGACCACACCGGAAGATTTCAACCTACTCATCCCTCACCTTGCCGATAATGAACTGGTTATGGGTATCCGCGCCAGTCGCAAGGATTCCCTCTTCAAGAAGTTACAATCGAAAATTGCCAACGGATTCCGTCGCTTTATGACCAAAGACGGTGTGGCAGATACCGGCTGTCCGCTGAAAATCATTCACACTGATTATGCTAAACGAATCCCCTTCTTTACCGGCATGCACCGTTTTTTGCCTGCACTGATACAGCTCCAGCACGGACGCGTTTATCAAGTGCCGGTGCGTCATTTCCCGCGCGAGGCCGGAGTATCAAAATATCATCTCTTCAACCGCCTTGTGCAACCCTTTGGAGATTGCTTCGCATTCCGCTGGATGAAGGCTCGCTATATCAATTATACTCCCGGCGACAACAACCTCTGATTTTCAGATGCTCGGCAACTTAACGATATTTTCCATAGGACTATTGGCGCAGGGATTTTTCTCCGCGCGAATCCTCGTGCAGTGGATTCTTTCCGAGAAAGCTCGAAAGGTGCTTTCTCCATCATTGTTTTGGATTCTCAGCCTCATCGGTTCTTATTTACTCTGTCTCTACGGCTGGCTCCGCAATGATTTTGCCATTATACTCGGCCAATTTATCTCATATTACATCTACATCTACAATCTGAAGTTGAAGGGCTTATGGTGCAAATGGAATATCTTCGCGCGTATCGTATTGCTACTCACGCCCCTTGTAGCGGCGTGTGCCATTCTCGCCGATTCCGATAAATTTATCGCCGATTTCCTGCGCAACGAAAATGTTCCCCTCTGGCTGCTTATCTTCGGTTCAGCCGGACAAATCATCTTCACGCTCAGATTCGTATATCAATGGTATTATTCGATGCGGCTGCACCGTTCCGAGCTTCCTGCCGGATTCTGGATCATCTCCCTTATAGGCTCAGCCACTATCGTCTCCTACGCCATCTTTCGCGCCGATCCCGTCCTCATCCTCGGGCAATCATTCGGGTTAATAGCCTATTCGCGCAATCTCATCATCGGCTACCGGCAGGCGCGATCCCCATCCATTTAATTTTTATTGATACAATCCCCTGAAATTTTTCCTTTGCCAATACAATATTTTAAGGAAACTTTTCGTTAAATTCTTGAAGGAGGTGAAAGCCCCTTATAACACGAAGAATTGTTTATGAAAAATATAGTACAGGGAAGCCTTATAACGACATTCAGATGCAACGCACGTTGCAATATGTGCAACATCTGGAAATGTCCCACGAAGCCTGACGAAGAGATCGATGCCGAATATTATGAGAAACTCCCTTCCGGATTGCGAATCAACATCACGGGAGGCGAAGCGACGCTGCGTAAAGACATCGACCGTATTTTTGAAATTCTATATCCCAAGTCTTCGCTTCTTGAACTGAGCACCAACGGCTATAACACGGAAAAAATCGTCGAACTGGCAAACAAATACCCCAACATTCTCATTCGCGTGAGCGTGGAGGGTCTGCCGACTATCAACGATTCCAAACGCGGCTTAGTCAATGGTTTTGACCATGCACTGCGCACGATGCTGGAGCTGAAGAAAACGAAATGCAAAAATATCGGGTTCTCCGTCGTCATCTCCCCCGACAACTATAAAGATCTTCTGCATCTCTATGAGCTGTGCGTCGCTCTTGACGTAGAATTAGGCAATTCCGCCGTGCATAATTCATGGTATTTCCACAAGGACGACAATCAGATTGAATCGGAAGACGCCCTGCGCCAGCACGAGCTATTCGTCAAGGCATTGCTGACGTCAAAACGCCGTCACCTGAAAGACCGTCTCAAAGACTACGGACGCGCATATTTCAACCGCTCTATCCATCGCCGTCTGCGCGGCGACGACGCCGGCTATCGTCCGGCATGCGGCGCGCTGACCGACTTCTTCTTCATCGACCCGCACGGCAATGTCTCCCCCTGCAACGGCTCGGCTGAGGAGTGGGTGATCGGTAACATCAAGGAGCAGCCGTTCGAGGAGATAATGCAGAGCGACAAAGCCAAGGAAGCACTTGAAAAGGTGAAGAATTGTAAGCGCAACTGCGCCTTCATCGTGACGGAACGCCACGATATGAAACGCCGTCCATGGATTCCCATCAAATGGATTCTCAAAAATAAATGGCGCATCCGCAAGGGGCTGCCTCTCTGCTGGGATTGACCTCCGTCACATCGCGTGATTCCCGTCAATCCTTCGTGGCAGAAAATACAATAAGATGACCGAAAAGAAGAACGATTTACCCCACGTCTGCGTTATCGGACTCCGTGGATTCCCCGGCGTCCAAGGGGGCGTGGAAAAGCATTGTGAAGCCCTCTATCCCCGCATGGAGGGCTTTCGATTTACGGTGTATCGCCGCAAACCCTATCTCGCCGCCGACGCCCCTAAGCAGTGGAACGGGATAGAGTTTGTCGATCTCCCCTCCACGCGCATAAAGGGCTTCGAGGCGCTGTTTCACACTTTCATCGCCACACTATCGGCAATTCGCCGTCGCCCCGACATCATCCACATCCACAACATCGGCCCGGGGCTCTTCTCTCCCCTCATCAAGCTTTTCGGCATAAAGGTAGTAACCACCTATCATAGCGCCAATTACGAGCATAAGAAATGGGGAGCGTTTGCGCGCGCACTCCTTCGTTTCGGCGAGAGAATGACGCTCCGGTTCTCCGACCGCATCATCTTCGTCAATCAATCGAAATATCTCGCACAGCCTCAGCAGATCCGCGATAAATCTACCCTTATCCTCAATGGCGTTGTCCCGGCTGTCCCCTCCGAAAAAACGGATTACATCGAGTCGATCGGCCTGAAAAAGGGGGAGTATCTGCTCGGCGTCGGACGCCTGACACCTGAAAAGGGATTTGAGTATCTCATCCGCGCAGCCAACCTCTCGCCGCAAATTTCCGCCGTCGCTATTGCCGGAGGCGCCGATCACGACGAAGAGTACCTTGAAAGCCTGCGCAGCTTCGACACAAACGGGAAAGTCGTCTTCACGGGCAATCTTCAGGGCGAGTCCCTACGCCAGCTCTACACCCACGCCCGCGCCTTCGTTCTCTCCTCCGTCACTGAGGGATTCCCCCTCGTGCTGCTCGAAGCAATGAGCTACGGGCTCCCCGTACTCGTCAGCGACATCGACGCTGTCAAGCCGCTTCTTGCTGCCTCCCCCGACGGGTTCATTCCCCAAGAAGCCGTTTTCCGCAGTGCCGACCCCGACGCCCTGCGCGAAGCTATCCGTCGGCTCACCGACGGCGAAATCCCCTCACGCCAATGGCCGATGGACCGTTTCGACTGGTCGGCAATCGCCTCACAAACAGCCTCACTCTTCCATTCCATCATTTGACCCTCTCCAAGGACGTCCTAAACCTATATTTTTCAGTCTCTACTCTATTTTATCGACTATTCGTCCGTATAGTCAGGGCATATATTACACATCCACAAGAGCATAAAGCCTCAATCCTTAAATTCTTTAACAATACCCCCCCCCCGCAATGCCCCCCACCACAATAAACCCTCGAATTACAAGCCCTATATGATAAATATTCTTAACTATTAAGATATTTTATCATACACCCTTTATTTTCCAAAAATAAATTCGTACATTTGCTCGATGCAACTCCTGTTTATTAACCCGAAAATCTACCGAAGATGAAAAAATCCATACTATTATTAATCGGCCTGATTATTAGTGTCACATCCTTTGACATCAGCGCGACAGAGTATCTAAAATCCACTGTGACAAGAATATACCCAACCGATAGCCCGGCTTGCTATTTTGAGATAATTCCAAACGGCAAAGATGTTCTTGTCAAGGGATATAATATTATCCCTTACAATTGGGAAAACGCTCATTTGGTAGGAGGCATAAGTATTTACGCTGAATATGGGCGCAAGGACAATCATTTGACCTTAAAAATAATCACAGGCAACTCTCCCTTTTGGGGCACGGATAAAACTGTGTACGAGACTGCACCATATTTTGACGCAACTTTCGTAATTCCGAATCTCGAATATGGCGTATATGATTTGGATTATTCCATAGGGGCGGAGAATTATAAAATTGATTCTGAATCAACGGCTTTAATTGTCAATGGCGATTCTTTCCCCCTTAACGGAGAAACTAAATATCAGCCGCAGGATATAGTTCGCGAGGGAGTCGAGTGGGTGCTGCATAATCCGCTTGCCGACGACGGCAGCGAGTTCTATCGTATGCAGTTCAAGGGGAAAGCGGATTTATTCTATCCGGGCGACGGAGAGACAGTCAGGAATGTGATGAAGCTGTATCTTTATACAGACCCTGAACTTGACGAAGCAAAAGACCCCGTAATCGCATATTTCCTTCCGTATGGTGCGATGAATGCACGGCGCATAGCGGCCAACGTGGATATTCCCGTCGGCTTCTGGGGGTCATGGCGACTCGGATTGCCTCCTTCGCCTACAATCAATCCTTTTAAAACGTTTAACAATTCCGATGAAGTGCTGCGTCTTACTCCCCTGATGGAAGAGACCTTCACTGTGTCACAGTTGCCGGAGGAAGAGAAAACAGAAGCTAAATGGTACTGGGAGGATTATCTCACCGGCACGATGCAACCGATGTTCAAACAAGAATACATCGATATTACAACAAAAGCCGAAACGCCCACGTACGCGCTGAAGATGTCGGAGAATATGGACGGTACAGGGTATCAGGGACGCTGGGAATCAGGCATCGGACCGGTCGGAGAGGATTACGCCTCCAACCTCCCTTATCC
>JAGAUF010000066.1 GCA_017620885.1 Muribaculaceae bacterium
AGTTGTAGACGGCACTGTGGATGTGGCTAAATTGCCTGATTCCAATATTACGATCACAACCGATTCCGACAAGCATATCGTAATCGAAGGTCTCGTCGGTAATGAGAATGTGGCTATCTATTCGATGAACGGTCTGCTCGTCAAGGACTTCGCAGCCGATGGCAAGAATATCTATCATGTAAGCGTAGATTCCGGCATATATATTGTGCTCGTAGTCGATGCAGACGGTAATCGCAAGGCAGCCAAGGTTCAGGTACAGTAAACTGCGCCCCCTAACATAAGAATGTGGGTGTATCGCAATTAGTATTCTGCGATACACCCACGTTTATTCATCCCCTGACGGGGATTCGACGAGTATTCGATTCGGGGATTCGACGTATAAATTATTCGATGATATTATCGGTCGTGTAGAGATAATCAGTTGTGTATCAGTCGTGTAGGGACGTGCCTTTGGCTTTGGCACGTCAGGCGCGCCGTTATCGTCGTTTTCCATATCAGACATGCCGAAGGCAATGTCCCTACACGGCCGGTAATTCCCCGATAAAATACGGCCGGCATCGTCAATATAGTCACGGGATTCGTATGGGCGACCTCGTAGAGGCCGAACAATATATCATAAGCCGTCACGATAGCTTTGCCTATTTCCGGGGAATTTTGTAATTTTGCAGTCTGATTATGAAGAATATCCGAAATTTTTGTATTATAGCACATATCGACCACGGGAAATCTACGCTGGCCGACCGCCTCCTTGAACGCACTAACACTGTGGCGGCAAAGGATATGGAGAATCAGGTGCTCGATGATATGGATCTGGAACGCGAACGTGGCATAACTATCAAGAGCCACGCTATCCAGATGGAATGGGAATTGGAGGGTGAAAAGTATATCCTCAATCTTATCGATACTCCGGGGCACGTCGACTTTTCATACGAGGTGTCGCGCTCTATCGCTGCGTGCGAGGGGGCGTTGCTTATCGTGGATGCCTCGCAGGGGATACAGGCGCAGACGATCAGCAATCTCTATATGGCTATCGAGAATGATCTGGAAATCATTCCGGTGCTGAATAAATGCGACCTCGACAGCGCCAATCCTGACGAGGTGGAAGATCAGGTGGTCGACCTGCTCGGCTGCGACCGTTCGGAAATTATCCGCGCCAGCGGTAAGACGGGTATGGGAATCGACGAGATTCTTGAAGCTATCATCAAGCGTGTGCCGGCTCCCACAGGAGATCCCGACGCCCCTCTTCAGGCTCTTATCTTTGATTCCGTTTTCAATCCTTTCCGTGGTATAATCGCTTATTATAAGATAGTAAACGGCACTATTCATTCCGACGATTTTGTGAAATTTGTCGCAACGGGGAAGGAATATCATGCCGACGAGATAGGCGTTCTGAAGCTCGAAATGTCTCCGCGCAAGGAGCTTTCGGCCGGCAATGTCGGCTATATTATCTCGGGCATCAAGACGTCGAAGGAGGTAAAGGTTGGCGATACGATAACCCACGTAAAGAATCCGTGTGAGAAGGCTATCGACGGCTTTGAGGAGGTCAAGCCGATGGTTTTTGCCGGCGTCTATCCGATAGAAACGGAGGATTTTGAAAATCTGCGTGCTTCGTTGGAGAAACTGCAGCTCAACGATGCGTCTCTGACATTTCAGCCTGAGTCATCGGCAGCACTCGGATTCGGTTTCCGATGCGGATTCCTCGGCCTGTTGCACATGGAAATCGTGCAGGAGCGCCTCGGACGTGAGTTTGACATGGACGTTATCACGACGGTCCCCAACGTATCCTATCGCGTATACGATAAGAAAGGCAACATGACTGAGGTGCACAATCCCTCGGGGCTGCCGGAGGCCACGCTGATCGACCATATAGAGGAGCCTTATATCCGTGCAAGCATTATCACGCAGGCCGACTATATAGGCCCGATTATGACGCTTTGCCTAAGCAAACGCGCTGAACTCGTCAAGCAGGAATACATCAGCGGTAACCGTCTCGAACTTACTTTCGACATGCCGTTGGGCGAAATTGTGATAGATTTCTACGATAAGCTGAAGAGCATCTCCAAGGGGTACGCATCCTTCGATTATCATATCCACGATTTCCGTCCCTCCAACCTTATCAAGCTCGACATCCTGCTCAATGGCGAATCCGTCGACGCCCTGTCTACGCTCACGCACGCCGACAATGCCGTCCGCTTCGGCCGCCGCATGTGTGAGAAACTGAAAGAGCTCATCCCGCGTCAGCAGTTTGACATTGCGATTCAGGCGGCTATCGGCGCGAAGATTATCGCCCGTGAGACAATCAAAGCTGTCCGTAAAGATGTGACAGCCAAGTGTTATGGCGGCGACATCTCGCGTAAGCGTAAACTGCTTGAGAAGCAGAAAGCCGGTAAGAAGCGTATGAAGCAGATCGGCAGCGTCGAAGTGCCTCAGAAAGCCTTCCTCGCAGTCCTCAAGCTCGACTGATCCGCTATAAGAAAAGCTATAAGAAAGCCCCGTTTCGGTAAATTCACTGAAACGGGGCTGATATTTTACGATATTTGGTATTGTGTCAGTCGGGGAGGACTTTGGTCTGGTAGAATGATTTTACGTCTTGCCAGCGGTAGAAGGGGAAGATGTCTGTCTTGACGGGGATTGATATTTCTCTCTCATTTAGCATAAATTTGACGAGGATGTCTTCCGGGTTCTTGTCGTTGCGGAAGAAAATCATCTGGATATTGCCCGCCATTGGCGCTATCTTGAAGTCTGAGAAAGCCTTGTAGAAGTCAGCCGGGTTCTCTTCCTGATTGTAGCAGTCCTTGAGACGCAGGATTCCGGCGAGGGGGATTAGGTTGCCGTCATGCCCGAAGCGGAGCGTCACGCCGGTTTTGCCTGATGCGATACATTCGTCAGCCGAGGCGATGATGTTGCGGAGCAGCGGTTTGGCGTTGTCGAGCAGCAGACCGCGGTTGCCGGGGAAATTGGAATCGCACACGTAGAAGCGATAGTTGAAGCACTGCCAGATGTCGAACAGCTCCTGCGGAGTGAAGATGTCGTAGAATGAAAGCTGCGTCTCGACGTCCTGCATTCCGACAGCGATGTAATAGAGAGCCCACATAAGGCTTTCGGGATTGACCTGCGTTTCTATGAATTTCGGGTCGGAGAAAAGCGATTTGACGAGACGGTCGGGATTGACGTGGGATTTCTCGAATTTGCGGTATTGTTCCTTCCACTCCTTGGTGGTGTAGGCGTTCGATTCGTCGGAATGGTAGTTGAGATAGTTCATATAGCGGTCGGAGGATTCGCGGGTCGTCCTGAGCTTCGGATTCAGCTCCTTCAGTCGCTCTACGAAGGCATCCATAGAGAGGACGCAGCGCACTACAATCGTGGAGCGTGCGGAGACTTCCGTTTCACCTTTGAATACTTCGGGGTATGCGCGAAACATTCTCTCGGCTATGCCACGGTGCTGGCGCACTCCGAGGGGCGAGAGATCGCCGCCACGTTTCTCTGTCTCAATGTAAAGGGAATCGAGACGCGTCATCACGTCCTTTCCGAGAGGGGTGAGGGCATTTTCCTTATCGGCTTTGTGCAGCAGGTCTATCACCCATTTGTAATCGCGGTCCGAGATGAGATAGCGTGAGCCGTGGCGACCATAATGGCTGATGTAGAACGGTTTGTAGCCTTTCGGGGGTGCAGTGTTGAGGGATTCCGTGACGGGGTATGCGTAATATACTCCGCCAGCCTTGTTGAGGTCGGTGAAAATTTCCTCTTTTGTGGTCTGAGCGAAAAGCGACGCGCAGCCAAAGACAATTGCCGAGAGAAGAATTTTTATTGTCATAAAACTGATTAGATAAGTATTGTGGAATATTTATATCTGTTTTAAAATTGCGGAGGGGTAATAGAAGGAGAGTATTTCGTGGAATGAGGCTCCGGTGAGCGCCATGCGTGCGGCGCCTATCTGACAGAGTCCTACGCCGTGTCCCCACCCTTTGCCGTCGAGGATGTATCGGTCGCCGTCGCGGGCGATGGTGAAGTATGCGGATAGAAGGTGTGTATCGGAGAAAATGCGGCGTATCATCAGTTCCTTCCCGACGGTAATTTCACCGTTGGCGAAGGTGAATTTCATTTCGCGGATTCGGCCGGCAGAAGAGATTGCGACGGGGGTGATGGAGAGAAGGGAATCGAAGGATGTGTCACAGACCTCGTTTAAGCGCATTTTAATGGCTTCTGACGACACTTCTCGGTACCAGTGGGATAAATCTGTATTGCGGTCGTAATCGTTGAGTACAGAGCTTAAAAATGCGTTTTTCTCATCTTCTGTCATATCGGAAAGATCGCAGTGTGGATCGGCGAATGAACGGAGATAATGCGGGTCGGTATCCTGCCAGCAGGTCGAGAAAATTTCCGTTTTGCCACCGCAGCATTTGGAGAATCGAGCGTCAGCGACGATTCCGTCACGGTCGGCGAGTATGAGGCCTTTGGTGGCATCTGTGGCATTGCGGGCGGCGAGCAAACGTTTTTCGGAGGAGGGGAGGCCTTGATAGCGTTGGCAATGGTCGTCGTTGCAGATGTCGAATCCGGAATGATCAGCCGTATCGTTCCAGTCTATAATACGGTTCGGTGTATGGCATTTCCCGTTGGAGGAGAGATCGGCGTGGACGCGAAGTACTTTGCCGAGCACCCATGAGCGGGAGATGACAGCGTGGGCTTTCAGAAATTCTTCGGGTGCGTCGGGGTTCATCTCCGAGGCAATCACGGAGCTGATATAATCTTCAATGTCGATAGTCTCGATGAGTTTGCCGTCGATTACTTCCGGAGTTCCCTTAAATGTGAGGCTCCGTCGGCTGTGCCAATGGAATCCCTTGCCTATCAGTGCGTTATGCACTGTGAAAGTTCCGTTGGCATTGTCGGTGAAATCGGGACAGCCGTCTGTGAGGATATGGACGCGGACGGGAGTCATAATTATTTTATATACAGATGTTTGAACTCATCCTGCGTGAAGGCTGTCTGAGCATAGATGACGCGCAATTCATCGGCTGTCAGGGAATCGAAATCTTCCTTGTCGGGGAGAATGACGAGGCCTGCCATATCGACGGCGCCGGGGCTGACGGTGTGATGTCCATCTCCCTCGATGAAATAACAGTCCGGACGGTGAGCCTTGCGAGGTATGGCGACGATGCGGAGAAGGCCGGCGGGGTCGAGCCATACGAAGACGTTGAGGAGGTCGCGGTCGGGACGCCCTGTCTTCGGGTCGAATCCGCAGACATTGAGGGCCTGTGCGAGCACTTGTTGTCCGCTTGAATCTGCGGGGATTACGAAGCTGAAGAAGCCGAACGGGAGGTCGAGGCCAAAGTCAGTGGAGTAGCGGAGACCGGGGCAGGAGACAGGATGATGACGCTCTATAAGGCCAATTATAGGGAGTTCGCAGTCGGCCGTAGCTTGAAAATGGAGATGGTCGGGTGCGGAGGCGCCGGCACGTGCGCCATTGAAAAAGAATACTACGCCCGGCATTTTCTCGGCGCAAATCACCATATCAAGCGGCCAGCGGTCTTGCGGACGGTGCGTGGTTGCGGAGATGGTGAGATGCAGCGGAAAAATGGGATAGGGGTTTACGAGGATGGAAAAATCATCGTTGAGGTGACATTCTATCTGCTCTTCAGGACGATTTGCCGAGCATAGGAAGCAAGGACGTTTCTCAATGGTTTTCTTGTCGACTACGGCAGCGGTGGAGCGGCGACGGGCGGGGTTGAACTGGAGCGCGGAGGGGAAATCGCCGAGCGGTATATCACGGCGCAGCACGTCGTCGAGCGCGTGGTAATTGTCGCGAGCCAACGGCCACTGAAGGAGTTGCGAAACGTAGAGCGCTTGAATAGGCTCGTGTACTTTTTCAGAAATTCTGTGCATTTTCTCAATCTTCTTCGTCCTCGTCATCCGAGTCGTCATCAATATCAATGTCGAAAAGGGCGCCATTTTCAAAGGGTAGCACTTCGTTGGCCACATTAGCGGAAACGCGGGCCACCATTTCCTGAGTGCGGATGAAATCCTTGTAATGGTTATGGGCATTGACCTGTGCGATGGAAAGATCGGCGTCGGAATTCCCTTCCCAGCGGCGGCAGAAATAAAGGGAATCGAAGATGCGTCCTACCGTGTATTCGCGACTTATGCGGAGAGCCATGGCATAAT
>JAGAUF010000005.1 GCA_017620885.1 Muribaculaceae bacterium
ACCCATACGACTGGATTAAGCACACCCTTGAAAACATCAGGCCTGATATGGAAGAAGTTGAACTAATCAAACTCCTTCCTTACAACTTCAAAGCCGACAAGATTTAAAAAATCAAGTCGGCATATTTCGGACGGATACCTTTTTTAAGTGCTTTTTCGAGGGGCGTTTTGGCCTGCGTGGGGACGGGGGCGAGCAGCGCGGCGAAAAGCACGAGGAAGATTAATTTTTTCATATTATGAAGATTTTAAGTTTCTTATGCAAAGGTAAGATAAAATTATTCCCACGCCAAATATACGGGATAAAAAGTGACGAAACGTAGGGATTCGGGTATGAATTATCTTACTATTATTGATGAAAGACGCGGTGTTTACGGGCGAGGCGGATTCCTTTCATCCATTCGCGTATGTAGCGTGAGATTGAGGTATAGCCGCGACAGTAAGAGGGGCGGATGTCGCGGATTGCGCGGACGCACATGCGGAGGGGCCATGAGAGGGGATGCTGCCGCAGCGCGACGGCGGCTTTTGTGCGCACGAGGGCATATTCGGGGTCGGGACGGCGGCCGGATGATACCGTAGGGTGCAGGGCGATTATACGTGGAACGAATGTCCATCGTAAGCCGCTTTTTACGGCGTCGACGAGGAATATGTCGTCTTCACCTCCTTGAAAGAGGGTGCCGAAGCCGAAATATTCGTTGAATCGGATGCGTCGGCGTACGCGGTCGGGACGCAAGGCGAGTTCTGAGGCTGCGAAGAAATAGAATTTTGGTATTTTGCCGCCGCGGATGGTAAATTCTTTTTCCGGATAATCTTTTGGCGTGGCGGGACAGAAGACCTTATAAGCGATTATGTCGCTGTCCGGGCGGTTGCGGAAATCGTCGATGACGCCTCGGAGCGCATCGGGATAGAAAGAGACGTCGTCGTCGGTGATAATCGCAAGGGGCGCTGAGCATGCGTCGAGGGCGTGGTTGCGATTGACGGCAATGCCGCGCGTGCGATGGGTAATGATTGAGATGTCGTCTCGTCCGGCGATTGATGAGGGGACGACGGGCTCGGCGTCGGAGTCGGGTAGCTGTACGTGCACGGTGTAACGGATGCCGTCAAGCTGAGGCGGATTGCCGGATGCGAAACGCGCGATTCCTTCATCGCCGAAGGTACAGATGGCTATTTCCAGTTCGGTCGCGGTCATAGGGATTGATTCCAGACGTTGAGGAATTTTTGAACTACTATGCGGACGTCGTTTTCACGTTCTACGATCTTGCGCCCTTCTGCGCCCATCCGGGCAAGTGCCTGCGGATCGGCAAACCATTCGGAGAGATAGGCCGGAAGGTCATTGATAAGAGGCGACAGGGAGATGAGGAAGTTGTTGCTTTCCGTGTGAATATAGTTGAAATACTCGGGCTGAGCTCCCGTAGCGGCGACTTTGCCGAGAGCCATGGCGTCGAGTGCGTTAGTGGCCGGGGAATAGGCGTAGAGCTGATCAAGCACAATATGGGCATTCTGCATACGCTGAAGGTAATTGGAATAGGAGAGGCCGGAGGCGATGTCTATTTCGATTTTATTGGCGCTCTGATGTGCGGCCTCGCGTGCCGCCTCAAGAAGAATTGCAGTGCCCTTCTGAATCTCCATACCGGGCTTCATCCCTATCATTACGCGAAGCGTCGTTTCCCAATTTGTATCGCAGAGAGGGTGGCAGGAGAGGTCGATAGGAATATTAGTGAAATGACAGCGGTCGCCAAGCAGTGAACGGGCTGCCATATCATACTCCGGAAGGACGGCCATAGCTCCTGCGAGTCGTTCGTAAAACTGCTCGGTGTAGCGCTTTACGGTGTCAAGAAGATACCCTATTTCTCTATCTTGCGATGTGCGAGCGAAAG
>JAGAUF010000067.1 GCA_017620885.1 Muribaculaceae bacterium
GGATTACCGCCGATGGTGCCGCGGATGCCTGAGTTTGATTTGATCAGACTCATATACTGATGTGTTTTATAAGGTTAGCGTTACTGCTGGCGGCGTCCGTAGGTGAGGGTGAAGAGGTACGGCTGTACCTGCGCCTGCTCCTGCGTGAAGCCGTTCTGAGCCTTTATGACGATGTTTACTTTGCAGTCGACGGGGAGGAACGCAAGGGGCTTCTGTATGCCGGTTCCCCAGTTATAGGACGACTGTATGCTGTAGTTGTTGTAGCGGAACCAGCATGGGCTCAGCGATATGTTGTTGCCCTCACCGGCAGGAAGCTTGCCGTTGCGGTACGATGCGAGGGCATAGCGCGTATAGCGGAAGAATATCTGCTCGTCGTCGGCTACACGGTTGCCGGGTGTGCCGGCGTCGAGGACCTGCATGTAGAGGGTGGCGTCCTCGTCGAGGCGGTAATAGGGAGCGTCGGGACCGACGAGGAAGACGGTGTCTTCGGGAACGTCAAGGATTACTTTATTGTCGGCGAGGAAATTGTTGACGTACTGGTCCTGTTCCTGGAGGAGTTCGGCGTACGATTTGGAGTCGTCGCACGAGACGTTGACAATTGCTGTCAGGCACAGGAGAAGAATAGCGGATGATACTTTCAGTATTTTCATTTGTCGTGGTTGATTACTTCTTTTTCTGGTCTATGAAACGATGACGTATGTCGTCGAGATGGCTCTTGAGGTGTTCGGCGGCTTCGTCGAGGGTGCCGAAATACTCTCCGCCTGCGGCGTTGAGGTGTCCTCCTCCGCCGAAAAGCTCGGAAGCGATGATGTTGACGGGAATGTCGCCGACAGAGCGTAGCGACACGCGTATGCAGTCGCTTTCCTGGCGCATGAATAGGCTGATGTCGATGCCGGGAATGGCGAGCGGACGGTTGACGAGCCCCTCGGTGTCGCCCTTGGTGTAGTGGAAGCGGTTTAGCTCCTCGCGGCGCAGCGTTATCAGTGAGAGATGTGCGTCGGTGAAGAGTTCCATCTTGTGGAGTATGGCGTAGGAGTTGAGCCTCATGCAGTTGGCGCTGTTGGTGTTGAAGAGCATGCGGTAGAGCGCAGCCTTGTCGACGCCCTTGCGCACGAGCTCAGCCTCGACGATGTACAGCTCGGGGTCGTCGCAGCTGTAGGAGAAGTTCCCTGTGTCGGTCATCATGCCGGCGAGGATACATTCTGCCGCCTGACGGTCGATGAGGTTGAAAAGCTCGAGGCGGCAGAGGAAGCGGAAGAGAAGATAGCATGTCGACGACATCTCGGGATGGGAGATGATGACGTCGGCGTCAATCGACGGGTTGAGATGATGGTCGATGAGGATTTTGGGAGCCTTGGATGATTTCAGAGCCTCGGACAGGCGACCTACGCGTGACGGCTCGTTGAAGTCGAGGCAAAGGAGCAGGTCGGTGTCGGCGATGAGCTTGTCGGCGAATTCAGGATATTTTACGGAGTCGACAATCTCCGACGCACCGGGAAGCGCGCGGAGGTAGAAAAGGAAAGCGTCGGGCACGACAACGTGCACGTCCTTGCCGATTGCCGATAGGACGCGCATTGCCGCGAGGGAGGAGCCTACGGCATCGCCGTCGGGGCTCGTATGGCATATTACAGTTATCGCGTTGGCGTTGTCAATCAGAGTCTTAGCCTTGCGTATGCTGTTTTCGTTTATTTTCTGTGAAATCATTATGCAAATTTATGGATTTTTCGCCAAAGATAGCCTCCGCATTCCTTAAAAATGCGTAATGGGTCGGAATTGGAAGTAGATGAAGTTCCAGATTGAGAAATATCACTGCGTGAAGTGTCCTTCTGCAAAGTGGCTCGAGAGTGTCTCTATATGACCTGGCTATTAATCATCCTTACTGAAGAATATTTCACCAAGCCTGGGCCATTGTTTCTTTTGCTCTGAAGACTCAGTATCAGTGCAAGTCGCGTTCCATTCGTATTCGAACTCGTCTTTTGTTCTGAATTGTTTGTAATTCCAGTTGATGTCGCCAAACCTACCTTTGAAAAGACGATATTTTCCACTCTTTGGCTCCTGCTCGGTCAGCCGGATTTTCTCACCGGGCATGACTACGATCTGCCTGACGACTCTGTCGCCGTGAAAATGATAGTATGTCACCGTCTTTGAAGACTCGTCTTCTATCTTCATAAAGCTGTCCGCATCAGGCAACGGAACTCTTTTTAATATTTCATATTCTATCGAGAAACTTAAGTAGTAGCCATATTTCATGCGGAATCTGATTGATTCAAAATGAAAGACATCGCCTAATTCAAGAACAGAATGATACTTTTCTGGCAATTTGCCAACGCAGGTAAATTCTCCGTTCACATGCCAGATATGCCAGTTGGTGAGAGGATCTACCTCATTTATTTTTAAATTAATGAAGGTATGATCAATCGTATATCCGAAAACCACCTCGGAAAGTTCAGCTTCTCCGATTTCGGCAGATTTTCCTACCTTATACCATCCACCGAGTTCTATTCCTCTTCTTAGGATTGTATGGGCATAGAACTGAATATCATCTTTTACAATGTCGTCTATCACAGGATTGTAGTCCAGAGGATAATGACGGCGGAATACACGGATTACGGAACTGTTAAGCTGCGTCAGGTCATTGGCTATGTATTGAAAATAGCACTTGAAGTCCTCAAACTCCGCGCAAAACACATTTCCTATCTTTGTCACAATTCGTTTTGCCATAATAATATCAAATAATTATAATTCATTATCATATATACCATATTTACCCCAAAACTTGGAATCTATCTCATTTCTTAAATTATACAATTTGCCACCAAATTTTTCCATCCCGTACTTACTAATTTGTCTCTGTTCCCATATACGTGCCCCCATTCTGCAGAGGTCTAAACGTATTTCTCTAAATAAGAGATCGGATTTATTAGTATGTGAGCGTAAATGCTCCTTGAATCTGATTTCAGGGTCTCTACTTGTTATTCCGACATATTTTAGTTCTTTGGTTTCACGGTCGAATCCATAATAACCATTATAC
>JAGAUF010000068.1 GCA_017620885.1 Muribaculaceae bacterium
AGTCCTTTGCTCTACCAACTGAGCTATGACACCATCGTTTTCTACAGACGAGTCGTTTTGTTTGTCGTTCTCGTTTGCGAGTGCAAAGTTAATACTTTTTCTTGGTGTGTGCAAATTTTTTGATGTTTTTTTGAGGTAAAATTGTAAAATTATCTGTATGCTGTTGGTAATCAGTGTGTTATTTCTTTGTGGCGTCATCGCGTGGATATGCTGCTTTTGTTTCCCATACTATGATTTGGTGACTCAGGTCCTTGTTTTATAGTTATTATAGTTCAAGAGGTTGATAATATAATAATTATGCAAACACCGGCACGCTGTCTGCGCGCCGGTGTTGGGTAACTTTGGTCAAACAGAAGCTGGTCTGTTCTCAGATTCCGGTTTGTTTCCTTATTTAAGTGTGAAGGGGAGCGACTGGAGGTTGCGGCTGTCGGGACCGACCATTATCTGGAATTCTCCGGGTTCTGCTACGAAATCGAGGTCGTAGTTGTAGAATTTGAGATCGTCGGGAGTGACGGTAAATTCTATTGTTTTTGTTTCGCCGGGAGCGAGGGTGACGCTTTCGAAGTGTTTCAGTTCTTTTATCGGACGGGCTACGGAGCCTTGAATGTCGCGGATGTAGAGCTGGACGATTTCACGACCTTCGCGGTTGCCGGTATTGGTGACGTTAATGCTGGCTTTGATCTTTCCGTCGGCAGTCATTTCGTTGCTGTCAAGGGTAAAACCGTTGTAATCGAAAGTAGTGTAGCTCAGACCGTATCCGAAGGGATAGAGGGGTTCGTTGGGTGCGTCAATATAGTTGGAGCGATATTTCTGGAAGTCGGGGTTGTTTTCGATTTTGGGGCGTCCCGTATTGAAGTGATTGTAATATACGGGTATCTGTCCGACGTTGTAGGGCATTGACGCTGTGAGTTTTCCGGATGGAGATACGTCGCCGAATACTACATCAGCGATAGCGTCGGCAGCTTCAGATCCTCCGAACCATACGTTGAGTATTGCCGGGACGTGTTCAGCTTCCCAAGTAAGAACCGTCGGGCGTCCGGAGAAGTTGATCATCACAACGGGTTTCCCGGTTGCGAGGAGAGTTTCGAGAAGGCGTTGCTGTGTATCGGGGAGAGTCAGCTCCGTGCGCGACGAGGATTCGCCGGCTGATTCGGATGCTTCTCCGATAGCTGCGAGTATCACGTCAGCTTCATCTGCCACTTTCAATGCTTCGGCGAGGAGCTCCTCTTCGCTTCGCGGATCGCGCATATCGTGGCCAAAGACTGTACAGGCGGCCTCCAGTTTCGGATCGGCATAGAGGTTGCTCCCTTTGGCATAGAGAAGTTCGGCTTTCCCTTTCAGGGCGTCTTCAAGTCCTTCTTTGAGAGATTTGTAATTGTCGTGAACTGCTGCCACGCTCCATGTGCCTGCCATATTCTTGCGGCTGTCGCCCATAGGACCGATGAGTGCGATTTTTCCTTTTTTCTCGATGGGGAGAAGATTGTTTTCGTTTTTCAGCAGAACGAATGATTCAGTAGCAAGGCGACGTGCTTCGGCGCGATGTTCGGGTGTATAAATATCTTTCTTTTCGCGTTTTACGTCATTGTATTTGTACGGATTTTCGAAGAGACCGAGTTTGTATTTTGCTTCGAGTATGCGGCGTACGGCCGTATCGATTTCTGCCATAGTAATTTTCCCCTCTTCGAGGCTTTTCTTAAGTGTTCCGATGAAACCGAAGGCGCACATATCCATATCCGTGCCGGCCTTCAGTGATCGTACGGATGCTTCGGGGAGGCTTTCGAGGCCATGTACTACGATTTCACCTATTGATCCGTAGTCGGTCACAACAAATCCGCCGAAGTTCCATTGATCGCGAAGCACGTCTGAGAGGAGCCATTTATTCTCGGTGGCGGGGATTCCGTCCACGAGGTTAAAAGATGACATAACGGAGCCTGTTCCGGCGTCGACGGCTGCCTTATATGGCGGGAAGTATTCATTATACATTCTATATCGGCTCATATCGACAGTGTTGTAGTCGCGTCCGGCTTCGGATGCGCCATATAAGGCGAAATGCTTCGTGCAGGCCATCACATTGTCTTTCGCGCTTAAATCCTTCCCCTGATAACCTCGAACCATCGCTTCTGCGATGACTGATCCGAGATAGGGATCTTCGCCTGATCCTTCCGACATACGTCCCCAGCGCGGGTCGCGGCTGATGTCGACCATCGGCGAGAAGGTCCAGCAGATGCCTCCCGCACTCATCTCGTTTGCCGCGATGCGGGCGGAGTTCTCAATTCCGGCAATATCCCATGTGCAGGAAAGCGCGAGGGGAATCGGGAACACGGTTTCGTATCCGTGGATTACGTCCATACCTATGAGTAGAGGGATTCCGAGGCGTGATTTCTCGACCGCCACTTTCTGCAGCTCGTGGATTTTCTGCGCACCTTTGATATTGAAGGTGCCTCCTACCTCTCCGCGAGCTACGGCGGCGCCGATATTGCTGTTGATAGTCTGTCCGGTCACAATGTCGTCGGAGGGGGGCAGATTCAGCTGACCGAGTTTCTCTTCGAGGGTCATTTTTGCCATCAATTCGGAGATGAACTTGTCCATCTTTGCCTTCTCGGAAGGTGTTGCCGGGACGATAGCCTGAAGAGAAGCTCCGGCGAGAATGAGGGTAGCGGTCAATATTCCTGTTCGTTTCATATCTGGTAAGATTTTGTTTTTATATGGATGTTAAGGTTTGAGTCCAATTGACTCGATATAGCTCTTTTGGGGCGTGCAGTTTGCGCAGCGTGCGTTTTCGATGAATTGATTCATCAGAGCGATGGCCGTGGAGCGGTCGGGTTTGTTCTCGCGGATTTCAGAATAAGAGCCGCGGGGTCCTTCGGCGAATTTTACGATTGTGTCCCAACCGTCAGGCCGGGTGATTCCCATCATACACGAATCGCCGATTTTTTTGTAAGGCCAGAAGGTATAACCGATGTTGTTGTCTTCCAATACTTTGCAAAAATCCGCCTGCCATTTGTCGGTATTATGGCCTATCTCGCCCATATACATCGGGAGCCCCGTATTGTCGCGGAAATCGATAAAATGCGCTATGGCTTCCTTTGTTGCGTCGCCGCCATATCGGTGGCAGGTGTACATAATGTTGTCGTCGTAATTCCAGTCGGTGAAGGGAGCGAAATTACTGTTCCATTGGGCACCACCGAGCAGTATGATATGATTTTTGTCATGTTTGCGGATCTCGGCCACAGCGCGTTTCTGCAGTGGTTCGAGCAAGGCGTTGAGTTCATCTTTATTTTCGAAGAAATGAGCTATCGGCTCGTTGATTAGTTCATAGCCGAGTATGACGGGTTCGTCGGCGTAACGGTCCGCGATGCGTGCCCAGATGTCGCAGAACAGCTGTTGTGCCCGTTCGCTTTCGTAGATGTAGGGATATGCGTAGCTGTCATCAATGTTGTCACCCGTCTGTCCGCCGGGTGCGTCGTGCATATCGAGAATGAGGTAAAGCCCATTGTCGCGGCACCAGCTGACTACACTGTCTATTCGTTGGAATCCGTCGTGTCCCGAGGCGCGTCCCATATAGTCTTCGTCGGTGAAGAGTTTATAATGGAAGGGGAGGCGGATAGTGTTGGCGCCGGTCGATGCAATATAGTCGATGTCAGCTTTGGTGATGTAATTGTCTTTGAAATTTTGCCAGAAATCGGCCGTTGCGTCCTCGCCTACAAGCTGGCAGAACATCTCATTGATGAAGCGAGGGGAATTGACTTTTGAGAATCCGAACATATATCCTTCGGGATTGAGCCAGTTGCCGAGGTTCGTTCCGCGGATGAAGAGTTTCTTGCCGTCAGGTTTGACGAGGTCGACGCCTTTGACGCGCACAAAAGCGTCTTTAGACTGCGGAGCAGCTGATGCCGTTAGGGTTGCAGCGGCAAGCAAGAGTATGAATACGAGAGATTTTCTAATTGTAAGTAATTTCATATCAAGGGGAAGAGGTTATGTTTATTCAGATAATCCGGAAGAGGCGATATTACTTTTTTTGAAAAATACGTACATATTCCACTTCCATAGTAGCCGGGAGGCAAGACTCGTCGATGCCCTGCGCACCACCCCAAGAGCCTCCCCATGCAAGATTGAGGATAGGATAGAACGCACGAGTGAAAGGCCAAGTGTCGATGTTGCCTTTCTTGTCGTTGGTGAAGCTGAGAAGGAGCTTGCCGTCAATGTATGTGCGGATATAATCCTCCGTCCATTCGAGACGGTAATTATGGAAATCGGTCTGCGCTCCTGCGGTAAGTCTTTCGGCTGTTTTCTGCGTCCCTTTTACATGATTGTAAGCTTCGCAATGTATGGATGACGAGGTATAGTTGGGATGATAGCCTACCTCCTCCATAATGTCGATTTCGCCGCATTTTGGCCACGGCAATGCGTTGAAATCGTTATTTGCGGGCATCATCCACCAAGCCGGCCAAGTTCCTTTGCCTACGGGCAGCTTTATTCGAGCTTCAAAGATACCGTATTTCCAGCCTTGATTTACTTTGGCATAGATTCGTCCGGAATACACTTTGCCATTGGAGGCTTTGAAACAGTGTATTTTAAGCGTGCCGTCGCTGACCTCCGTGACCGGTTTGCCGTCGAATGAGCCGTTGACGTAGTTTTGCAGTTCATTGTTTACCCAACCGGAATTTTGCACCTCGTGAGTCCAGTCGGAAGAGAGGGCAGATCCGTTGAATTCATCAGCCCATACCAGTTCGTATCCTTCGGGTACTTCGATTGAAGGGTCGGTGGGTGCGGGAGTGAATCCTTTTTGATTTATAGTGATTGTCTCGCGGGCTGTTCCGCATATCACGATGACAGTTCCGGTGCGGCTATTGCGAGAGCTATTGTTTTCTACGTTGATATCGATGCGTCCCTCACGTTCGAGCGAGCCGATGTTTTTGAGGGAAATCCAGCTGTCGTTGGTCTGTGCATCCCATTCCGTGGAGGCATTGACCGTTACAGATGCGGAACCACCCTGAGAATCGAAATCGAGGGATTTGGCAGAGAGTGTTATCTGCGCATCGGGTGCCGGAGAGGGGTCGTCGGAATTGCCTCCGCAGGCAGTAAGTGTAAGAGAGAGAATGAAGAGTGAAAGGATTGTCTTGAAAATGTTCATCTCGTATTCGTGATCTAATGGAATTTAAAAGGAGATTATCCGGGGAAAAAGGAAGAGAGGCCGGCGTCCGGCATCAGTCGGTCACCGGCCTCATGAGAAATAGTACTCTACTTCATAGAGTTTCGTCAGCGTTCCGGAAATAAATCCGGACAGGACTCCGGTGCGGAAATACGTTCCGGAGTCCCTTGAGCGCTATAGGATTAATCGTGGTGTTTCTGCAGGATGATCTTGCTGATCTTGACTTCGGTATTGTCGGGACATGTGCCGAAGTCGAGGAAGAAGTTAAGAGCGTGCGGAGCGGTACCCTCGTTGGGTTTCACTTTCGTGCGCCAGAATTTCGTCTGAACACCTGCGGGAATAGCCATTTCGTCAGCGAAATAGTAGTTGTTGTCGTGCTTTGTCTCTCCTTCGTCAGCTTCGACGAGCTTGAACATAACAGCGGGTATATCGACGTTGCTCTCGATGAGGCACATGAAGTCATATTCCTCATTGGGATCTGCTATCGAGATATTGGTGTCGAAGTGGCACTGAGCCTGCCAGCGTTCGGGAGCTGCCGTGGGGAGCGTGAACGTGTAGGATCCGTCGCCATTGTCGGAGAATCCGGGATCGGCGATCTGCGACCATCCGGGAGCGTAGTAATAGCCCATAGTGAAGTCGATTCCGTGCCAGAGGTTGTCGGCGGAGTTGGCATCAACCCAAACCGGCTCAGCTTCTGTCGGGATCTCGGGAAGAATTGTGCCGTCATCGTCGGAATGTTTCTTCAGGACGATGTTCTCGATGATGATTTCGATGCCTGCGGGGTTACCGCCGAAGTCGAAGGTATAGACGAGGTTGTTCATATCGACTGCAGCTTCAAGGTCGCTGAAGAAGAATGCCTGAGGTTCGCCTGCTGTGAGATTGATTTTCTGGTTGCAGAAGAAAGAGTGGGAATCGTCGTCGTCGCCGTCGGGATGAATCTTCATTGTGACATTGTTGATGTCTTGCGAAGCAGTGAAGATAACGGAACCATCGTAGTGTTCGCCCTGCGGGAGAGAGATGTTGGTGCCGACATGCATCTGTGCCTGCCACTGGTCAGTGGTGGCTTCAGGGAGCGTGAGGGTGAAGGTGTCGCCGTCAAAGGTAGTGGCCGGATCAGCGATCTGCGACCATCCGGGAGCGTAATAGTAGCTGTTGATCTGCTTGGTGGCTTTCGTCCAGAGGTTGAAATCGCTTTCATAGACGAAACCGCCGAAGCCGTTCATCTGAGTCTTGTCGATAGTGAACTTTTTGTTGATAGTTCCTGTTGAGATGCCGTTGGCATTCCCGACTTTCACTTCTACGGAGTATTCACCTGCCTTGCGGTAGAATTTCGAGAAAGCCATTGTGGAAGAGTAGCTTTTACCGTCCACGATCCATACGGGATATACGCCCTTGCCTGTAAACTCGAAATAGGCGGTATTTGTCGATTGGTCGACGTTGATAATCACGTTGTCTACGTAAGCGGCGGCTTCCGGGACACCGTTGATGTCGACGTTGTAAACGTCGTCTTCGGAGCAGGATGAGAGCAACGCCGGAGCGAGGCACGCCATCATAGCAACAAAGAAATATTTAATGTTCAGTTTCATAATTTGTCAATTAATAGGGGTTTTGTGTAAGCGTGCCCTGAGCGCGGTCGATTTCACTCTGGGGAATCGGGAGATATTTCTTGTTGGCAGTCCATGAGTTGGTGCGGTAGCCGTACTCGTCAGGGACAAGGGTCGTGGCGGCTTTGCCGGAACGAATCAGATCCCAGTAACGTTTGCCTTCGCCTACGAACTCAAGATGACGCTCCTCGATGATGTTGTCGATTGTTGCAGGAAGCTCTGTGAGCAGTCCGGCACGATGGCGGACCTGATTGAGGTATCCGGCTGCTTCACCTGCACTGCCGCCGGTCAGGATGAGCAGTTCGGCTGCGTTGAGCAGAGTTTCAGAGTAGCGGTAGATGCGCCAGTTGTTGTTATAGTTCAGCTCTCCTGAAGCCACCTGTCCCGCATTGCCGTCGGCGCGTGCGGAATATTTCTGAAGGAAGAAGCCTTCATCCTGATAACGCTTGTTGTAAGTCCCGTCGAAGGCGCGAACATCCCAGCAAGTTGCGTCACGGCGTGCGTCGTCGGCAGAGAACATCTCATACGTTGAGAGGCGTACGGGGCAGAATCCCCACCCTGTATTGTGGCCGTCCTGACCGCTGGGCCAGTTGTTGGGCGAGATAAGCGTCGGGAGAACTGTGCCGCCTGCCGTCAGAGGCGCGCCCCAGTCGCGTGCCGCGTTCTCGGAAATGTAGTTGATTTCATAAATCGACTCGTTGCACCATTCACCCGCTTCTTCAAATATCTGAGCATAGTCGGGATTGAGGGAATATTCGCCGGATTCGATGATTTCCTTCATATATTTCAGAGCCGTGGGATAACGCGTATCGTCCTTCTGATACATGACTATTTCGGCGTAGAGCATATATGCCATAGCTTTAGTAACTCGGCCGAACGTGGTGTCTGTGCCTTTCATCGGGAGAACATCGAGTGCGAGCGCAGCGTCAAGGTCGCCGATCATTTTCTCATAGAGCTGGTCGGCCGTAATCTGTTCCGTGATATACGGTTCTTGGAGGTTCTTGTCAAAATAAGGCACGTTGCCGTAGAATTTCCATAGCCAGTTGGCATAATAAGCGCGGAGTACACGGGCCTGAGCCTCGAAATACTTGAGATCGTCGGCAGTTGCGCCTTCGATTTCGGACTGGATGTCTTCGAGTACATCGTTGCAACGTTTCACTCCTGAGAACCCGTCAATCCAAATAGATGTGATGACTTTCAGAGGAGTGGCTTCATAGTTGGCCATCAGATGCCAGTTCTGGTTGTCGTTCTTGTCAGAGCCACCCACCCAGAGATCGTCAGCCATAATGTCTGACATAAGGGTGTAAGGCTCATAGTTGCCCATGCTCCAGTCAGTCCAGTGCATCGGGTCGTAGGCAGCGACAACTGCCTCCTCGACATGCGCTTTGGTCGTAAAGTACTCTGAAGAGTCTTCCTGTGTGGGAGAAGTCACCGTGAGGAAGTCATCGCCGCAAGCCGTCAGCGAGAGGCCTACCAGAGCTATACCGATTGATTTATATATTGCTTTCATATAATTTCCTTAATGATTTAAGAGTGATTAGAACTCGATATTGAATCCGATAGTCCACGTACGGGCCTGTGGGTAAACACCGAAATCGACGCCCGACGAATTGTCGGAACCGGAGGAAATTTCGGGATCGTATCCGTGATATTTGGTCCATGTGGCGAGGTTCTCGACTGCGACGAAGGCACGGAATTTCTGAACGCCTATCTTGCGCGTAAGATTCTGCGGGATGGTATAGCCGAGCATCATATTTTTGAGTCGGCAGAAAGAACCGTCGTATACGTAAAGATCGGATGACTGCCAGTTGTAACCGTCGCCGATAACGTAACGCGGAATACGGTTGGAGGTGCCTTCACCGGTCCAGCGGTTGAGCATCCAGCTGGGGAGATTGACCGAACGTGCGTCCACGCGGCGTGTTGCGTCGTAGATGTCGTTGCCTGCCACGCCTTGGAAGAAGATGCTGAAGTCGAATCCCTTGTACGCCAGCGTGATGTTGGCGCCATAAGTCCAGTTGGGCGTACCGTTACCGATGTTGGTGCGGTCGTCTTCCGTGATTGTGCCGCTGTTGTCTACGTCGACGAAGCGAACGTCACCGGGAACGAGCGAAGTGCCGTATTTGGAATTGTATTCTTCGGCCTCTGCGAGATTCTGGATTACGCCGTCGGTCTTGTAGCCGTAGAAGAACGGGTAAGGAAGGCCGTTTTCAGCGCGGAGTATCGTGCCGGTGCCTTGGAAAGAATCGAGGTTGGCCCAACCCTGCTCGTTGCCGTAAGCGATGAGCTTGTTGCGGAGATAAGATGCATTGAGACCAACGTGAACCTGCAGACCGTCAAAGAATGTATCGGTGTAGCCGAGGTCGAACTCAAGACCCCAGTTGCGCATCTTGCCGACGTTGCCGACAGGAATCGATTCGCCGACATACTGCGGCAGAGACATCGTCATCAGCATGCCGTTGGTGTTTTTGAGGAACCAGTCGGCCGTGAATGTGATGCGGTTCTGGAGGAAACCGAGATCGATACCGACATCAGTGGATTCTGACTCTTCCCAACGCAGGTCGGGATTGGCGAGCTGAGAGGGTTTCGTACCGATGGTGATCTGTCCGGGATTGCCGAAGATGGCGTTGTTGTTGGTAGAGGTAAGGGCGACATACTGGAAGTTGCCGATGTTCTCGTTACCGTTCTTACCCCATGATGCACGGAGCTTGAAATTGTTGAGCCATCCGAGGGAACGTTCCATAAAGGGCTCGTTCATGATATTCCAACCTCCGGATACAGAGGGGAATGTTGCCCAGTGGTTGTTTGCTCCGAATCGGCTGGAACCGTCGCGGCGTATCGTGAACTGTACCATATAGCGGGAAGCGTAGTCGTATGATACACGGCCGAAATATGAAGCCAGACGGGCTTTTGCGTTCGGGGCGCCCCAGACACTCATGTCGCCGTCTGCGGCGAGACCTGTTGATGCGTCTATCCACGGACGGTCATAGTTGATGATATGGTTGCGCGAGCCACCGAGATAGAATCCGCTGCTTTCCTTGGCTGACTGGCCGAGTACAATAGCGAAAGAGTGGTCGCCGATGGTCTTGTCGTATGAGAGGATGTTTTCTATCTGCCATACAGTGCCTCGTTCTGAGGTAGAAACTGCTGAAGAGTGGTCGGAATAACCGCCGTCACGCAGATAGTAGATAGGAGTATAGCCGTTATATCCCCAGAAGGAGAGGTCAGCGCCGTAGCTGATGCGGTATTTGATGTTGTCCCAGATCTGGAGTTCGCCGATAAAGTTTCCGACGAATTTGTGGCTCCAGTTTTTGTTTCCGGGGAGAAGGAGATTGGCGATCGGGTTGCTCATTTCCTGGAAGTTACCGAAGGCGGTGGGCACCATAACGAGACGTCCATCGTCTCCGTACATAGGTACGTAAGCTGACTGGTTGGCGAGGTAGCTGAGCTGATAAGCCTCTTCTGCACTCCCTTTTTCAAGATATGGGGTCAGGATTGGCGACATTGCGAGCGCGGAGCCAAGCGGCGATCCCCATGTGGAGTTGGTCTCGATGCCTTTGCTCTTTATGCGCGCGTAAGAGAGGTTCATCTGGATAGTGGCTTTGTTGAGCCAAGTGCGCTTGGCTGACTCGTCAAAGAGGGTAGCGCCGACGTTGGAACGCAGCGTAAGACGCTGATAATTGGAACGGTCGAAGTTGCCGCCAATCACACCTTCCTGATCATAATAGCCGAGTGAGAAAAGATAATTTACTTTTTCGGAGCCTCCGCTTACGGAAACCTGGTGGTTCATCACCGGGGCGCCGTTGTTGAAGACGAGTTCCTGCCAGTCGGTACCTTCGCCGTATGAAGCGGGGTCGGCGTATGAGGGAGCGACGCCGGAATTGATGGCGCCTTCATTCATCATCATAGCGTATTCGCTGGCGTTGAGCACATTGCGTTTCTTTGCAACGCTCTGCCAGCCATAGCTGAAGTCGTAAGTAATCTTGGCTTTGCCTTGTTTACCTTGTTTGGTTGTCACGAGGACAACACCATTGGCAGCACGGGCACCGTAAACGGCACCGGAGGCGGCGTCCTTCAGCACCTCTATCGAAGCGATGTCGGAGGGGTTGAGATAGTCGAGGCCACCTTCAATCGGCATTCCGTCGACGATGTAGAGAGGATCGGAATTGTTGATAGTGCCGACACCGCGGATGCGTACTCGGGCTGCTGCACCGGGCTGACCTGACGAAGAGGTCACCGTCACACCGGAAGTAAGACCCTTAAGGGCATTATCCATACGCACCGGAGCCGTGAGTTCAAGTTCCGTTTCACCCACTTTAGAAATTGCGGCCGTCACTACGCTCTTCTTCTGCGTGCCGTAACCGATGGCAACGACTTCGTCGAGCATATTGGCGTTTTCAGCCATCACTATTTTCATCGAGGGCTGTGCTTTCAATTCCTGAGGTGTGTAGCCCACATAGCTGAAAATCAAAGTGGCGCCATTGGCCACGTTAAGTTGGAAATTGCCGTCGAGATCGGTCGACGTTCCTTTTTGGGTACCCTTTTCGAGTACTGTCACTCCAATGAGAGGTTCACCGGAAGAATCGGTCACGGAGCCTTTCACGACGACATCTGCCCAAGCGAAGCATGGGAGCATCATCGCCAGTAAAGCCGCGAGCCATTTGCATTTAAATTTTTCCATTGAATATGATGTTAGATAAGTATTGTCAAAAGTGGAAACGGGCCAGTCGGAGCCGACGCCGATTTGAGCCGAATGCAAACTGTCTATGGGGAGAGGGGAGAGTATAGTTCTGACTCACGGCAAAATTATAAAATAAATTATTACTGTCCGCTAAACTATAAAAAGTCGAGTCCAACTTCTTGAATGGAAGAAGTTGGGCTTACTTTTTATATGAGACAAGCCCCCTCAGCAGTTTTCAGTATCGTCAGGCGGCGATTCAGATTCTTCAGCGAGCA
>JAGAUF010000001.1 GCA_017620885.1 Muribaculaceae bacterium
CAGACAATCGACTTCTTCCTGTATATGCATTCTCCGACCAAGGGAATCTTTCCCTTTCCGATACTATTGGCAACGATGTTATTGCATCATTCATATCGTCCCTTCCTTCCCCATCTTCGTCTGGAGGTTTAATACCAAATCCAGTTCCATCCCCGACCTACGTCAAAGAAGTTTCACCTTTATTATCTCAACCAATCCAAAATTTGGACAGGTATAGCCCCCTTAACAAATATTGTCCTATGAGTCAATATGGGGCATCCGCTGGATGCGCAGCAGTTGCCTCTGCAATGATTATGTCTTATTTTGAATTTCCATTAACAGTAAACGGAATATCGTTAAATTGGAATTCAATTAAAAATAATCCCAATAATGATGCTTTCCAAAAATTAGTTGCTGATTTAGGAACATCCACCAATCTTGACATGTCCTACAACGTTGAATCTTCATGCAATCCTCAAAACATCCTAAGGACTTTTCATAATTATGGATATCAAACTCCATATTACTCAACATATTCAAACAGTATTGCCGTACAAAATCTCAAAATTAAAAAACCGGTAATTGTTTCAGGTTACCAAAGAGATTCTGGTCATGTATGGGTCATTGACGGCTTATATGTCTATACATCTTACAGCATGAATCCAAATAACGGCGGAGGCACAATTAAAAGTATGTCAAATTATATGCACTGCGTGTGGGGATTTAATGGCAGATACAATGGATACTATTTCCATTCAACAACAAATGGATTCGGAGGAAGCGCGTATGACAATGAAAATTATGAGGAATTTACTGAAATGAATGCATTTTGGTCAAATAACGGAATTTTCTATGGCTTTTACAAATAACCGTCTCAAACTAAAAAACAAGAATATGAAAGGTTCCAAACTTAAAGTGCAGTTGCTCGGTTTGCTTGCAATATTGACAGCATGTGGCAACAGTAATGAGCCAAATAAAAACACAGGGGACAATAGTGAGCAGCAGGCTACTGTTAGACATTTCAAGGTGACCGAACAGGAGAAAAAGATCATTGACGCTTCTGTAGCTTTAGGCCTCAACATTATGAAGGCAAAAATCACAGCAGGGCAGTCAGACAACTCAAATTTTTGTATCTCGCCTGTCGGAATGTATATGGGACTGTCTATGCTGGCAAACGGCGGTGATGAAGAAATATGCGCGGAGATATGCAATGCACTGGACACGCCGGGAAGAGATGCGCTCAACAGTTTTGCAGCTCGCTGTCTTGACGAGACAGGGGATCTCAGTCCGAATTCTACATTCAGCATGGCCAATGCTGTTTTTACAGCTCCGGGAATTATGACAAACACTGAATTATCCGATATTCTGTCACGATATTTCAAAAGTGTAGCTATCACACTGTCGGGCAATGAGACTGACCTTGTGACGATGAACGGATGGATTTCAAAAAACACTGAAGGATTGATTCCTGCTTATTTCACCTCTCTTCCGAAAGGAGATGTTTTTCTCTTCAATACTCTTTGTCTGAAGACACCATGGAACAAAAGTTTCGACGTAGACAATACACGCAGGGCTGATTTCCATAATACTGACGGGACAATATCAAAGGTTGAGTCGATGAGCAAAATGATTACAGAAACAATTTCCTTCGGCGACATTTTTTCTTTCATCGACCTTCCTATGGGACTCGGCGCATTCAATTGTCGCATTATACTTCCTGAAGAAAACGTAACCCTCTATGATGTCATCTCGCAACTTGACAAGAATACTCTCTCAAGTCGCGATTTTGCGATTAAAGGGATAAAGGGCGAATTGAGAATTCCGAAATTCAGCGTTTCGGCTAAACTTGTCTTGAACCGAGAAACAGCCGAGGCTGTCGGATTGTCTAAAACTTTTTCTCCATCCGCTCATTTTCCCGGAATAATCTGTGGCGCCGAAACAATGGATTTGAGAATGAGTCAGGGAAGCAAAATCGCTTTTGACGAAAAAGGGATAAAAGCTTCTTCTGTGACTGAAATATCTATGGTGGGGGGCGACTATTCAGATTTCGAAAAGAGCGACTTTATCGTCAATCGGCCGTTCATATTTGTAATTACAGAGAAGAGCTCAGGGTTGCCACTTTTCATCGGAGCAATTTTGACACTCTGATGCGTTGAGACTATAATAATTAAAGGCAGGTTCTTGAAAAGAGGCTGCCTTTATTTTGTATTTTTAGCACGATTACATTGAACTGTCGTGAAAATTATTCCGCAATGCGCGCAGCCTGTCTTTCTGCTGCACCCGCTGTATAACGTACATATCATAATACGAAAGTATCAGCGTAGTGAGAGGCAAGGCAATAATGAGCCCCATGAATCCGAGCAACGAGCCCCATATAGAGAGAGAGAGAAGAATTATTGCGGGGTTAAGTCCCATGGCGCGTCCCATAATTCTTGGAGTCAGGACAAGATCCTGAATGCACTGTACTATTACGTATACTGCCATGGTTTCCCAAAATATCTGCCAGAATCCGACACCGTCTGTAACAGACGCCACAATGCAAAGGACGGCGGCAATCGGCAGCGAAATCAACTGGAGATAAGGCACCATATTCAGGACACCGATGAACAGGCCGAACATAATGCCCATCGGCAGGTCAATTATGCAGAAACCTATGGAGAAAAGGATACCGACAAGAAGTGCAATAAGCGACTGTCCACGGAAATAACGGTTCATGGCGTTTTTGACATCGTCAAAGATACGGAAGACGCGTCTGCGGTGTGCGTGTGGCACGAGCTGACGGAAGCTGAGAGAAAGTCGCTCGTAGTCAAGCATAATGAATATAACATAAAGGATGACGATGAGCCAGCTCAGGATTCCGATTATCACGGCCATACCGGAACTTAAGAAGCTCCATGAACCTGCGAGAGTTTTCTTGATGATAGCCATCCATTCTTCCCGAGAGATCAGACGTGCGAGTTCATTGAAATTGATATTGTCCCGAATCCATGCATGAATACTTTCGGATAGATAAGGGATATGGATTTGCGTTGTGGCGTATCTTTTCAACAGATCGGTCATCTCGGTTGCCTCGGTGATGAGATACGGAATGACGATGTAGCAGGCTGCCGCGAATACAGCGCTCGCCTCTATCAGGGTAAGTATGACTGGAATGAAACGCGAATTGAGGTGAGTCCATTTCTTATTCCATTTCACAATCGGTTCAAGCATATAAGCGATGAGGCATGCTACAAGGAAAGGCAAAAGAACCCCTTTAAGCAAATTCAGCACGAAAAGGACGGCGATTACCGCACAAATCGAGAAAATGATGCGCACCACACGATCGAAGGTATATGGGCGCCGGTCTTCAATTTCACTCATACGCAGACAATTATTTCTTTCTGCAAAAGTACTTATTTATTTATTCACGTCCAAATCTCAACATATATTTATTCCGGGTTGTTAAATAAAAGTGCGTCTGCCACGCCCAAGATACCGCGCCTTTACAAGTTATATAAAATTTACAATTGTAATTTGCAGGGTATGAATATTTTTACTAAATTTGCAAATATAAATTGAGGATATTGCTATTGTGCCTCTTATAAGAAGCTGATTATGAGCCACCGACTGATATTTCACATACTGGTGACGGCAATCCTGTCGCTATGCGCCGAATACGCCGTCGCCCAATCGCCCATTGAGAAATTCAAGAGCGACCCGGCTGTAAACGCTTCAGGCACATCGGTAATCATAATCGATTTGAAAACCGGAAAGACAGTGGCGAGCATGAACGCTGACAAGCCGTTGCTGCCTGCATCAATTATGAAATCGCTCACGATAGCGTCGCTGATGCAGCATACAGAACCGGATGACGTTTACATCACAAACGTATGGCTGGAAGGGCCCGTTCGCAACGGCGAATTACAGGGAAACCTACTCATCGAAGGCTCTGGCGATCCGACAATCAATTCACGATACGAGCCTAAATCGGCCGATTTGGTGAAAGAAATCATCTCGGCGCTAAAGAAGAAAGGGGTTAAGTCAATTACCGGCGAGGTAGCTGTGGAACAGAAGATTTTCAGTGGTCCCGAACAACCCGAAAGCTGGTCGACCGGCGACAAAGGCACCTATTACGGTACAGGCGTCCACGGTTTTAACTTCGAGGACAACCGTGTCGGGAAAAGCGCTGTCAAAAATCCGGCCGGAATATTCATCAACCGTCTCTTGGCAGCCTTGAAATCCGAGGGTATTATGGTTGGTAATCGCGAGGTTCTTCCGTCTAAGCGTTCCGTTCTGCTCAAACACCGTTCAGCACCAATCTTCGACATAATGCGCTCGTGCATGATGCGCAGCGACAATATGTTTGCCGAAACGTTCCTGCGCACATACGCATTGCGTCGCGGCAAGGAAGGCTCAACGACGGCCGGCGCCACCGAGGAAGCAGCCTTCTGGAAGAGGGCCGGCATGCCGATGGAAAATGTCAGAATCATTGACGGATCCGGACTTTCTCGCAGCAACCGGCTCACGGCCAATTTCTTGGGGAACGTGCTGAAAGCTATGTCGGAAGATGTGGACTACGTCTCTTACTTCCCGCTCGCCGGACAGGAAGGCACTCTGCGCGGCTTCCTGAAAGGGACAGATCTCGATGCTTATATCGCAATGAAGACAGGCAGTATGAGCGGCGTACAGTGTTACGCAGGTTATAAGCTTGACGATGATTTCGCACCTACACACGTCGTTGTCGTTATGGCCAATGATTTCAGCAACCGCGCATCGCTTCGTCGCGCAGTAGCCAATCTTCTCCTCGATATATTCAAATAATAAATCCATATAATATAAACTATGGCAAATCTCAGACACGCACATTTGGGCGACCTTCTTAACCGGGCTTACGAGCTTGAAGGGTTGCTGCTTCTCGCCCTTTCACGTCGCGACAGCGACGAACACATAAACGGACTCATCACTTCAAAGATTTACGAGATGGCCGATTTCACCGCAGAGTGGCAGAACGACTCCTACGATAAGTATCGCAGAGGCACCGCGTCCGCTCTCGACGACGAGAACTCCTCTTATTCTCTTGAAGAGGATGAGGAAGAAGAAGAAAACGTGGCTGAAGAATCGGCTCAGGTGGAGGACGAAACGGTCGACAACCTGAAGGAGGAGGCCGAAGCCGCCGAAATGGAGGAAGCCGAGGATGCCGATGAGGAGGTAACGCCCGTACCGGAACTTCAGACTTCGGAGGAGACACAGCAGCCGGTAGAAGCAATCAATTCAGGATTTATGGCAGAGGTGAACGAAGCGCCGGAGGTTGCGCCGAGAGCGGAAGTTTACGGTCCACAGGAAAATCCTGAAGAGAAGGCGGCAGACGAAAATACCAATTCCGAACATACCGTAGCCGCTGAGGTGACCGCAGTGGAAGGAATATCTGTCACGCCTGCGCCGACAAAGTCACCGCAGCCACGTCCCGTAATAAGCATTAACGACCGTTACCTCTTCACACGCGAATTGTTCCACAATTCAAGGCAAGACTTTGAAAACTGTCTCAACCAGATCTCTCAGATGGACAATTATGACGAAGCGGAAGATTATTTCCTCAATGAGCTGGAGCTTAATCCTGACAAAAACGAGGTAAGACAGTTTATGGACGTCATACACCGTTATTTTGATGCTCTGATGAGATAAACGCCAACCCTCACCCATTCAGTAATATGAGCGGAAAACTGACGATAGTGCCGACACCTGTCGGCAATCTCGAAGATATGACCGCACGCGCAATCCGCGTGCTGAAAGAAGCCGATTTGATTCTTGCGGAAGACACACGTACCAGCTCCGTTCTTCTGCGGCATTTCGACATCCATACGCCGACTGCGAGCCACCATAAATTCAATGAACACGAAACGTGCGAGGCAATGGCTCATCGCATCGAGGGTGGAGAGAACATCGCGTTGATTTCCGACGCCGGCACACCGGGCATTTCCGACCCCGGCTTTATGCTTTCGCGCGAATGTCGCCGACTTGGGCTTACGGTGGAATGTCTTCCCGGCCCGACAGCCTTTGTGCCGGCATTAGTGGCCAGCGGTCTCCCTTGCGACAGATTCGTCTTCGAAGGATTTCTACCCCCTAAGAAAGGACGCGCCACACGTCTGTCAGAACTTGCTGCAGAGCCAAGGACGATTGTGATTTATGAGTCGCCTAAACGACTGGCACGCACGCTGCGACAGCTTGTCGAATATTTCGGCGCGGACCGCGACGCCGCCGTATGTCGTGAGATTTCCAAAGTACACGAGACAATCCACCGCGATACCCTCGGCAATCTTGAAGCTCAATTCTCGTTGAACCAAGTCAAGGGAGAAATTGTTATTGTGATAAGTGGCAAAAAATCAAAGGAGGGAAAACGAGAAAAACGTTATGCATCCGAAGATGAAGAACACGATTACTAATTTTATATATAACTAAATTTTAAGGTATTATGAAAAAAAGCTTTGTCTTAATCGCTGCAGCGGCTGTGATATTTACAGCTTGTAACAGCAAGCATGAAGAGAAGCTGAACGAGGATTCTCTGAAGATTGTGGAATTAAGCGAAGATTACCAAGAGGCCACGAGCTTCAACGACTCGCTTATGCTTCTTATGGGAGACATCTACTCCGGTCTTGACTCGATCAATACTCAGGAAGGTCTTCTTTATAATCTTGGCAATGGTGAAAACCCGAACCGCCGCGCTGAAATCCGCCAGAATCTGGCCAATATCCGCGCCCGTCTGAACGCCAACAAGTCGCTGCTCAACGATATGGAAGCCAAACTCAAGAGCAGCAACAATAATAATGCCGTGCTGACCAAGACCATCGCACAGCTCAAATCTCACATCGCCCAGCAGGACGAAAAGATCGCTCAGCTTGAGAAAGACCTCAACAGTGCAAAAGGCCAGATCACTGAACTCAACACTCAGGTGGCCACAGCTCAGGAACAAGTGAAGACTGAAACAGCAGCCAAGGAGCAGGCTCAGCAAGAGACCGTAGCTGCTGAAAATCAACTCAATAAGGTCTACTTCGCCATCGGCACCAACAAGGAGCTGAAGAAACAGGGCATCCTTCAGAAGAAATTCCTCGGCGCGACGAAAGTGCTTCAGGGTGAATACAACTCCAGCTACTTCACTACAGCTGACAAGCGTTCGCTCACGACTATTCCTACCAATAGCAAGAAAGTGAAAATCTGGTCGAATATGCCTGCCGATTCTTACACCATCGTAGAAAACGCCGACAAAACGAAGACCATCAAAATCACCAATCCGTCGCAATTCTGGAGCCGCACACCCTATCTGATTATTCAGGTGGACTAACGGTGAGAAATAATAGATGATTGAACATATACGGGTGTGCCGGGACTTAAAAATCCCGTCACGCCCTATTATTGTTTAAAAATACCAAATACTTATTCTACAAAATCATGAAAAGATTTTTAAATAGATCCATCTTCTGTGCGCTCGCACTGACAAGCCTATCGCCCGTATACGCCGCGGAGAAAATAGACATTGACCCTCCGCACTGGTGGGTCGGTATGCAAGACTCATCTCTTCAGCTCCAGATACATGCCGACGGCATCCGCGACGCCAAACTTGATTTCAATTATCCGGGCGTGACGCTCGACAGCATCGCGCGCCTCGACCTCTCTCCCAACTGGCAGTATGTCTATCTCACCGTCTCGCCGGAGACCAAACCGGGTAAAATCAATCTTAAATGGACCGACGGGAAGAAGAAATATTCCGCCAAATACGAACTGCGTCGACGCGAGCCCAACAAAGGCGCCAACGGATTTACGGCCGCCGACGTACTCTATCTCGTCATGCCCGACCGCTTCTCCGACGGCGATTCATCCAACAACAACGTCAAATCTCTCCGATATCCTGTAGGTGCTGACCGCAGTCGCGTCAACGGACGTCACGGCGGCGACATTCAGGGTATGATCAACCATATCGACTATATCGACTCTCTCGGCGTAACGGCCGTATGGGTAAATCCCGTGCTTGAAAACGACATCCACGGCGGCAGTTATCACGGTTATGCCACGACCGATTATTACGCCATCGACCCGCGTTTCGGAACAAACGACGATTATGCGCGTATGATTTCGATGCTTCACGACCGGGGCATCAAGACCGTTATGGATATGATTTTCAATCATTCCGGTTCAACGCATCCGTGGGTACTTGACCCGCCGTCGTCTGATTGGTTAAACAATCATAACAAATACATCCAGACCTCTTACCGCCTCTCCACATATCAGGACCCATACGCTACCGACTATGACAAATTCCTGACCACCGACGGATGGTTCACGCAGGGGATGCCCGACCTTAATCAGCGAAATCCCCACCTGATGAAATATCTTATCCAGAACTCAATCTGGTGGATAGAAGAAGCCGGCATCGACGGCATCCGCATGGACACTTACCCATACGCCGACGCCAAAGAGATGGCGCGATGGATTTCAGCCGTCGAGAAAGAATATCCGAAGGCTACTATTGTCGGCGAATGTTGGTATCTTGATCCGGCATCAGAATCTTATTGGCAACGCGGCTCCGCACTGGCTAAAAAACTTGGGACCGACAACAATCTCCCTGTCGTGATGGACTTCGGATTTATGGACATCTCCAAGGACCTCAAGCCCTTCACCGCTGAGACTGACCCATGGAACGGACTGAACAAAATCTACGACCATTTCGCAGGCGATTTTGTCTATGCCGACCCGATGAAAGTGTTGCGTTTCCTCGACAACCACGACACTGAACGCGTCATCACGAAAGACATCGATTCTCTCGATGCTTGGAAGCAGGCCATGACCGTTCTGCTTACTGTCCCCGGTATTCCGCAGATATATTACGGCACCGAGCTGCTCATGTCGGGCACGCGTCAGGGGGGCGACGGCAATGTGCGCAAGGATATGCCCGGAGGTTTCCCCGGCGACTCCATCAACGCATTCTCCCGCGAAGGCCGTACGCCGCTTCAGAACGAGGCTTTCGATTTCCTCTCTACCCTCAATAAGTGGCGTCGTACATCAAAAGCCATCTCTGAAGGATCGATGAAACACTTTATGCCTACCAATGGGCTATATCTCTACGAGCGTGCCGCCGGCGACGACAAGGCGGTCGTAATTCTCAACGGTGTGGACCGCGACAACGAGGTCGATATGACACGCTATATGGAGATTATCCCGGCAGGAAGCAAATGGAAAGACATCCTGACAGGAGAAGTCATCGAAATCATACCGGAAACAAAGATGCGCACTTTCGCACCTCGTGAAACGCGTATCCTCATCCCAGCTGAATAATGAAGAGATTCAAATTTACAATCTTGCTGGCGGCGGCAGCACTTATGCTGCTGCCGGCCTGCAAGCCTACTGAAAAAAACTATAAAGCCGCCTACGACGCAGCCATACAAAAAAGACAGAAGGACGCCACAGATCCCGATATCTATATCCCCGGCGGCAAACTGATAGACGATAATGCTCCCCAAACGCAGACCATTGGCGGGAAAGAGTATTTCGTACGCTATGAACCGCTGAAATTGATCGACGGAGAAGGCCCGCTTCAGCGCTATAACGTCGCAGTAGCGGCATATAAGATGAATGCCAATGCGCTCAGCCACAGGGAACGGCTCTCGCAAGATTATTCCGGTGCTATTGTGGCGCAAAACGACAAGGAGATGCTCATAGTATGCATCGGCTCATACGCCACGCCCGAAGAGGCCGCACAGTCAGTAACACGCTTCACGGAGCGACATCCCGACGCAACGTATGTCGGTCTCAATTCCGCTGTTCCTGTCATCATCGGAGCGTCCAATGTGCATTGATTCACTACACGCGACATCCGCCCGTTCCATTAGGTTTATAACTTTTGAGAGAAAGGCTTCCCTATATCAAAAATTTTGATTAACTTTGCATTTTATACCGGGCGGCAATCTTACTCGCCGCCTGATTTTTAAAGATTCTTGAAATGGCGAATAAATTAGTGGAGATGATTGACCGGCAGTCTCAGATTCTTGGCGATCGCGAGGCATACAGATTCTGCTGGCGAAAGGATGGAGAATGGCTCTCCACATCATGGGAGGAATTTAAATCGCAAATCGACATTGCGGCGAGAGCCCTTGCCTCGCTCGGTATATGCGAAAAAGACCGTATCGCCATCTGCTCCCCCAATACTCCACAGATTCTTATCACGGAGTACGGTGCTTTTCAAAACCGCGCCTCCGCCATCCCCATATACAGCAGCTCCTCGCAGGAACAGTTTGATTTCATCGTCAATAACGGTGGCGCGCGCATCCTCTTCGTAGGAGACAAGCATCAATATCCCCTCGCCTATAATTATGCCAAGACTCACGAAAGCATCGACCGTATCATAATCTTCAAAAACGACGAACTGAAGCTTTTCGACGACGATAATTTTTCCATCTTTTGGGATGATTTCATGCGTCTCGGCATGGAGGCTGACGATGCGATTCGCCAAACCATCAAAACACGTCGGGAAAACGGTCTTCCGGAGGATATGGCAACGCTTATCTACACCTCCGGAACGACAGGTGAGCCCAAAGGAGTAGTAATCACGCACGCCAATTATGACGCGGCTATGGAGGCGCACCTGAAGCTCCTCACGAGAATCAACGACGACGACCTCTCAATGGCCTTCCTCCCGATGTCGCACATCCTCGAAAAGGCGTGGTGCTATTTCTGCCTCACGAGAGGAATCCGTATAGCAGTCAATTATGACCCGCGCGTAATTCAGGACACAATTCATTACGTTCATCCCAATCTGATGTGCTGCGTGCCTCGTTTTTGGGAAAAAGTTTATGCCGCCGTCAAAGAGAAAATCGCCTCGATGAGTTTTCTGCAGCGTCTCGCAGTCAAGCGGGCAATTGCCGTAGGACGACGTCGCAATCTCGACTATAAACGTCTCGACAAACGCGTTCCGGCGCTTCTCGAAAAGGAATATCAGTTCTGGGACCGCCGCGTTTTCTCTCTGCTGAAGAAGGCTATCGGTATTCCCGAACCCAATTTCTTCCCGACAGCCGGAGCTCCTCTGAGCGACAAAATCTGTGAGTTCATGCGGTCGGTCGGCATCGATGTAATTATCGGCTACGGACTGAGCGAAACGACTGCCACGGTCTCCTGTTTCCCCGAATATAACTACACGATTGGAACTGTCGGCATACCGCTTCCTACCGTCGAGGTAAAAATTGACATCAACGGAGAAATTCTCGTCAAAGGGCCAACCGTCACCCCCGGCTATTACAAAAATCCGAAGGCCAACACCGAATCCTTCACAGCCGACGGTTTCTTCCGCACCGGCGACGCCGGATACCTCAACCCCGACGGTTCTATTGTCCTGACTGAGAGAGTAAAAGACCTCTTCAAGACATCCAACGGGAAATACATAGCGCCTCAGAACCTTGAAAGCCGACTTGCCTCTTGCAAATACATCGACGAAGCGGCTGTGATAGGCGACCGGAAAAAATTCGTCTCCGCATTGATTGTCCCCAACTTCCACCATCTCAGGCAATGGGCCGACAAACACGGGCTGGGCAACCTTGAAACGAAGGAACTGTGCGAAAATCCTGCCGTGATAAAAATGATTCTCTCGCAGATCGGCGACCTGCAGAAAGGTCTCGCCGAATTTGAGAAAATAAAACGAATTACCCTCCTCCCCCATCATTTCTCCATTATGAACGGAGAAGTCACAAATACGATGAAAGTACGTCGGCCAGTAGTAGCCAAACGCTACGCAAAAGAGATCGACAAAATGTACCAAGACTGACAATGATTACACAAGAACAACTCAAAGAAGCTATCGACCGTAAAAACGACCTTAACCGTTATCTCGACATCGAAAATAAAAAAATCGAAGTCGAAGAAGAGGAATTGCGTACTCACGTGGCAGATTTCTGGGAGAACCGCTCCGCCGCCGAACTCCAAATGAAAAAAATCAAGGACCTTCATTTCTGGATTGACAGCTATGCGGCTCTTGAAAAGCAAATCGAAGAGCTTCAGCTCGCCTTCGATTTCATTAAGGAAGGTCTCGTGACGGAAGAGGAGGTTGATGCTCAATATAAAACTATCTGCGACACGCTCGAACATCTCGAATTGAGAAATATGCTGCGACGAGAAGAAGACAAACTCGGTGTCGTGCTCAAAATCAATTCCGGAGCCGGCGGCACAGAGAGCCAAGACTGGGCACAGATGCTTATGCGCCTCTATCTGCGCTGGGCCGAGCGCCATCATTACAAGACTTCCATCGCCCAGCTTCTCGAAGGCGACGATGCCGGCATAAAATCCGTAACAATCAATATCGAAGGCGATTACGCCTACGGCTATCTGAAGAGCGAGAACGGCGTGCACCGACTCGTCCGCGTCAGCCCCTATAACGCACAAGGGAAACGTATGACATCGTTTGCCAGCGTATTCGTCACGCCTCTTGTCGATGATTCTATCGAAATCCACGTAGACAACGCCTGCATCAGCTGGGATACTTTCCGAAGCGGAGGCGCAGGAGGACAGAACGTCAATAAAGTAGAATCGGGAGTTCGACTCCGCTACCAATATAAGGACCCCTATACGGGGGAGGAAGAGGAAATCCTCATCGAGAACACCGAGACGCGCGACCAGCCGAAAAACAAGGAAAACGCCATGCGTCAGCTTCGCTCAATCCTCTACGATAAGGAGTTGCAGCACCGTCTGCAGGAACAAGCCAAGATAGAGGCCGGAAAGAAGAAAATTGAATGGGGAAGCCAGATTCGCAGCTACGTCTTCGACGACCGTCGCGTGAAAGACCATCGTACAAACTATCAGACATCCGACGTTAATCGGGTTATGGACGGAGAAATAGACGATTTCATCAAGGCTTACCTTATGGAATTCGCCGCCACGCTTTCCGACTGACCTATGTAGGAATATTCTCTCTTCACCACCCCAAAAGATAAGATGCCGTATGAACGACATAAGCAGCATATTCACTTATGTATATGACGAAGTGAACAGCCTAAACGTCAATGTCCTCAACACCATCTTCCGCCTCATCCTTTCGATGGTGCTCGGAATGATTGTGGGCGCAGAGCGCAAACGCAAAGGACAGATAGCGGGCGTGCGGACATTCGCCCTTATCTCTATGGGGGCATGCCTCGCTATGCTGCTTTCCATCTTCGTCCCGCAAGAATACCTCGGTCTGAAAAACGGCGATCCGGGACGTATAGCCGCCCAAGTAATTACCGGTATAGGTTTCCTCGGTGGCGGCGCAATGATTCAGATGCGGGGATCTGTCAGAGGACTTACCACGGCCGCCGGAATATGGGTAACGGCAATTATCGGTATGGCCGTCGGCGTGGGTATGTATATATGCTCGATCATCACCACTTTACTTTGCCTCGTCGTGCTTGTCGCATTTGAATGGTATGAGAAGCGCAACAAAGTCGGACAGGAGAGCAAGGTGATAAATATCGTTGTAAACGACATAATAAGCGACATTGATATCTACAAAGATATTTTCAACTGCTTCGGGGTACATCTCTCCACATTTCATATACAATACAATTATGAGAAAGATCGAACAGACATCAGCTTCGTGATTCTCACCCCGATAAGCTATGACATCCTTCCTCTAATAAACAATCTCAAAGACATCGCAAGAACCCAATCGATAACCCTCACCAACCAGATCGAAATATGACCGCCTCCAAAAATACTGTCAGCCGATTGTCGCTTATTCTTCCCATTGCAACACCCTTTGCAGCAATGGCGCAGAATACGGTCTCCGATGTCGAAACGAAAGTCTTTACAGAAATAAATCCCGAGACACCGCACAATCAATCGGCCGAAGACAATATTACCAACGGTCTGATAGGCGATCTTGCATGGATTCTTCTGCTCGGCGCTTTCGTCACTCTCCTTTTCAAAAAGCTCAAACAACCCGTCGTACTCGGCTACATCCTCGCCGGATTCCTCGCCTCTCCTAAATTCGTCTATCTCCCCTCAATCTCAAATCTCGGAAATATCGAGTTCTGGGCTCAGATCGGTATCATTATCCTCATGTTCTCCCTCGGTCTTGAGTTCAGCTTCAAAAAACTCATGAACTCCGGCAGTTCCGCCGCAGTAACGGCACTGATTATCATCACAGGGATGACCTTCGCCGGATTTGGCGTCGGGAAGCTCCTCGACCTCGACTATATCAACTGCATTTTCCTCGGAGGAATGATTTCAATGTCGTCTACCACGATTATCCTCAAAGCATTCTCCGATCTCGGACTAAAACAGAAAAAATTCGCCTCTCTCGTCCTTGCCGTCCTTATAATCGAGGACCTGTTCGCTGTCCTTATGCTTGTTATCCTATCTTCTCTCGCTATGGGGAATATACAAGGCTCCGAACTACTTTTCTCCGTCGCCAAGCTCGTTTTCTTCCTTATTATATGGTTTATGGTCGGAGTGTATATCCTCCCCACCTTCTTACAGAGAACCAACTCCTTCCTCAATAACGAGACGCTCCTCGTCATCTCCATGGCTTTATGCTTCATGATGGCCGTATTCTCTGTTGCTTGCGGATTCTCTCTCGAATTAGGAGCTTTCGTCATGGGGTCTATCCTCGCAGGGACCATGTTTGCAGAAAGAATCGAACACGTTGTCCAGCCTTTAAAAGACCTCTTCGGCGCCGTATTCTTCATCTCCGTCGGAATGATGGTCGATCCTTTCGTCATCGCACAATACTGGTGGGAGATTCTTCTCCTCGCTGCCGTCGTTATCGTAGGTATGATCACGTTCGGAACGATCGGAATGCTCGTAACGGGACAATCGCTCAAAGTAGCTGTGGAAAGCGGTTTCTCCCTTACTCAGATCGGTGAGTTTTCTTTTATCATTGCATCGCTCGGTATGGGGCTCGGCGTCCTCAATCCCTCCCTATATCCTATAATTGTGGCCGTCTCCGTCATAACAATTTTCACGACTCCCTATTTCATCAAACTCGCCACACCTGCATATACGGTAATTGAGAAATATCTTCCGAAGAGCCTCAGCTTCCTTATCAACCGATATTCCAAACAAACTACCGACAGCTCGGAGACTCGTGAACTGTGGAAGGCGATAATCTCCAGCTACTTATGGAGAGTGATTCTCTATTCTGCTGTGCTCGTCGCTATCATTCTCATCTCCAAAATCGTTCTTTACCCTCTTATGGTAAAATACCTCGACGAGTGGGCAAAGCCGGTCACCGCCGCCATAACACTGGTGGCTATGTCGCCTTTTCTCGTCGCACTCTCTTTCAGTTCAACGCGCCCGGACGAGAAAATACGGCTCCATACCTCCGCGTCGTTCTATGACGTTCCTCTCGTCGCAATGCGTATAATCCGATTTTGCATCGCCTTCCTCTTCATAGCATATTGCATCGCTCTCTTCTACGGCAGCACAACAGGTTGGATATTCGGAGCGGCGTGCTTCGTCCTCATCACGCTCGTAGCTTCACGCAAACTGCAGAAACGCTATCAGGACATCGAGAAGCGTTTTATGGACAATCTCAATATCCGCGAAAACACCCGACTCGGTCTAAACAATAACATTGTCAGCGACCTTCATCAGGCCTTTGTAACAATCGGACAAAACTCCTCTTTCGTCGGCGACCGTCTCCGCGATTCCGGCCTCCGTAAAGACTATGGCGTAAGCATCTCCTCCATTCAGCGCGGACAGACCGTCATGCCGCTACCCTCTTCCGACGCACGCATATTTCCCGGCGACGTACTCGGAGTGATAGGCACCGACGAACAAATCAAGCAGCTCAATGACGACCTCGAACGCGATGAACAGATAAATGCCACTCGGACGCTCTCTCAACCACAAGTGGAACTCGGCAGCCTACGTCTCTCCGACAAATCTCCTATCATAAACATCCCGCTGTCGCAAACCCGAATACGCGAAGATTTCTACTCCATCATTCTCAAAGTACAAAAGCCTGATGGAGAAGACTTCACGCCCGATTACAACACCGTGCTTCGCGCCGGCGATACCATCTGGGTGGTCGGCGATATAGCCCAATTTGACAAAATGAAATAACAATATATTCAGATGACTCAAAAAATAATCATTCTCGACTTCGGCTCGCAATACACCCAGCTTATTGCACGGCGCATCCGCGAGCTCGACACATATTGCGAGATTATTCCCTACAACAAGTTCCCGGAGAATACTGAAGGGGTCATCGGAGTTATCCTCAGCGGCTCACCCTTCTCGGTCAATGATCCGCAGGCACTTCAGATCGACCTCACCCACATCAGAGGGAAATTCCCGCTTCTCGGCATCTGCTATGGCGCGCAATATCTCGCCAAAATCAACGGCGGAACCGTAGCCTCCTCAGAGACACGCGAATACGGTAAAGCCCAACTCGTATGGCATGATCAGAACGATCCTCTCATGCACGGCGTCCGCGACAATTCCACCGTATGGATGAGCCATGGCGATTCCATTGTAAACACCCCGGACTGTTTTCATAACGTAGGCTCAACGGCCGACGTCAAGAACGCTGCATTCCGCATTGGTGACGAACTGACATGGGGTGTGCAATTCCATCCCGAAGTATTCCATAGCGAAGACGGCCTCGTAGTGCTCGGCAATTTCGTCAGAGACATCTGCGGTTCAACGTCCGACTGGACGCCCGCATCATTCATCGAGTCCACCGTAGCCCGACTCCGTGAAACTCTCGGCGACGACAAAGTGGTGCTCGCCCTCTCCGGTGGCGTGGACTCAACCGTGACTGCTGTCCTCCTCAACAAGGCAATCGGGAAAAACCTCACCTGTATCTTCGTGGACAACGGTCTGCTCCGACTCAATGAATTTGAGTCCGTGCTCGAAAACTATTCCGATATGGGACTTAATGTAGTAGGTGTCAATGCAAAAGAGCACTTCTACAACGCTCTCAAAGGAGTTACTGACCCTGAACAGAAAA
>JAGAUF010000069.1 GCA_017620885.1 Muribaculaceae bacterium
AATCGACGTAGCTCCCATGAAAGCTATCTGCGGCTTGATCTCGCGGAAGAGGTTGATCAGCACGGAAGAATGGGGAAGCGACGTATAGGGATAAAGACGAGCGTCCTCCACCTTATAGATGCGATCAACGCCGTAGGGAAGTATCTGCTTTTCAATATCTTTGAGTTTATCGCCGATGACAACAGCCTCAAGAAGGACACCGAGACGGTCGGCGAGCTGACGCCCTTTCGTGAGCAATTCGAGACTCACGTCTGCCACTTTGCCGTCTTCGTATTCGCAGTAAACGATAAGATTGTTTTGATCTGCCATTTCAATATTAATTGAACATCGGCTTACCCGATGGTATGGTTAACAATAAGTTCTTTGATGAGTTCCTCAAGCTCGGCATCATTGTTTTCAATGTTGCGGGCTTCCTTGGCCGTAAACACCACATTTTCAATGTTTTTCACCTTCGTAGGCGAACCGGCAAGGCCGCACTGCGAGAGATCAGCGTCAACGGTATTGGCGTTCCATTCGTGAATCTTCAGATAAGGACGACTCTCTATGAAAGCCTTCTTTGCCTCGTCGCCGGCCACTTCCGTTTCTGCAGCGGCATATTTGTATTTCTGGAGATTCCTGGCGTTGCGGGGACGGCAGGGATCGGCCGAACCGTTTACAGTCACGACGCAGGGGAGCGAGCAGCGAACAGTCTCCACTCCGGCCTCTATACGGCGCTTCACCGTAACCTTTCCATCTTCAACACCAAGGATATCCTCGGCGTATGTAACCTGCGGAATACCTAACTTCTCAGCGATCTGAGGGCCAACCTGTGCCGTATCGCCGTCGATAGCCTGACGACCACCGATGATGATGTCGTAGTTGCCTATTTTACGGATAGCTGCGGAAAGGGCGTAGGAGGTGGCAAGCGTGTCGGCACCGGCAAAAGCTCTGTCGGAAAGCACGATTCCATCGTCCGCACCACGGAATAAACCCTCACGGATGATTTCAGCCGCACGCGGAGGACCCATTGTCAGCAAAGTTACCTTACTGCCCGGCAGAAGTTCTTTGATTTTCAATGCCTGCTCCAGCGCATTGAGATCTTCGGGATTGAAGATAGCGGGGAGCACGGCACGATTGATAGTGCCGTCGGCCTTCATAGCATCCTTACCCACATTGCGGGTATCAGGTACCTGTTTGGCCAAAACCACAATATTCAAACTCATAATGTAATCTTTGTATTGTTATTTTTCTTATTATCTTACCAAATAAACAGAATACAATAAATCTATTCCATTCTTTTATCACACACGGGGCAATATAATGCAAAAGTACGAAAATTTTTTTACCCTTGCAAATTTCACCCCACTTTTTTCACTCACTTTTTTCACGACTCCGGATAACAAAAATCTTGCCCTAAAAATGCTGACTCTTTATGAATCAAACTTTTAGAGCAAGACGAATTATTGTTAAACAAGCAAACGAAATCGCGTATGAAGCCTTATTTTTGTGGCAGTAGACTCTAATCCATACCGGAGTTTACTGCGTTGTCATTTATATTTGTCTCAGTGACGGTTATCTCTGCCGGCTCAGAAACAACTTTCTTGTTTATTTTCTCAGTGCTTATTTCAGGCACCTTTATAGCTTTTACTTTGCCAAGATTCTCATCGCTTGCGTCTATATTCGTATGCTTCAGCTTCACATCAGGCCCTTTCACCTTACCCGGCAATTTTACATGGGGAAGACTACGGACATACTCTCTTCGAGCCCGAATTTCATCATGTTGCCTCTGAATAGCTATAGATGCAGCCTCTTGGTTATACTGCTTATCAACCTTATATGCACGATACCCTCCAGCGCATAAAGCCATCAGGATAAATATCCATATTTTACTATACCACCGCTTTCCACTATCTGTTGCAATAGCTTTTACAGTTGCCTCTGCCTCCGCATTATTTCTGTTTATCCTATCCTGTTTATTCCACGCCTCTGAAGCCTCTTTCTCATCAACGGTAGTATAGCCGTCGAAGAAAGTATCTTCATCGATATATGGCTCGCGGAGTTTTTCAATAAGGGGTTCTATGGAGTCGTTTCTTCCGCAGATTGTCAGCACTATTTCACGCAGCACAGGCTGCTTGATTTTCTGTCCGGCATCCCACGACATCGCCTCGGCTGATTTCTGACAAGTACAGATACAGTAGATGATTCCGGCGTAATCTTTGTAATTGCTGAGGCGCACATCTTCTGTCAGCGTGAGATCAACAACCTCAGACAATTCAAGTGACCCCTCAGACGTTATTTGCAGATTATGCCAATCAAAGGAAGTGAAACCCGTATTGGCATCATGGTGTCGCACGATTCTCTGTCCGAGAGCTGTCAGTTTGGATGTCAGTTCACTATCTGACAATGACGAGAGTTTTTTTATTTCCTTGAAATCCATAACTAAAATATTTGGGTCGCTTCGTTCTAAAAAGACTCCGCAACATTGTTGATATGGCAAATTTAATATCAAACCATCTCTCCGGTAAAATTATTTTCAGCATAATGTATAAAATACTGCTTATAAATGATAAAATTAACGAAAATGCAATTGCGAGAATGATGAGTTGGAGAAACGGCGGAAATGTTGTAAATTTGCAAGACATTAATTCTAACAAAAAGCTATGATATACGGCGTTTATTTTTCAGCTACGACGACAACGGAGAAGGTGGTTGGTGCAATGATGGAGGGAATTGGAATGGAGTGTAAAAGTATTAATGTGACTCACAAGGAGATAGAGGCACTCAAGACGGGGAAAGATGATTTGGTGATTTTCGCTGCGCCGGTATATGGAGGCAAGATGGCGCCGATTGCCAAAGAGAGGATGGCAAATATCTGTGGGAACAATACACCGTGCATCGTAGTGGTGGTCTATGGCAATCGCGCTTTTGAAAATGCACTGTGCGATATAGCACAGTTTGTCGCAGAGCGCGGATTTGTCCCGGTAGGCGCCGCCGCTTTTGTGGGCGAACACTCCTACTCTACGGCGAATTTCCCTATTGCTGCCGGACGTCCTGATCAGGAAGATATGGCGACGGCACGCGCTTTCGGACAAGAAATCCGCGCCAAGCTGAACAGCGATACGCTAAAGAATGTTGATGTCGCGACGCTCAAGGATTGGCCCGTATCCGATGAATCGCTGAAGAATTTCAGGGAATTTATTATGCGCTATCAGAAACAGCAAAGCGAAACGCCGGTAAAGCTTGTGCCTGTAACGGATTCAGAGCTGTGCATAAAGTGTGGCGAGTGCATCGCGCTGTGTCCGACGGGCGCAATTGCGGACGATTGTGTGACAGTGGACAACACGAAATGTATAAAGTGCTGCGCCTGCGTCAAAGGATGCAAAATGAATGCCCGCAAACTGGATTCACCCTTTGCCCCGGTCCTGTCGCAAAACTTCGGGGAGAGGAAACCTGTCATAATGAAATTACTCTGAATGTTATCTGCGGATGAGCTCCCGGAATTTGACAAGGACATAGAGAAGCCAAAAACGCTTTTTATAAAACGCGATGAAATTAATCCTGTGCTTCAACGGCAACAATTCCAACGGAAAATTCCTGTATGCGCGATCAAGAACAGGAGAACAGGTCTTGTCGGAATAAAACCATTTCTTCAGTTCCTTTAAAGATTTTGAAGAGAGGAAGAAATTCTTGATAAAGGCGCGGGTGATGTCGATTACGTATAAATACGCAAGCTCCTTATATTCTTTAGAATACCCGTCACGATTAAGAATCTCCTCAATACATTCAGCCGTTGTGAATGCGCGCTGAAGAATGTCGAGACGTGGCACATTGGAACGTGACTGCGGATTGGAGCGATAGAAATAGAACATTTCTGGAAGAACCCCCAAAGAGCCGGCAGCGCGCGTAGCGTCGTAGCTGAAGATGAAATCCTCGCTGATCATATGGGGCGTTTCCGGAAATCGCAGGCCATTATCGAAGAGGGAACGGTGAAAAATACCGAAACAAGCCGATCCGCCTAAATTCATATTCCGCTGCGCCGGACGCACAGGCGTACCGAAAATGCACGCTGCTATCTCGTCGAGGTCACGTCGGTCGCGAAATATCTGTCGCTTCTTAAAGTCAAGAAGCCAATGCTGTGGCGTTAGATTATCATCGCTGAAAACGCCATACTCGCAGCGTACAATATCAAGTTCATTCTCCTTGGCAAAACAATACATTTTCTCTAACGCATCGGGTGCCAAAAGATCATCGGCATCCATAAACATCAAATACTCCCCTCGGGCACACTCGATGGCTTTATTACGGGCAATTCCGGGACCGCCGTTTTTATCCAAGTGAAACGCACTGACGGCCGGATATTTGGCGACGAAATCCTCGCATATCTTCCATGAACCATCGGTGGAAAGATCATCCACAAGAATTATCTCAATATCTTTCAGCGTCTGATTCAGGATACTGCCCAGACACTCCTCAAGATATTTTTCAGCATTATACACCGGAACTATGACGCTGAGCAGCGGAGACTTCACAATAGATTCAATAGAGGGATTGCTGTTCATCGGGCAATGTAAGATGTGTGAAATTATGCTTCGGGACCGGGGTTTATGTCTTCTCTTCCTTTAAGAAGGTCAAATATCTGGCCGGCGGCGTCTTTTGTATTAACTTTGCGGATTACGTCGGTGACAATATGATTCGTATCAGTGATGAATGTAGTGCGCACCATTCCGAAATATTCACGTCCGGCCATTTTCTTGAGCTGCCATACGCCACACTCCTCGGCAAGACGATGCTCCACGTCGGAAATGAGGATGAAAGGGAGCGAATGTTTATCAGAAAATTTACGATGAGAAGTGGCGCTGTCTTTGCTTACGCCTATCACCGTGTAGCCCTCCGCAGTGAGTTCTTTCCAATGATCACGCAGGCTGCAAGCCTCGGCGGTGCAGCCGGGAGTATTATCTTTGGGATAGAAGTAAAGGATAATCATCTGCCCCTCGAAATCTTTAAGAGTCACGAGATTTCCTTCGGCGTCATAGCCTAATATTTCGGGTAATTTATCTCCTATGTCCATAATCGTGATTTTTACTTTGTTATTAAACTGTCCAATATATCGAAAGCCTCGGCACGGCCAAGCTGGATCTTATCGGGATAATGAGCGTCGGAATTTACAATGAGCGGTATTCCGGCAGCTATAAATTTCCCTATCCACCGTTCGGCAGGGAAAATGCGATTGCGGTCGCGGATAGCTTTTGTATTTATTTCCACAACAATCCCTTTTTCAGCAGAGAGACGCACGACGTCGTCGAGCAACGCCTCATACCATCCCTGCGCCTCAATCTTTGCATCGGCGTCCGATGCATTGGCTGCTATCTTGTCGGGATGCGCGAGAATCTCGAATCCACCTTCCTCTATCATAGAAAGCAGCGATTCATAATATTTCTCAACCACATATCTCAAGTCACCGTGAAAACGCTCTTTGAGGTTTTTCTCAAACCGGGCAAAGCTGCCGTCGCAGTCGACAGGTTCACCATCCTGAGAAACGACAAAATGCACCGATCCGATGCGATAGTCAAGAGGGAGCTGCTGAAAATAGTCGATATGAGGTGCCCACTCGTGCGAAATGCGGTCTATCTCCATCCCTTTCAGAAGTTTAATACGTTTCCCTTCATTAATAAACACCTCGTCGAGCCGGTCAGCCTCGTCAATATACGGCTGCACATCGTCACGGCTCATATTGCAGGGGCTTTCTATACATAATGGAGAATGAGGCGAAAAGCCATAAAACGCCATCCCGATTCCCTCAGCGGCACGTGCCATCTCCTCCATCGAAGCGTGACCATCGCAAAACTGCGTGTGAGAGTGGAAATTGTAATCCCGCGTCCGCGCGGCTATATTTTTTATATCTTCTATTGTCATAAACCTATCATCCGGCAATCAGCATTTCGCTGTCTTGTGTATGAATACCTCGGAGGAATTTGGCAAAAAGCACCGTAAACAGAGCTGTTACAGCCAAACCGATTCCGAGAGACAAATAATATCCCGGCTTGACACCGGCAATCCAGTCGGTAAGTATCCCGAAGCCTTCCGGGGCAAAGAATATATATGTCACCGTGACGCAAGTCATAAACATCGCGGGCACCAGAGTAATGATGTAGTGTTTACGGTTTTTGGCAAGCCAAACAGTGACAGCCCAAAGCGTAAACACGGAAAGAACCTGATTGCACCAAGCGAAATAGCGCCACAAGGCATCGTAAGGCATAAGCATTATCACGAAGCAAAGCAGGAATACGGGAATGGAAATCATAAGCCGTTTCACTATCTTCTTCTGCTCGAATCCCATAAAGTCGGCGGCAATGAGGCGCGCACTGCGCAGGGCCGTATCGCCCGACGTGATAGGCGCGGCTATGACACCCAAAACAGCGAGAACGCCACCGAAGGTGCCGAGCCATGTAGTGGAAAGATTATTGACCAGAATAGCCGGAGAACCGGTGCCGAGATATTCTTGCAGACCATCGTAACCACCCGTGAAAGCGACGGCGGCAGCAGCCCATATCAACGCCACGATACCCTCCGTGACCATAGCTCCGTAGAAAACGGGACGCCCGTATTTTTCATTGCTGAGACAACGCGCCATCATCGGCGACTGCGTAGCGTGGAATCCGGAGATGGCGCCGCAGGCTATTGAAACGAACATCATAGGGAATATCGGATTTGCCTCCGGATCAGGCTTATGATTATAGAATTGATCCCACACCTCCGGCACAGCTTCGTGATGCACGAAAAGCATCGCCATAATTCCGACGGCCATAAAAAGAAGCGCGACTCCGAAGAGAGGATAGAGTTTGCCGATGAGCTTGTCGACAGGGAGAAGCGTTGCAGCCATATAATAAGCGAAAATGACGATTATCCAGAAGAGGCGGTCAAGACTCGCCGGCGTAAGCATCGCCAGAAGGTCGGCCGGGTTATATACGAAAACGGCGCCGACGAGTATCATAAGCAGCAAAGCGAATACCCGCATCACATTTTTCACACCTTTGCCAAGCTGGGCGCCGACAATTTCCGGGAGCGATGTTCCGCCGTTGCGGAGCGAGAGCATACCGGAGAGATAGTCATGTACTGCACCTGCAAATATCGTGCCAAAAACAATCCACAAAAATGCCGCAGGCCCATACATCACACCCATTATGGCACCGAATATCGGGCCAAGTCCGGCAATATTGAGAAATTGGATTAGGAATATTTTCCATGTCGGGAGTTCGACATAATCCACTCCGTCTGCCATTGTCTTGACAGGAGTGGTACGATGAGGCTCTACGCCAAATATCTTAGAGACAAATTTCCCGTAGGTGAAATATCCCGCTATCAATATGGCAAGCGCAACTACAAAGCTAATCATAAGTAAGAAAGGTTAGTTCCGATGGTAATTTAGTAATTTAAGGCTATTTTGCGAGGAGGAGTATAAGGTCGTTTTTCTTTTTCTTCAAGGCTTTTTTCTGATTCAGAACGGAAGTCTCAAGGTCAGCTATCTGCATCTTGAGGGTCGCCGTCGAGCCACGGTAATGATAATCTTTGCGAAGGCCGTCGAGCGCTTTCAAAGAGTTATCGTAAATCTTCAGAGAATCGAGATATTTCTTCATAGCCTCCCTCTCCCTCTCAGTGCGGAGCTGATTGTATCGTTCCAGCAATGTGCCGTCGGGAAGGCGGAATGCGAAATCTGCCGGAGGGGTAGCTTCCCTCTGTGCATTGGCTTCTATGGCTTCCAGATAGGGAGAATAATCCTCCTCCGGGTCTTGTGTCGCCTTGATGTCGGCTATTCGGGCAAAAGATGCTACGTCGATTTCTTCATCTTCCGAATCGAGATTCTTGCGCACATCATTGGGAAGATAGACGAAAAGTGTCAGAGAATCAGGAATCTGCTTGCGGTCGGTAGCCCACCACCCCACTCCGGTCTGCTCGTCGATGACAAGGAGATAATCATCGAAAGGAGAATTATACGGCATACCGAGATTCTGCGGAGCGAGGAAATCACCGTCCACGGCTTTTGAAGCGATGAAAATATCATAGCCTCCGAGCGATTCCTCACCGTTGTTGGCAAAATAAAGAGTCAGGCCATCAGGCATCATAAAGGGATAATCGGCGTCTCCTCCGCCGTTAAGCACCTCGGGAAGATACATCGTTTCACTCCACGTGCCGTCGGTCAGCTTAATCGCCTCTACTATACGGCGGTTGTCGAGCGTATCGGGCTGTGCCCAGAGAATAATATCTCCCCCTTCGTTCATAAATCCAGTCACTGCATTCTGTTGAGCATCGGCAACGGGCATCTCTTCCGGCGAAAGCAACTTCCCGGCAGATGGATGAAGCTTGTATGCTTTGAAAAATTCCTCCTTCGGAACTGTAAGAGAATCGATAACAGTTATGTTTTCAACACGATTCAACGCCTGCTGCAGCTTCGCAATTTTGCCACGTTCTAATTGAGCCTTAGGGTCGATCTCTTTCTTCGCTTTATTTTTAAGTTTGATATAATTGTCGTAATGAGACGCAGCTGTGGTGAAATCATAACGGCGCATAGATAGCCGCGCAAGCCATAAAGATGCGTCGGCAAATCCCTTCTTCTTTGCCAGCTCGAATTTTTCCGTAGCTGTCCCGGCATCTCCCATGGCAAGAAGAGCTTCTCCCCATAACTCGGCAAGCCTCCCATCCGACGCCGATGCCGGATTCACTTCCAATTCGGATTGAATCAGCTCTACCGCACCATTATAATCCTTATTATCAAGCAATTGACGCACATCTGAGACAACGTCGGCCGACGCAGCCAGCCCGACAACGGTCATCATCGTCACAAAAAGAAATTTCTTCATGCTACAAAATTAATAAAATCCGCTGAAATCACACCATTTCAACGCGATTTTTATTTGTACCAAGAGCGACAGACAAGAGAGAAACAAATCAACGCAACTCAAGAAGACGGGCGGCACAGCCGGTATTGAGAAGCGTGGGGCGTACACGAATGCAGTTGGCAACGAAGCGATCATTGTCGCGGATAATCGTCTTAAGGTCATCAACCGTCCAGTCTTCTTTGGCAATTCCAAGTCCTTCACTATTGACGTATGCAGCAGTGGTTGGAACAGTATTCATCAATATCGGCGTACCGTTGGCAATAGATTCCGGGATTGAGACCATATTGAGATCTTTCGCCGTATCGATAAGCATAGCAAGGGCTTTGCGCCCTATCGGAGCGAATTTGATATGAGGCAAATCTCCATGAAAAATCACATTGTCTCTGATGCCAAGTTCATTGACAAGTGCAATGAGAGCCTCACGTTCCGGGCCGTCCCCTACGATGTCGAGTCGATAGTCGACATAATCTGGCTGACTGACAAGGTCGGCAAAATTACGGATAATGCGATCGATACGTTTTCTGGCCACAAGCCGTGCTATGATAACAAACGCACTGTCTTTCCGCTCCTCACAAGGGGAGAATATATCCCCGTTTATACCGTGATCAACATACTCGTCGGCCACATTAGTCATATATTGCCGTATAAAATCGCGTGCATCACGCGAACGGGCCACAACACGGAGATTCTTCATAAAAAGAGGCACTACGCCACGATACCATATCGTGGCGGGAATCTTTTTGAAGGCGTGTTGCATTAGAGCCATTTCCTGCCAAATAAGCACCTTCCGGGGCGACGTGCAAGCAGCAAAAAGAGTCCCGAAAGAAAAAGTCTCCGACGTAATCATTACATCATAACGTGACGCATTTTGCTTCAGCCAACTCCTGAACCCTTTCGGCAACGGCAACAGGTCGGGACGGAATATTTTTGGAAACCGCGACGGGAAATAAATCACTTCAAAACCGGGATTTTCCTCTTCCGAAGGCTTGAACTCCTCCGAAGCTACAAT
>JAGAUF010000006.1 GCA_017620885.1 Muribaculaceae bacterium
AAAAAGGCTCGAGAATTTCTCGAGCCTTTTTGTGTTTGGTGTTAGGGCGGTTGTGTTGGCTGCCTCTATGTTGGTTTCCGTGCCAACTCGGTTTGCACTGCTTTGGCTTCGCCGAAGATAGGTAGATGGTTGAAAATACAGCTGAACGTCCTCGCGACATAGCAAAGGCCGATTCCGATGCTAACGAGCTTACCACAAAAGAGCGAATGGCGCAGATGAGAGCGAAAAACAGTTCTCGCGTGGAGGATGGTTCTTGAGTTACGTACGTAAGAAGCGCAAGAGTGCGGCTGAGTTAGATGCTGAGCAAGCTCAGCGGATAATGGACACGGTCGCAGAGCGTGCTGCTTTTTATCGAGCCAACCCACAGCGCTTTGCCGCCGAATATCTAGGACTTTCACTCAAACGATTCCAACAGATCGTTTTGTTCATGATGAACTTGAGTACGAACTTTATGTACCTTGCCGCGAGAGGTCAGGGTAAATCGTACCTCATTGCAGTATTCTGTGTCGTCCGATGCATATTGTATCCGGGCACCGTCATTTGCATTGCGTCCAAGACGCGAAAACAGGCGGAAGAAATACTGGAAAAGATTCAGAACGATCTGATACCGAAGGCTAAGACACCTTATCTCCGACAAGAAATCAAGGAAATAGTGATTGGCCAGCGGGATTCCTACGCGGAATTCCACAATACATCGCGCATCTTCGTGGCGACAGCGAACGAAAATTCTCGACACTTCAGAGCAAATATGCTAATTTGCGATGAATTTCGTATGGTCGATCTTTCGATCATTGATACCGTGTTGAGAAACTTCTTAACTGCTCCTCGCTATCCGAAGTATCTGGATAAGCCGGAGTATGCTCACCTCATTGAGGAGAACCGGGAAATCTACGCCAGCTCCTGCTGGTTTGAGTCCCACTGGTCCTTCGAGAAAGCAATGTCTTATTTTGTGAACATGCTGAATGAGGACGTGGAATCCGCCACTTCCTTTGGCATCTGTGCCCTTCCGTACCAGATTTCCATTAAGGAGGGCCTACTGTCCAAGAGCAGAATCATAGCCATGATGAAAGAAGCTACTTATTCTGAGATGAGCTTCTATATGGAAATGGAATGCTTGTGGTGGTCCGATGCCGACGGTGGTCTGTACAGCCACGAGGATATCGCTCGTACTCGAAAAATTAAATACCCATATTATCCACCTTCGATTGTTCCCAGTCTATCTGATAAGCGTATTCGGATTCCGCGAAAAGTTGCGCGAGAATATAGAATCCTCTCTGTCGATATTGCTTTGATGGGATCAAGCGGAGGTCACGATAACGACGCAGCTTCGCTGTTCGTCAACTTCATGATGCCAGCAACTGGATCTCGATACATTAGTAATTACGTCTATACCGAAAACATCGAAGATGTTCGAGCCGACGATCTGGCTGTATTGATCCGGCGAAGATTTGAAGAGTTCCAATGTGACTATCTTGCAATCGACGCAAGAGGTCTTGGCCTTCCGATCCTCGATTTACTCATGAAGGACTTGGTAGATCCAATGACTGGAGAGATTTATGGGCCGCTCTCATGTTGCAACAACCCCGATATTGCCGCTCGCTGTGTTTCTCGCACGGCGCCGAAAGCAATCTGGGCGATGATGGGTAGTGCTCAGTTCAACTCTGAGTGTGCCCTATCACTGAGAGAGGCATTTCGGCAGGGCGTCATCAAACTTCCGATCACTTATTACGAGTGCGAGGACATTTTGATGCTGTTGCCGAATTACAACAAGTTCTCCCCGGCTGAGATCAACGACCTCAAGATTCCATACATGCATACAGACTTGTTGGAGAATGAGCTTATCGGATTGACCTATGAGACGAAGAATAACGTCGTCAAAGTACAGGAGCGGCATGGCGCCCGCAAAGACCGCTATAGCTCCCTGTCTTATAACAATTATGTGGCGAAAGAA
>JAGAUF010000070.1 GCA_017620885.1 Muribaculaceae bacterium
CAAGTGTCGAGGTCGGGGCTATCAAAACGTTGGGGGTACCAGTGTTCCCATAATCATCAAAGTCTTCCCACATACCGTATACGATGTTGCCGTTGTATGTATCTAAATCGTCGTATTCGTCCACAATATCAAATTGTTTGAAGTTTGTACGTGTCGCTCTGAGGAAATAAGAGTTGGCGTGCATTACCTTTGATTTTGAAGCTATAAGTGTCACCACCTGAATCACGACAAAGCAAAAAGTCTACAGTAATTTGCCCTTGATCAAGAAGAATATCGAACTGAGTAGTAATCGGGTTCTTGGTGTGAAGAATCTCCGATACACGGAAATATTCACGACCTGATTCTTTTTTGGTCTCCGCTTCAATCCAAAAAGTTTCATGATGCTTCGTAAGCAAGCGTTCATGAAGATCTATCAGTTGCCAAGCAGCTACATCATTAACTTTTCTGAACGAACCGTCCTCCAATGCAATCTGAGCAAACTCGTCAGCTTCGAGCAAGCCTAATTGAGGTTGTACCAATAGACCGAGCCCTTGTGGGTTTGGACGGTTAGCAGTTAGCGTCACATGCAGGGATTTATGGTTATAACCCGCAGGAATATAGCCATATTCTTCTACAATAGCACGTCCGCTTTTTAATCGGCTTATCGCCCATTCAGGTGCCTGTGTAAAAAGTGTATTGCGGACTTTGGATGCCTCACGATGGCTTTTTAACTCAATTCCTTTGTAATCCGGCTTCTTTGAGGGGTTCATGTCGATACCAAGTATCGATTCAACTGTTCGACCGATGCCGGTATCGGCTAATATTTCGGCTGGCATCCAGTCTGTCATTCTATCTTTAATCAGACCGAGCAGTTCATCACTGACAGAGTTTTTCTCGCGAGAGACCTCAAAAACTAAATCTTTCAGTGGTGTATCTATAGGCGAGGCACAAACCTTTTCGATGTTCACCATTGTTAGGTTAACTGCGAATAGAGTACCGCGGTGTGCTAAAATTGCGAAAATATCATTAGCACGAAGAAACTCTACATCTCTAATTTTATTGACCCAAAGACGAGGATCACCTTTTTTAGTAACTGGTCGATAAAGAGAAGTTTTTGTAAGATATTGAGCATCTTCTGTCAAGATATATGTATCTATAATGTGCTTATGTTTCGGTCCTTGAAGTTGGCTTTCGTAATCATGTACATTCTTCTCCTTAAAATAAGCGCGAACAGGAGCAGTAGCGTCCAATATGCTTTTCTTTAAGCCTGTTTCGGTGATTTGGATGGTTGTAAATTCCACCTGCTTGTCAACCAAAAACTTTACATTTTTGGTCTCTAAAGCATTATACGGGCGCATGTGTATCATGGGCGGCTAATTAATATGTTTCAGAATAGTGTTAGCGATTGCCCTTGCCATTAATGGCGGCACGGCATTGCCAACAAGTGTATATTGCGGAATTTCAGATTTTCTTTTGATTCCTCCAGTCTGACGCTTACCTTGAAATACAAAAGAGTCGTCGAAAGATTGGAGACGAGCCATTTCGCGAACAGTCATAGCCCTGTGTGCCGCGTAATGGATAAAGTCATCGGGCATCGTAACGACAGTAGGACTTTGACCTTTAGGGTTCAAAACGGTATAGTTACGCTTGTTGGATTCTAAACCTAATTGTGAAAGCTCAACTTTACAATCTTCATCATACACACCGTGTTTGGCTATGATAGAAAGACGTTCTTTCACATCGTCACTTTGTGAACTTGTCTGATGATTGTATAGTACAGGAGCTTCGCAGAAAAGATTGTTGTTCAAGTCTTCATGAGAACGTACATAGAATGGTTCGCAGCAGAAATCAAATCTATGCTTGAATCGGCCGATTTTAGACCACTCGGAGAAGGTATGCGTTTCACCGTCATCCGAAATATGACCCTGAACTTCGCGCCGGCGAATAAGAGACTCTAATTCAGGAATGATACGCTGTGTTCCATAAGTTTCAGCAATGGAACCATTTCCCAAAAAGTCCAGATCATGTATTGCCTCATAAACCGTTACCTTTTCTTCTTCGGTGACTGTTGGCGGAACGGCATCAATAAGTTCTTGATCTTTTCGACATCCAATAAAAAGAACTCGCTCGCGATTTTGAGGCACACCGTAATCTGCGGCAAGAGCGACAATAGGCTTTGCTATTCGGTAAAGCCTTATTTCTTCAAGATGCTTGTCAAGTTCAGAGGATTCCTTTTTGCTCTTAGCAAAATTCCTTAAAATTGAAAATGTTTCATCAAGCGTGTAGGAATATAGCTTTATCATTTCTCGGAACTCCTCGACATCGTTTGAAGTTTTATCGAACTCGTCGAAAGTGTCGATTGCCGAAAGTATGGTATTAATTATAGTCGAGTCATCAATGAAAGATATAAAATTATTGAATTGATTTACGAAGAAATCATTATCAATATCAGCAAGCGTTTTTTCATTGATGATGGCGGCAGAAATAGCGTTTCTTTCTTCAGTGCGACGAAGTATGTTAAGACCGTGTCTAATCGTCGCAATATTGATGTCTGATTTGCTGAGGCGGTAATCTATTTTGCGCGTAATTGCTTTGAATTGGGCATCAAGCGTAGCAAAGTAGCTATCACGTTCAGTACGTGCCGCTTCGTCATCTGCAACCTCCATTTTGATTTTCGTAAGGATGCAATTTTTGACAAAAGCAGATGCGTTCTTGTCAAGAAGTCGCGTGAGGAATAGAATAAATGACGGAATATTTTTATCGTCAATTATTGAACGGATTTCACGAAGTATTGCCTCTTTGAATTTTCCTTTGTCTTTCGTGAGAAGCCCTTTGACATTCTCCATGACAAAGTATTTAGGACGCAATTTGCGTATGACAGCCAGATAGTGGAGGAAAAGATTATCCCTTTTGTCAAAGCGTCTGCGACGTCCGGACAAGCTGAAAGATTGACAGCTTGGGCCTCCCGTCACTACATCTATTTCCACATCGCCGAGTTGAGCAAGCAGACGTGGCATAAAATCCGGCGCCATAATATCAGCAGTAAGGAACTTGGTGTCAAGCCCGAACTGATGATTATATCGGACAATGTGCGTTAACTCACAATTCTCGTTAATATCGCTTGCCAAAATAAACTTGAAATATTTATCGGAGGTATATGCCTGAAGAAACCCTTCACTTATTCCTCCCGCACCAGCAAAGAGATCAAGAAAGGTAACTGGCTTTTTCCCTTTAAGAAAAGATTTCTTTTCTGCCATATTAACAAGCGAGGAACTTCCGAGTAGGCTGACAGGCGACCAAACCTTTTGCGGCTACAAGGAAGTTCCGTAATATGTTGAATATAAGTTGTTACTTACATTGATCGGTCTTTGTCAGCGGTAAGCGCAGATTTAGATGCAAATTTAGCAAAAATTTCCGAGACTTCGGTATACGCTGAAAAGATAGTTATTGACATGGGCAAAAATCGCGCTCAACCGTGTTAAATTTTGGTTAAGCACGAGGGAATCGTTAATAATTCTCGATGGCTTCGATGAACGGCAGGTCGTCTTCTTCCGAACTGCGGAGAGGAAAACGCTCTACCGGGGCGCGCTCATCAACGCCGTAACCGATGCCGGAACAGAACGCGAGAGCCTGTTCCTCGGTGTCGAAAGTTTCGGGTTCGGGGAAGATGATGGTATCGTCTGAGTCAAGATACTCTTTGAAGCCATCGAGGTCTCCGTCCTCGATGAAGTTTATTAAAATGGAGTCGTCTATAACGTAAACTTTTACTGGCATAATAAGCAGATTTTGAGGCTGTTTTCTAAATACAAAATTACAAAAAAATCTGCGACGTAGGCAATAGCAAAAGCCACAATATTTTGTTGAAATAACAAAATTACGCCTTGTAATATGTCTACCCTCCCTGCAAAAATATGGTGTGAACCCTCTCGCTTGGGCTGGTAATGCAAAATTACAAATAAATACTGATATGACAATCGAATATGCTGAGGAACATAATTCTAAGAGTAAAAAAATGCCGCCGATAAGCATGTAAGCCGACGAGCCATGGGCTGAAACCTGCCCGCCGCGCTCTGCGGGTTTCGGATCTTCGTTCGTTGATAGTTTATAGGGGTTAGGTAAGAGGGGGCTGCGGGCGTTGCCCGCAGTTAGGAGTTGGTTGCGCTTCGCGCAGTGAGGAGTGAGGAGTCAGGGCCAGCGCGGGCCGGGTGTATGCGACACTTCGTGCAGTGAGGAGTGGGTTGCTTCGCGCAGTGAGGAGTCTGCCTTTGTGTTTTTACACCCCATGAGTGCTGCGTAAAATGCTGCTTATTATATGGTTAACTACAGATGCGCGTGTGTTGCAAAACTCCCGAAATTGTGGGGACGTGCCTTAGGCGCGTTGACGTAACATACTGATTAGCAACACAACATTCCAAAGGGATGTCCCTACAATTGGATCGAAACCATGATTCTGCAATACCTACCTGCCTGTGCGCGCGTGGCTCTCTGAACGGTTCATTCATAAGTGCCCCAAGGCCTGACGGTAGAGGGTCAGGTACTCCTCGGCCTTGGTGGCGTCGGGGAGCACTCCTATGCCGTTGCGGTACAGGTCGGCGAGGCGGAGGGCTGCGGCATATCTTTCTTTGGCGAGGGCTTCCTTCAGGCACGCTACGCCCTCGATCTCGTTGGAGTAGGGGCGTGAGGTGTCGGTCAGGGCGCAACCGTAGAGATAGCAGCAGTCGGGGTCGCCGTAGCGGGCGCCGCGTTTCAGTGCGGCGAGCGCCTGCTGTTCGTCTTTTTCTATGCCCTCTGCGCTGACGGGCCGGATGTCGCCGCCTTCGCCATCGGGGAAGCCGCGGGTGAAGTCGTCCGGGGCGTACAGCCGATAGAGCAGCAGTGCGCTCCGGGCCGAACCGGCGCCTCCGAAGAAGAGTGCGTTTTTCAGATGTTCGATGCCTTCCTGCCGTGTGTGGGCGCCGGGTGCGTTGCCGTCGAGACACATGCGTCCGAGCAGATACTCTCCGCTGTTGCCGCCGAGCAGGGCGCTCCGTTCGGCCCACGCCCACGCCTCCGTGAATTTGCCTTCGGCGAGCAGGGCTTCCGCTACTTTGTCTATGGCGTTGCGGTCGCCGAGTTCGGCGGCACGCATGCGCCATTTCTGCACGAGAGCCGGGTCGATGTTCTCGCCGTTGCGGTAGCGGCGCTCGTAGCTGTTGGCAAGCGTGCTGATACATTCCGGGTTGTTGTGGTCCTCGTCAATGCCTTCGTCGAGGTAGCGGAAGCCTTTTTCGGGAGTGTCGGAACAGTCTATGTAATATTTGGCGAGCGCATTCAGCGCCGAAGGATAACCGGCTGCCATGGCGTCTTCTATTAGTCTGAGGCCACGGGAAATGTCGCGGGTGCAGATGTCGCCGCGCGTCAGTTGCACGCCCAGTTCGCACATGCACTCCGGATAGCCCAGATCTGTTCCTTCCTCCAGGAGCCGTAGTCCGCGGCGCGGATTCTTGCGTATGCTGAAACCGTAGATGTATTCTCTTGCGAGGAACCACATGGCCGGCGCGAATTTTTTGCGCGCGAGGAGCGTGGCTTCCTCAAGGAAGCGGTCCGGATCGCGCTCTACTCCCGCGCCGAAGCTGTATAGCATGGCAAGTTCCATGCGTCCGAAGATGTTGCCCTGTCTCGCAGAACGCGCCGCGTACTCGTAGGCAAGGTTGTGGTCTATGTCGATGAATCCGTAGTAGCGCGACATCATGCATTGGGCGAAGGCGTTGTCCTCCTCGTCGGCAGCCTAACGCACACGCCGCCAGAACGATTCCCGGGCGAGGCGTATGAAGCTGGCCTTCAGCAGCCAGCGCAGGTGCGAACGGGCATCGCCGTAGCCGGCGAGGGCCGGCTCCAGAAGAAAGCTCATCGCGTCGCCGTACTCCATGTGGCGCAGCGCGTCCATGCCGTCCTCGAGGTCGTTGCCGTATAGCTCGTCGGCTTCATCGCCGAAAGCGATTATTTCGCAAGCTTCGGGCGGCAGCTGCATGGGTGGCAGCTGTCTCGGCCTTTTCTCGAACGTGCTGCTGTCCCGGAGGATATTGCGGACATCGTCAAGCAGGGCGCCGAACACTTTTTCGGGCTCAGGAAAGGCGTCGATCCAGTTGAGCGATTCAAAATAATATGATTTCGAGGCCTCGAACGGCGTGTCGGACAGTCGGAAGGGCAGAATCGGCATCCGCGATTTGTCGGCGATACTCAGTTCGCGGTCCACCTGTACGGAATTGTTGTAGTTCTGAGAGAAAATAGCCACCATGACGGCGCTGTTGCGTATTGCATCAGGCAGAACGCGCGCCCACCATGCTCCGTGCGGTATGTCGCGGTAGTCGATAAAACAGCGCAGTTTGTCGGATTCCAGATAGCCGCAGACGCCCTCGGCCACTTTGCGGTCGGTACTCGAATAGCTGATGAATACGTCGTATTTGTATTTCCTGATGTCAGTCATGGCATTATATTTCACTTCTTTGCAAAAATAAGCATAATTATCCTGAAAACAAAGCGGGCCGCTTACTTGTTGGAAATATGAGTTCTGAAACATCGCATTATGTCTACCGTGCAAAATACATCACCGAACAAGAGAGGGCTGCATGACCTCGTACGCGACACCGTAAGCCTGCTGCACATGGCTGTGGTGGTATTGTCGCTGTTGCTGATCATATCCATCTCGATGGATACTTTTCAGAACATACAGTACAGCCATGAGCCCCGCTTCCTGAAGTTTGAGTTCTGGGTGTGCATGCTGTTCATCGCTGACTTCTTAGCACAGATGCTACGTTCGCCGCACAAGCTGCGGTTTTTCTTCACGAATATTCTTTTCTTTCTGATATCCATTCCTTACTTGCCGCTGCTGCATCATTTCGACGTGTCGGTGGGGCCGATAGCCGCCTATGTGCTGCGGTTCGTGCCACTGATACGCGGCGGCTACGCGCTGGCGCTCGTGGTGGGGTGGTGTACGTCGAACCGCGCCACCAGTATGTTCGTCACCTACCTGGCTACGCTGGCTTCGGGAGTGTATTTCTCAAGCCTCATCTTCTATGTGTTCGAGCACGGCCCTAATCCGATGGTTCATGACTACTGGGACGCGCTGTGGTGGGCGCTGATGAACTGCACCACTGTGGGCTGCAACATCGTGGCGTCCACGGCCGTTGGCAAAGTGCTGACCGTGCTTGTGGCGGCTCTCGGCACGATGATGTTCCCCGTATTCACCGTCTACATCACCAACCTTATCACCCGCGTTCATCAGGCTAATGTGCAGCAGCGGTGAGGAGGCGGCGTTTGGCGCGGGAGAGGGCGTGGAGGAGGCGGGGGAAGCGGGCATGGAGGGCGATTTTGAGGCGGAGGCGGAGTGGCTGGGCACGGTAGAGGGGGGTGCGGCGGAAGTCGGGAACGTAGCGGGTGATGGTGCGGCGCACGTAGCGGTGGCGCAGCATGGGGACGCGCGAGAAGCGGTAGACGCAGCCGAAGATGGTGTGCGTGTAGTAGAGGTTGACGAAGAGGAAGTCTATTTCGTCGCGGTAGCGCCCGTAGATGCCCAGACGCTTGAGGTGGCCGAGCAGGATACGGGCCGAGGCGATGCGGTCGAAGAAGCGGTAGTTGTCGGTGGAGCGCGTGACGGACACGTTGTCGCAGCGGTAGAGGTATAGGGTACG
>JAGAUF010000071.1 GCA_017620885.1 Muribaculaceae bacterium
GCCTACTGCTGCGAGGGGTGACAGGTCTGCTACTTGTGCAGCTTGTGCTAAAATCATTGATAACATGGTTTTTACGTTTTAAGTTGTTTATTATTATTTTATTTATTTCTTTTTTAATCAACTACGCCGGGATTATTCACGACGCGCATTAATATTTTTAAGCTTACTCGGCTACAACTGCTTTGCTTGCTTCATCATTAGCATCATGTTTCTCCTCATGTCCCTCTTCGACGGCCATACTGATGAAGATTGTCGAAAGAAGGGTGAAGACGTATGCTTGGATGAAACTTACAAGCACATCAAGAAGAAGCATAAATACAGTGAAGAGAACCGAGATTACAAGAGATCCTCCTGCTGCAGCCGCACCAAACGCTGCGAAAATGAAGATAAGCGATACCAAGGTAATGACGATGATATGGCCACCCATCATATTGGCGAACAGACGTACACAGAGTGCTGCAGGTTTTGTGATAGTACCGAAAAGCTCTATACACTGCATAATAGGTATGGGGAATTTCAAGAACATTGGCACGTCGGGCCAGAAAATATCTTTCCAATAGTGCTTTTTGCCATTGAAATTCGTCATAAAGAACGTCATGAGTGCCAGTACAAGTGTAATGGCAATATTACCCGTAAGATTGGCTCCACCCGGGAATATCACAATCAGTCCGAGAAGGTTCATCGTAAGGATAAAGAAGAAGCACGTCAGCAGATAGGGAGCAAATTTATGTGCTTTGCTTCCAAGCGTGCTTTTGATTACGCCATCATAGATGAATTGCACCAGCATCTCGAAGAAACCGAGTCCTTTGCGAGGAGCTTTGTCTCCCTTACGGCGCTGATAACGCACCAACGACATTACCATCCAAGTCACCAATGCTGACGCGATGATAAGGGCAAGAACATTCTTAGTAATGGATATATCAAAGGGACGATACTCACGGTAATACTTACCGTCTTCATATACATATCCGTCCACTACGACTCCATTTGCGGTGTCCTCCTTATTCTCGGAAGCAATCTTCGCTGCCTGAGCCTCTACAGCAGACTGCTGTTCAGCTGTCAAATCGAAGATTTCCACCACTTTATTGGCATGGCTGCTTACGTGGGCTATCAAAAACTGATAAGTCTTGCCGTTGCGCTCCTCTTTGTGAATAACGGGGATAAGTTCCTTTTTCTCCTTACCCGTTTTTTCATTCTTGATAATTTCAACTTCAGTAAGTTTGCCGGAAGAGAAGCAGAACCACTGACCGTCCTCTGCACGCACGATTACCGGAAGAGGAATTCTGTAGACATGGCTGAAAGGAACTTCCCAACCATAACCATCTCCGAGGTGATGGAAAATCACCTCCTTGACATCAATACCCTCCTCCGATTCCTTTGCTTCTGACTGTACCTCATTCTTCTCGGCAGCGAGGGCTTCCTTTTCCGCTTTGACATCTTGTGCCAAGGCAGAACCACCGAAAGCAAAAAGCACGGTTGCAAGAACGGTTATTTTAAATAATAATTTCGACATCGATAGGTCTGATGTTTTAATTGATTAATATATGCAGACCGAAATGACGTTGTTGTCGACATCGGCCAGGCCACCCTTTATTTCGATTTCATCTCCGGCACCTCCCTCTCTCTTATAACGGATTTTGCCGGGCACAAGCACGGAAATCAAAGATGCGTGATTTTTCAGCACAGTGAACGACCCCATTTCGCCGGGGAGATTCACAAGATCGGCTTCGCCACGATAAACAACTTCCTGAGCCGAGATAATTTCGAGTGTCATAATATCGAAAATATTGAGTTCCTGATTCTATTAATTTACTTAACGTCTTCGAGCATTTTCTTACCCTTGACAATCGCATCGTCGATCGTACCAACGTTAAGGAATGCCTGTTCGGGATATTCGTCCATTTCGCCGCTGAGAATCATCTTGAAGCCGCGAATAGTCTCTGCCAACGGAACCATCACACCGGGAAGACCGGTGAATTGTTCAGCGACATGGAACGGCTGCGAAAGGAATCGCTGTGCGCGACGGGCGCGAGCCACAACGAGTTTGTCCTCATCGCTAAGTTCATCAACACCGAGAATGGCGATAATATCCTGAAGTTCGTTATATTTCTGAAGAAGCTGCTTAACCTCCTGAGCCACGGTGTAATGCTCTTCACCGATGATATTCGGGTCAAGAATACGAGAAGTGGACTCCAGCGGGTCTACGGCAGGATAGATACCGAGCTCAGCGATTTTACGGCTAAGCACTGTCGTTGCATCCAAGAAGGAGAAGGTCGTTGCAGGTGCCGGGTCGGTCAGGTCGTCGGCAGGCACATAGATAGCCTGTACTGACGTAATGCTACCCTGCTTCGTAGATGTGATTCGTTCCTGAAGAGCACCCATCTCGGAAGCCAATGTAGGCTGATAACCTACGGCTGACGGCATACGGCCGAGAAGTGCGGACACCTCAGAACCGGCCTGCGTGAAACGGAAGATATTGTCGATAAAGAGAAGAATCTCCTTACCCCCGCCATCCTGATCACGGAACTGCTCGGCAACTGTCAGACCCGACAGAGCGACGCGAAGACGTGCGCCCGGCGGCTCATTCATCTGACCGAACACCAGTGTGGCCTGACTGTTGTTCACCTCTTTCATATCGACATCTTCGAGGTTCCACAACCCTTTTTCCATACCTTCGGCAAATTTCTTACCGTATTTCATTACGCCTGATTCAATCATCTCGCGCAAAAGGTCATTACCTTCACGGGTACGCTCACCCACACCGGTGAACACTGAGAAACCGTTATGTCCCTTTGCGATATTGGTGATAAGCTCCATAATGAGCACAGTCTTACCTACACCGGCACCTCCGAACAAACCGATTTTACCACCCTTGCTATACGGCTCAAGGAGGTCGATCACCTTGATACCTGTATAAAGAATCTCAGTCGAGATTGCCAGATCATCGAAGACAGGTGCAGGCTGATGGATTGAACGAAGATTGTCTTTCTTAATCGGAGCAAGGTGGTCGATAGGATCGCCGATTACATTGAGCAGACGACCTTTCACCTGCTCTCCTGTGGGCACGGAGATAGGATGTCCCAAGTTTTCAACTTCGACGCCTCGACGCAGACCGTCCGTACTCTCCATAGCTACGCAGCGAACGGTGTCCTCACCGATATGCTGCTCAACTTCGAGAATAAGCGTCTCTCCATTGTCTCGTTCCACTTTCAGAGCCGAGTAAATAGGAGGGATGGCATCCTTCCCACCATCGAACTGTACGTCGATTACCGGGCCGATAACTTGAGTCACTGTACCTTTATTAGCGCTCATCTTGTTTCTTTACTTATTAGGTTTCGTTTTTATTATTTTCTTGTCGTATCCCCTATCCACTTTTTCCTTATTCCCTCAGATTAGAAATGCCAGTTGTAAGCCACCAATACGGCCATTACCACGATATTGACCAACGAAAGGGGCATAAGGTATTTCCACTCAAAAGCAAGCATCTGGTCGATACGTACACGCGGGAACGTCCATTTGAACCAAATGATGATATATGAGATAAAGAAGGCTTTCAACACAAACCATACGATGGAAGGAATATAATCCATCACGGCGTTAAATTGCTCCCAACCTGCTATATGCAACGGCATCCATCCGCCGAGGAACATCAGCGAGGCGATACCTGAAACAATGAAGAGGTTAAGATATTCTGCAAGATAGAAAAATCCGAAATGAATACCTGAATACTCAGTGTGATAACCGGCAGTCAATTCATGTTCAGCCTCAGGAAGGTCAAACGGACCACGGTTTGTCTCTGCCGTCGCAGCAACGACATAAATCAAGAAAGCGATGATGGCGGGAATATGTCCTTTAAATATGAACCATCCATCTTCCTGTGCCAACACGAGCTCGTTAATATTCATCGTTCCTGCAAGCAGCACAATCGTAAGAATAGCGAGACCAAGTGAAATCTCGTAGCTAATCATCTGTGCGCCACTTCGCATTGCACCGATAAGCGTATATTTGTTATTGGATGCCCAACCAGCAAGCAGAATACCTAAAACGCCTACTGAAGATACAGCCAGAACAAAGAAAATTCCTATATTGAAATTTATGATCTGCAGACCGCGTCCCCATGGCAGACAAGCCAACATCGTTACTGACGAAGTAATGACGATATAAGGAGCGAGCTTGAACAGGAATTTATCCGTATTCTTCAGAGAGATAAGCTCTTTGATAAGAATCTTGAACATATCGGCAAAAACCTGCAACAGACCCCACTTACCGACACGCATCGGGCCAAGGCGACACTGAAACCATGCGCAAAGTTTTCGCTCATACAAAATATAGAACAACGCGAGTACCGTATACGTAAGAAGTACAAGTACCCCGATGATCACACATTCAATTAAGGTAACGAGCCAATCATACTGAGGATTATGAAACAGGCCAACCAGAAAATCATTGATTGCACTCGTCCAAACTCCGAAATCAAACATAAGTTTATTTAATCGTTTTTGTTGTTATCGTTAGAATAATTCAATTTCGGCATATCGGCTATTTAATAGCTGACATACCGAAATTGCTTATTTATCTGTCAATATCTGGAATCACAAAGTCGAGCGCCGCACCAATTGTAATAAGGTCGGCAATCATATATCCACGGCAGCACAGATCCATTACGCCAACGAGATTGAAACAGGGGCTCTGGAAGTGCATTCTGTACGGATTCTTACCACCGTCAGACTCGATATAGACGCCAAACGTACCACGGCTGGCTTCAACCTGCTGATACCAACGTCCTGCGGGCAACTTTATCAGTTTAGGAGTCTTCGGATTGCGAATATCACCCTCGGGGATCTTGTCGATAAGCTGAGCAATGATCTTGCAGCTCTCTTCGATCTCACGCATTCTCACCATATAACGTGAGAATGAATCGCAACCGTCCTCCAGTACTTCATTAAACTCAACCTGATCATAAAGTGCGTACGGATGCTTCTTACGGCAGTCATTGCTCCAGTTTGAACCACGACCGGAAGGACCGGTAATGCAATAGTTGATCGCATCCTCTTTCGAGAGATAGCCGACCTTCTTCAGACGGTTCTGAGCTATGACATTGCCACTGAACACTTTATGGTACTCTTTAAGGCTGGCTGGCATAATGTCAAGGAAAGCATGCACATCCTTCACAAAATCGGGATGAATGTCTGCCATCACACCGCCAATCACATTATAGTTGAGCGACATTCGGGCGCCGCAAGTTTTCTCGAAAATGTCAAGCACTCGCTCACGCTCGCGGAATCCATAGAAGAACGCCGTCGTTGCGCCGAGGTCCATTGCCGTACACCCGAAAGACAGGAGATGCGACGAAATACGCATCAACTCGTCCATAATAGTACGAATATACAACGCTCTTTCAGGCACTTCAAGACCGAGAGCCTTCTCGATACACATACAGAGACAATGACGGTTCTGATGAGCCGACATATAGTCCATACGGTCAGTATAATGAAGAGTCTGCGGATACATCAGCCCTTCGCAAAGCTTCTCAATACCGCGATGGATATAACCCGAAACAACATCCACCTTCTTAACCATCTCTCCGTCGATTGATGCACGGAATCGCATCACTCCGTGTGTGGAGGGATGCTGCGGGCCGATATTCACAACATAGTCATCTTCACCGAATACTTTTCCGGGAACAGCCTTAACTTCACCCTTTTCATTCTCTACGTATGAAACGGTATCATCCTCATTGATCTCATCCGTCATACGGATAGGATTCAAATCGGGGTTAGCGTCATAATCCTTACGAAGAGGATGACCTACCCAATCGTTTCTGAGGAAGAAACGGCGCATATCGGGGTGATTGATAAACTTGATGCCGTAGAAGTCATACACTTCACGCTCTTGGAAGTTAGCCACTTTCCAAAGATCGCTGACTGTATGAATCATCGGATTCTCTCTATCTTCGGCAACGACCTTAACAGAAATCATATCCCAAGCGTGCGTAGTCGAAGTAAGGTAGTAGATCACACCGATGGAATCTTTCCAGTCGACACCGACCACTGCAGAAAGCACATCGAATCCAAGTTCCGGATTATTCTTAAGATTTTCGGCAAATTTATGCCACTCTTTTTCGGGAACAGTCACCAGCAACGTATCACCTTCCTCAAACGTCGCTGAGGGGCATACTTTGCTAATTATTGTTTTTATATCTCTCATTGTTCGAAGGGTTCGGATTTAATTAATTGCATTACGCATTACTACAGTTTACCTTTCTCCTCGGGGTGTTCAGCAAAAAAGTCCTGAATTTTCTCTTTTCTGTTGGCTCCGCCAAAGAATTTCTGCACCTTTATCTTACGCTGCAGCTGCATCAGTCCATAGAACATTGCTTCCGGTCTCGGAGGACATCCGGGGATATAAACATCCACGGGAAGAATACGATCCACACCGTTTACCACGCAGTAAGATTTGACAAAGGGACCGCCGGAAACAGCGCATGCTCCACACGCGATAACATATTTCGGTTCAGCCAGCTGCTCATACAGACGTCTAAGCGCAGGAGCCATACGATGAACTATCGTACCCTGAACCATAATATAATCCGCCTGACGGGGTGAGTTACGCGCTACCTCAAATCCAAAACGCGCCATATCATAGCGTGCTGCACCGAGACACATAAACTCGATAGCACAACAGCTCGTACCGAAGCAAAGAGGCCAAAGAGAATTTGCTCTACCCCAGTTGATCAATTCATCAAGTTTGCCAACAGCAACATTGGCACCGGTTGCGTTGAGTTCTTCTACGAGTTTGTCAATATACTCATTATCCTTGAAGTCCTCACGCTTCATACTTTTAATATTTACGCCCATTTCAACGCTCCTTTCCGCCATGCGTATGCAAGACCCATTATAAGTACAAACAAAAATATACCGATGCAAAGCAATCCCTGAGGTCCGAGATCCTTCATCACCACGGCCCACGGGTAAAGAAATACCGTCTCAACGTCAAAAATGAGAAACAGAATAGCGAAAATGTAATATCCCGCTTTAAACTGAATCATCGATTCCCCACGCGTAGGGATACCACACTCGTATGCCTCACCCTTCTTTACAGAATAAGACTTCGGAGAAATCAATTTAGCAATCAGCAATGCTGCAAAAACCAGACCGATACCGGTCAATACCGCCGTAATAGCAAGAGTGCCATTACCTATTTGCATCAATAGATCCATCTAATCGTTTCTATATTAGTTAGTTACACAGGTATATCAATATATTGTCTCCAAGACAATATAAATTTTCTGCAAAGGTACTTAATTTTTCTTAACCCTGCAAGACATTCAGCAAAATTTATCCGTAAAGTTATCTACAATTTCTCTTTTGAGGATTTCCACTCCCTTAAAAGAAAGACGCGCCACAAACATGTTTATGACGCGTCCACCTTATTACTAAAGTATATTCTTATTGCTTATCGGTATTGATCAGATAAGATCCTTTGAACGAGCCTGTGAATCGACCGGCAACACTGAATTCAATCGACGCATCGGTAAGATTTTTGTTAGTCGTGCTGAATTTAATGTTGTCGAACGCGAAATTAGGATAAAGCGAGCCGTCCGCCGTCTCGGGAACCAGATTCTCGCCTGTCAGTGTATAACCGCCTCTCACGGCCTTGAAGTCAAGATCACGAAGGATGAAAGTCAGCTTCGGCATCGCTTCGGCAAACTTTGCACCATAAATCACCATAAGAGCCTTGCTCTTTTCCATATCGAGGATAACGCGATATGCAATGTCGGTCGACTTATTTTCCCCTCCCGGATATGTAGTGGACGTACTGCCCGTATAATAAGCCTCGCGCGGGAATGAAGCGACATTCGCTACTCCGGGGATCTCAAATGTCACGGCACACGCGCGTCCGAAATCCGACACCCCTGAAATGCCGGGAATGGATTCTATATTCAAATTAGCCGGCCCATTGATAAGAGACGTCACAAGACCGGAAAAACTCTGAATCTGACTGCCGTTCTCAAGATAAATGTACGGAGCAGAAAATTGGAACGCATATCCATTACCTGTCGTAGCGAGAGCCGACGTAGTGAACTTATACGGCACATTATTTATAATGAGGTTATTTACTCCTACCTTTACAGTAGAAGCATAAACGTCATTTTCAAAAGCATACGAACCGTTCTGCGCGTATGCCTCGGCGTCTTCTCCGACGGGAGTAATAATGTTATATGCATTCATTCCCCACGTCTGCACGAGGGTCGGATCGTCGTTTGCACACGACGTCAGCAGCAAAAGAGCAGCTGCCGGAATCATCAGCAATGATTTTTTCATTTCTTCTTATATTTTTTATTTATTATTTCCTTTACAACGTATAATTCAGCGTCACGCCTATCTGAAACGGCTTGCCACGCTGAACGAACTCGTTTCCAATAGAAACGAAATAGAACGTGTAATATTTTGTCGACGTAATATTTTTGGCCCACAATTGGGCGGAAAATTTGTCGCCGCTAAACGTCACGCCGGCGCCGAGAAGTGCATAGAAATTCTGCGCGGTCGTATTCGATTCATTCCAATATATCTTCCCCGTTCCCCGCATATTGACGTCTAAAACTATCGATCGGCAGAACGCGCCCCACCCCGTATTCAATTCATATAACCCCTGAAGGAACAATGTGTTCAACGGAGCGTATGGAAGATAATTGCCGGCATAGTCCGCTTTACCGTCATTAAAGCGGATAAACTTGGCATTGGTATAGCCATACGAGGCCATAAAAGTGAGGGACTCTATCGGATTCCATCTGGCGGTAAACTCCCCTCCGAAACTGCGCGTCTTGCCGGCGTTGGTCATGATGCGCCCCGTAGTGTTGCCGTCAGGAAAAACCGTCATCTGCTGATTGCGACACAAAATATAAAAGAGCGCCGCCTCTATATTAAGATTGTATTCGGGGAAAATGAGATGAGTACCCACCTCGAAATTCCAGCTTTCCTCCGGCTTATAGCTAACCACTTCCGCAATGTCGTATAAAGCGCCGACGCCCATCACGCCCATCACGCGCTGCTGAAGCACATCGCTGAACATCTGCGTATTGAAGCCTCCCGACTTATATCCGCGCGAAATATTCGCATATAGATTCGATTCTGTGTTATCAGACAATTCATATAGCGCACATATCTTCGGCATTACACTGAAATAATTTTTCGCCAGCTTCCCGCTGTCGTCTATCTTCACGTCGGTATGTTTATACTGTTCGTAATGAGCCGTATGATTGTTATATATCATATAGCCCGTATCACACCAGCTATGAAATCGCATTTCCGGACGCTCATATTCAAGACGCAGACCGGCCGTAAGACGCCATCTCCCGAGCTTCACTTTCGACTCATGATAAGCAGCCAGACCGAACACAGGCATCTTGAAATTGGAATTTAGCACAAAACTGCGCGTGTCCCACGCTATTGGATAATCAGGATTTGCATCATTGCGATACTTCTCTATCAGCTGAGAGATACCGTAATCCTTGAATGTCACCGGCGCATCCATATCGAGGTGCTTATAAAAACCAAAAAGCCCGGTAGTCCAGTCATACACCTCACCTCTCTCGCTCGGCCGAAGAATCAGATCCTCGGTAAAACCCGTCTCACGTTTCTTTTGTGTCAATGTAAAATAGTCGCGAGGAAGAAAATCTTGGTCAAGCGTCATATTATCATTGAGATGCTGCACGGAAGTGATGCTCGACAACGTTACATTCTCCCCATACCAGCGGACTGTAAGACCGTCATTGAGCAGAAAGCGACGGTAGAAACACGTATCATTGTAAGAGATTTCACCCGTCGGAAGATATTCGTATGGATATCCCCCCTGTCGCAGATTGCTCAACGAAAGTACATTCTGAACACGAACCGTAGAAACAGGACGCCAGTCGTATTTCACGCGTACACCGACACTATTCTCCTTATCGAGATATTTCCCCGTGTAGGCATTGCGGAAGAATCCGCGCTGATGACGATATTGCGCCGTGACAGAAAGCCCCATATTAGCACGCAACAGTCCATACCATCCTGCACTGACCGCCGCCGATCCTCCGGATGACAATTCCCCCTGAAATCGCCATCCCTGATAATCGAGTGGCGAAAGCGTAGTGACATTAATCTGTCCTCCCATCGTATTTCGTCCGTATAGAGTAGATTGAGGGCCGCGCAGCATCTCCACCGACACAATGTCGGCAAGATCAAAATCGTATGCATCCTTATTTAAAAAAGGTACATTATCTACGTTCAGACCCACTGCCGGCTGATCCATACGGGCGCCCAACCCCCTGACATAAATAGATGAGGTGATTCGCGACCCGTAATCCGGAATATAGAAATTCGGAACTACGTCGGATATGCTTTTTATATTTACAGCATTAAGCTGCTCAAGCTCCCGGCTTCCTATAAAAGTAGACGCGACAGGAAGCTGATACAGACGATCATTCTGCTTAATCGAGGTAATAGTTATCTCATTGAGCGTCACTGTATCAGTGCGATATATAGCTTCTTCGGCAGCTATTGCATCGGAAAAGATTCCCGACACCATTATAATCAATATTGGCAACAAATTTTTCATCGGTCATCAACCTTGATTTCCACACCGCGAAATTACAAAATTCCTTCCTCTCCCAAAATCCCCTAAACAGGTGATTTTCATACTCCCTGACGACCTACAATATAGCCGATAACAAAATATTCGGAATTTTCTTTATAAATCTCAAAGGTATAATTTCGCAGAGTCCCGGAAATTGACTATCTTTGCGCAAAATATTGTCTTTATGAAATCGATTAGAGAATTATACAGAATCGGCTACGGACCCTCTTCAAGCCATACGATGGGACCGCGTTATGCTTCTCAGCAATTCCTTCAGCGTCACCCCGACTGCAAACGTTTCGATGTGACCTTATATGGCAGCCTCGCTGCCACCGGAGAAGGCCACTTGACAGATGTCGCAATCAAAGAAACGCTATCCAAAGATGGTGCCGAGGTGAATCTAATCTGGTGTCCCGACATCTTCAAACAATTCCACCCCAACGGAATGATGTTTCAGGCATTCGACGACAATGGTGACAAAATCGATGAATGGACAGTATACAGCGTAGGGGGAGGCGCTCTTCAAGAGGAAGGCAAGCCTATTCTTGAGAGCGAACATATATATCCGATGACGTTGATGACCGATATTATGGTTCACTGCGAAAACTCGGGAAAATGCTATTGGGAATATGTAGAGGAATGTGAAGGGAAAGACATCTGGAACTATCTTCATGAGGTATGGAAGGTGATGAAAGCGGCCGTAGAGCGCGGACTGCAGCACGAAGGACGCCTGCCCGGACCTCTGAATATCCGGCGCAAGGCTCCGGGATATTACGTGCGCGCCGAAGGTTACCGCGACAACCTTCGCTCTCGCGGTCTCACTTTCGCATACGCTCTCGCCGTCAGTGAAGAAAACGCATCCGGTGGAAAGATTGTCACAGCTCCCACCTGCGGATCAAGCGGCGTTGTCCCCGGCGTGCTTTATCATTTATGGAGCAGCCGCAACTTCCCCGAGATACAGATTCTTCGCGCACTCGCTACGGCCGGGCTCGTAGGAAACGTCGTCAAACAAAACGCCAGCATCTCCGGAGCCGACGTTGGATGTCAGGGAGAAGTAGGTGTGGCATGCGCTATGGCTGCTGCAGCGGCTAATCAGCTCTTCGGAGGATCGCCACGACAGATCGAATACGCCGCCGAAATGGGGCTTGAACATCATCTCGGCATGACTTGCGACCCAGTATGCGGACTCGTGCAGATTCCTTGCATCGAACGAAATGCATACGCCGCAGCGCGTGCCCTCGACGCAAATATATATTCTACATTCTCCGACGGTTCTCACAGAGTCAGCTTCGACAGGCTTGTGACCGTAATGAAGGAAACAGGCCACGACCTCCCCTCGCTTTATAAAGAAACCGCCTCAGGAGGCCTCGCCAAAGATTACACACAAATGAACCGCTGATGGCATCCACCCAATTTACCCTCTTCACCCTCGGATGCGGCTCGGCAAAACCCGCGCCACCTCATCAGCCCTCTTCTACCGTTCTCGCTATCCGCAACAATCTTTATATGATTGATTGCGGAGAGAACGCGCAGTCCTCATTCGCTGCGCTCAGGCTCAAACGCACGCGACTATCGCATATCTTCATTACTCACCTCCACGGCGACCATGTCTACGGACTCCCCGGACTCATCGACACTCTCGCTCTCTCCGGTTGCACCCAAGAAATAACCATTCATACCTTTCGCGAAGGCGCCGACATCCTTTACCGCATATTCAAATTCTTCTCTCCCAACCTTCCGCTAAAAATAAGCTTTAACATAATTGAATACGCCGACGCACACATCTTTGACGACGACAACGTCAGTGTACGCACCGTCGCTCTCGATCATCGCATCCCGGACGTAGGATTCATCTTCGAGGAGAGAGAACATCCGCGCCACATAATTCCGGAGATGATCGACCGATATGCTATACCATATTCGGAAATCAACAATATCAAGCGGGGAGCCGATTTCCATACGCCCGAAGGTATCATAATACCAAACGCAGAACTTACAACGCCCCCTGCCCCACCCGTCAGCTACGCGCACATTTCCGACACAGCATATATTCCCGATCTTGCTCAGAGAATCGGTCCTGTCGACCTCCTGATGCACGAAACCACTTATCTTAATGATCGCGAAAAAGATGCCGCAGCGCGCGGCCACAGCACAGCGGCTCAGGCTGCTATGACTGCCCGTGACGCCGGTGCAAAAGCGCTGCTCACCGGACATTATTCCTCAAGCTACAGAGACCTGCTCCCCTTCCTCAAAGAAGCTCGCGAAATATTCCCGAACGTAATCCTAAACAAAGAGCTGCTCACACTGTCTCTTCCCCTCTGAGATTCCCTTTTAAATTTCAGCCAAAACTATCCTGCAGAATTAGGGCGCCCGCCACAAAAGTGACAGACGCCCATTCTCTTTTATTCAGTATCCCGATTAGAATACTGTCTTAATTACCTTGTTTTCACCGGCGGCCTCTGCGCGAACGATTACAACGCCATTAAGTGCGGAACCGTCGATTGCAACAACACCGTCTGCTGCATCATAAGTGCCGAGGCAAACGCCATCTACACCATAGAGAGCAACCTTGACTGATGCAGGAGCAGCCACATTGAGAACTTTACCATCGCGAGCTACGCTGATTGCCGAAGCATCGCCTGCTACGCTCTCAACGCTTGCTGCCGTTGTAAAGCCCATAGAGTCTGAAGCAACGATTGCGCCCGAATCAGTATCAATGAAGAGGGCTACAACCTCGAATTTGCTCATGTCGAGCTCGTCATTATCGCCTACGTTTATAACCGTCTCAGGAATTGTCAGGCTGATAGTAGTTTCCTGCGGAACATCGAGAACAAAGGACTGATTCTCCTTGAACGGACGGCCATAATAGTTCGGGTAAATGCCACGAGCTACTTCCTGATAGGCTATCTTGTCAAAGCGAATATACTCCTGACCAAATTCTCCACCTGCTAAAAATTTCTCAAGGTATTTGACGGGGACACCGGCTGCACCGGCTGCAGATGGACTGCTTAGGTTATAAAGATAGTTCGACTGAGTGTAATTATCTTCATTTCCCTTTACGTCATTCTCAACGAGAACAAGGGCTACATTGATACCATTTCCAACAGGCTGACCGGTGAAACCGGCTTTCAGCGATACCTTGAATGAAATTTCATCGCCGATTTTAGTTGTTTCGGGGAATGCGCCACCGATTATCTCACCCTTATAGATAGACGTTTCATCCTTGCAGGAATTGAATGATGCAACCGACGAGGGATCTTTACCCGTAATCTTGCGGTTGAAATTGGCCATAGGAAGACCGCCGGTCATTGCCGCCGTAATAAAATTGGAAACATATTCCTGTACACCTTGATTCATCGGGTCATAATGATTCATATAGCCATGTATGTTGATGCCGATGAATTTCCCTTCACCTTCGTTACCCGGGAGAAGATCCTTATAGTAACTCATTGCGCCCATACCGCGCGGACACCAGCCACAACCGGTAGCGGTATGTTCCTCGACTACTACATTGTTGGGATATTCCTTCTCTACAACAATGAGGGTACCCGTCACGATTACAGGTTCTGCTACGGGCGTCTCCACGCCGGAAGTTTCGAGATAATTGGGGGTGATAGTCACCTTATAGGGTATGGATTTATTACTCTCCATAACGATCATTTCGTCAGCTCCATTGAAGCGAAGCATCTGGAATACCCAATTGGTCGAAGATGAGCCGAATTGTTTCTTGAATGTCTTCTCTATCTTCTTGTCGCCATATTCAAGAACAGCAGTTACGCCACTCGTACTCATAGCCGTCTTCATACCGATATTCACTGATACAGGCACTTTATCACCTTGCTTTGCTACAGTCTGTGTCGTATTGGTGTATGAAAAAGCATAGTCGCCGATTTCAATATTAGAGAAACCGATGAACCCCATATTCTTAGCCGTAGTGTGGAACGCAATTCGCACCTTCTTATCACCATAATTTTTAATAGACAAAAGGAGCGTTTGACGGGCTATTTCCGTGCTACCGGTATTGGAAAGCACTTTGGATGTCAATGCCGTAAAATCAGATGACTCCGTACCCCCTTCAGAGATCATAATCTCGTATGGAAGCTGACCGAAGCCCATAGCCTGCAATGAATAGCCTATTACATCGCATTTCAAGACTGCCAGATCTTTCTTAATCTCAATTTCCGGAGATATAATCCACTGATCAGGAGTGGCACTATTGCCATAGTTGGTGTTTACCAAAGGGAAAGCCTCACCTGCATACGAAAGAAGCACATTCGTATAATACGGAGCGCCATACACAGGTTTTTCCGGATTGGAATCGTCAAGAAGCGTTCCAAAGAACATCTGCGGATACTGTCCCACAGGATCAGCGTCGATACCACGGGAGAACCATCCATCTTTCAGACGGTCACCGTCAAGCATCTCCGTGAAGTTCTCCGAATAATAAACCGGAGACTGCTCCAATGCTGCGCTCACTGTGCCCGAGCTGAGCAATAGCGCAGCCGCAGCAAAAAGGATACTTTTTTTCATTTGATTTCTTTTTATTTAATTATTAATTATTATTTCTATTTTACTACCTTTTCTAAAACCCTTGTACAAAAGATTTTACATTTTTATTTCAGGCATTAGACAGCGATGATTTTTCCGATAGCAAAGTTATAACTTTTTATCTGATTCTCAAAATCTAAACTTGAAAAAAAATTCCAAAGGACTCTAATTTTAATAGTCCTTCGGAATTTTTAAGACTTATCTCTTATTTCACCGTCGTTTCGCCTCCCGCGCTGTGACCCACTATTGTCGGGGCATATAACGACTGTATCGTCGCTATACCGTCGGTGAACTCACCCTCACGGTCGATGAAGCAATCATACCATATCTGCGAAACACCCTTCGGCAGATAGCCGATAAATAGGTTAGTCGAGCTATTTTTCACTTCGCGATAATAGAAGACGCCGTCCTGTCCCATATATCCTGACAACTGCTCTACCGGTACCATACATGCACTACGCTCATCCGTCAATGCCACATACTCGATGTCACGTGTCGTCGTTATCGCCAGCAAAACGCGCACGCGGTCGCCGGGCTTCACTTCCGTGGCTTCGAGAATCGTCTCCCCTGTCTTTTCATTGATTTTCAGGATGCGCTTCTCTATCGCTATGTCTTCTGTTTTGGCCGCTTTCACCTCGCGCGACGGCTGAATAAACTGTGCCAGCACGCCACCCCACGCCGGATGATCGCCACTCTTCTCTATGACGAGAACGCCTTCCGACGCCTCTTCAGCGTTCAAATCAACCGTAACTTCACCGATGCGTCTGCTCTTCGCTGACGTTTGAATCTCACGTCCGTTCAGCTTCAGGACTGTCTCAGATGCGGGATTAAGCCAATCACTCCCCGTCGTCAGAATTGCATTGACAACCTCTGCGGTATAGCTGTTGTCGCCCCATTCCTGCGCCTGCTTCTGCAATATGAGCCATTGACGAAGCATATCAACCTCCTTCGCGCTCGGTGTAATCTCGGCAAACGCTTCAAGCACCTGTGCCGTCGTGATCAATTTATTGAAGCCGCCATAACGCGAGTTAAGGTTATCATACCACATCCCTTTGTCCTCGCTCGTCATAGCCTTCTCGCTCAACGACCGGAGAATGCTCTGCGCGTCTACGTCCATATCCTTGCGGTGGAGAAGCATCGCGGAAGTTGCTGCGTCATATATGCCAAATTGACGCCAATTCTTCTTTACGAAATTCAGACATTTAGCCATATCATTCTTGATTTCCGACGTCTCCTTCACACCCGTCATTGTGCGGATATAATAGTAATTGAGCATCGTAGAAGTCGGATACTCCTTACATTTCTTGACGAATTTAAGATTCTCGCGATCACAGTATCCTACTGCATTCTCTATCATACGGTTGATGTCGGCATTCTCAGGAAGATAGCCGAAATAGCGCAACATTCCGAAATAAAGAAGCACTCTGCCTGTAGCCCATTCGCTCGACCTCATACCCGGACACCAGCTGAAACCTCCGTCACCATTCTGAAGGGCTCTGATCTCATCTATCAATTTGTTGATGCTCCGTTCATTGCTCTTAGTATCTATCAGACGGTCAAGACGAAGCATACGGAGACTTTCGTTCTGAGCGTTTATAACCCACGGAGTATTCTCAAGGGCGAGAATCTTCAAATCATCGTTCTTCTCAAGCGGCGACATCAGCGCACTGTCGCCGGGCGTTGTCATCCATTCGCGTATGGCCGCTTTTGCATCCGGCATCTTGGCAACAAGTCCGTTGGCAACAGCAAAACCATAAAGTGCCGTAATCTTCGACGTCACGGATGCGTTGGTTTCAAGTGCTATCGACGGAAGCGCCGTCAGACATACCCACGTGGGATTATTGCAGTAGGACAACGTAACGCGCGCATTTTCAGGTATCTTCGGAAGCTTAACTTCGTGGCAGGTCTTTTCAGCACCTATATAGAACGGAGTCGACTCTATCACCGGCGACGACGAAGGTAAAATTACAATCTCGGCCTGCTCGCCGTCCTTATGGTTATTTCCGTAAGCAAACGCCCGAATTCCGATATAGGCCATATCTGACGGAGCGTCAAGAGGAAGTTCTATCACACGGCTGCCGTTTGCTTCAAGAGTCTCACCGGCATAGTCACGACTCAAGAGAACCTTGTCGGTCAAGGGATCAAAAAGTTCGATGCGGCCGCCGACTGTTACCGTAGAATCCACATTATTGAAAAGCGTGGCCTTCAATATGCTTTTATCCCCGGTACGCAGGAAGCGTGGAACATTCATCGACACCATAACCGGCTTCGACGATACGCTCTCCAGATTCTTGACTGCGCTAAGCATTTCCTTCGTCCATCCGACGAGCTTTAGATCCCACGTCGTATTGAAATTGGGCACCTCGAATGAAAGCTCCGCTATACCCGATTCGTCAACGGTCATCGTCGGCTTAAAGAATGCCAACGGATATTCAATACCGCGCACAGGAAGACTGCCTGCACCCTGTTCCTTATTCGAGCCTTCTGCCGTGCCTGCACCTGAATCGGACACCATTTCTTCTTCCGCAACTTCTACTGCCGCCTCCAATTTCGGTGCTGCAAGCGCCTGTTTATATTCAGCGGCCATAGGAGCAGGAGCGCTGTCGTAAAGAAGCATCTCATTATTTGACGCCGAGGTTCCGCGCACCATAATATTACGGCGCATCATACCGTAACCGCCGGCAAGGTTATATCCGTAGGTATCAATCTCCGGAGCTATAAAAGCTACATTCGGGAAATTTTTATAACTGTCAAGCCAAAAATCACGCGTATAAAGACCCGGAATCAGCTCAAACTCTCCCCTAATATTGTTATTATAATTCACCCACAAACCCGGCACATTCCACACGAAAGGCGCCAGCGCACTGAGACTTTTATTGCTCATCACGGCCATCACAGCGGCTTGGTCGATAATCTTGTCCCTGTTAAGGAATCGGAACGTCCACCTCTCTGTCTCGCCCGGCGTGATACGATTGCGGAAGCTGACTGTCTCGATATTCATTTTAGCCGTGCTCGCGTAGGGAGCCACCTCCACGCGGGCCTCTGCCCCATTCATATCCTTCATTCCCCGGAACGTCAGGAAGAGACGTGTATTATCCGCCGGCACATCTACGTTGACGTCACTCATCTTACCTCCGGGCTGAATCCACTTGCGAGAAATCAGCCTGTCAGTATCATAGATTTCGCAAAGCACATATCCCTGCTTTATGCTGTTGCCAACAGGCACACGCACAATCTTCTCACCCTCCTTCGCCACAATTCTTTTCTCGGGAACCCAAAGGCACGTGTCTACGGGCGTCGTCTTGTCGGTCGATCGGAAAAGAATAGTTTTCGCAACGCCTTTCACCGACGAATCTCCGGCAAGCACGAACTCCATCGAATAGCGTCCCGACGACATATTGCGCGTATCGAGAATCAGTTTCGGAGCGGTAAAGGTACCTTTCGACACCACCTTTTCACCATTTTCGCCCTTAATACAATAATCCACCTCTTTGTTCAGGCTCTCACCCAAAATGTTCTCAACCCGTACATCAAACGCAGTTTCATCTCCGTCGATCTTTCTATCTCCCGGAATATCGGCCACTATGCGAAGACCTTTCCCGAGGGAGAAGCGCGTCGTAGCCAATTCCGTTTCCCCGGCACCATCTGTCACGGACGTCTCCATCACAAACATTCCGTTGGCATACTGAGTCCCTCGCAAGCCCTCTGTGTCAAGCGAAATCTCAAACGTGCCATCCTTCGACGTCGTCGTCTCGCCTGCATAGCTCGCATTGTTGGCCTCTTCACGCCACCAGAACCACCCGGCGTTGTATTTAATATTGAATTTTACCGCTGCTCCTTGCACAGGCATCCCGCTGTAAGTCACCGCTTTACCCTTCAATACTATTGTATCGCCGGCTTTCGCCTCCCCTTTGTAATCCTTCAGTTCGACATAAAACTGCGGTGCCTTATATTCCGCAACCTGAAATGCCCCGCGACCAATGGTCGTTTTTCCGCTTTTCACAGTAATATACCATGAGCCGGCCAAACCATCTTCCGGAAGTTTCACCTTGCCATTTACGCGGCCATACTCATCCGTCTTCAGTCTGAGAGTATCCACCGGCTGCCAGTTAGCGTTCTGCACGATGACTTCCAGATCCGCTCCGGCCAAAACCTTATTGCGGCGCTCTTTCTGCATCGACACTATAACAGCAAACTGCATCTCTTGACCCGGCTTATAAATCGACAGGTCGGTATATACGTTTGCGGTAATTTTAATATCTTCATCGATGCGTGATTGCTCCCAAAGCCATAAATTGCAGGTCACTTTATCTTTCCCGTTAGTCACAATTGCCTGATAATTACCTTCCGGCATCGGCGCGCTGCCATCTGCATCCGTTTTACCTTTTATTACACTGCGGCTACTCTTAACGGAAGTACGGTCACGCAGTTCATATACGGCGCCTTTGATGGGCTTCATCGTCGAAGCATCTACAACATAGAATCGGCTCTTCCCCTCTTCTCTGCTTACATACGATGTAATGATATTCATATCGGTAACCGTAACGGGAGACACCGACGAATCAAGAACATCTTTATCTATGCCGTTCTTGTCGCGCGTCGAGCTGGGCACGAAATAATAAGTCCCGTAACCCGGTGACGCAATCTCCACATTCTTTTTTGCGCTGAACGGAGCGCTCCCGGATGCCGTAACATCAACTACATCGACAAGTTTCAATTTCCCTAATATATTCCTCAGCCTCTTGCCGGATTCTTCATCAGCATTCCCCTTCAGCACAAGAATATATGCATCATTGACGTTATTCATCTCCACATCAACCTTAATGCTGTCCTTGCTCATTACGGTATTGACCGTCTCAATATCTATATGCGCACGCTTCAGGCTCCAGACTGATTCCGCTACATCGCCGGCATCAAGCGCGTAAGGAAATTTATCAAGTCCGCTTATTGCAGCGTCACAATAAGCCTTCCTGTCGGTCATCAGCTGCATAAACGGTATTGTATCTGCATCTTGCGTATCATTATTCGCAGTCGAATTGAAATCCGACCAGTCATATATTCTGCTGAGCACACGATGCACTTGCGGCGTTTCCTGCATCTTGTCGTAAAGCGAAAGAATACCTTTGCGACGGCTGAGCACATCACCACGCCCCAGCTTGCGGAACATTGCAGTAACGTAGGCGGCTTCGTGCCCCGGCGTGCTGTTGCGCTCTATACATTCATCATTCAGAACGCCTATCTTATCTTCTATACGCTCCGAGATGCTCTTCTTGGCCATCTGAAGATTGATGCCGAAAGGAATAATTTTCCCTCCTGAACCAGCAAAATTCGAGAGCAATTCCACAGCGTATCCGGCCGTGAAATCACCTATCGTAGGCATACAGGATATTATCTCGTCGTGATAAGTATGCTCTAATTTCTTGTCGATTCCCGGCTGAAATTCGATAACCCAACTCAAAAGCGGGTCTATCTCTTTGATTTGAAGACCATAAAGGGCATCCATATCCTCCGTAGCCTTTTCCGCCAAATCAAGCATTTTCAATGAGAAGAGATCCTTGCTCCATTCAGCCACGTTTTCCGGGTAGCTGTCGAGAGGAAGATTACGGTCGGCAAAAGTCCATGGATGACGACTGTAATAACTGTTATAAATCAGCTCCTCAATCAGATAAGCCATATTCTTATACGGCACCGGAAGAACCATGCCGAGGCTGTCGAACATCTGCGCCATCTCGCCGACATTATCGTCCGAAATCATATCCTTGGCAACTGTCTTCTGTATCGCTCCCTTAAGGACATTCACATAATCTCCACGTTCGGACGCCGCTTGCATCTCTTTCTCAGCGTTCTCAAACACAGTCTTCGGATATGCGAAATCCGGATTTTCAAAACTGTTGCCCTTATTGCTCATTTTATCGCTGTTTTTATTGCTTTTACCTGTGCCGCGGTTTGCTACGCGTTTCCCATTGGACGTTTTTGCGGCCACTTTTCGTTCAACCGATGCTCCGGTTCCCGACGCCACCGCAGTAAACTCAAAACTTCCTCCTAAACAAATAATGACAGCCATTATCACAGCCGCCACTATTCTTTTATTTGCTTTAATCGTCATACTCGATCTATTTTACGTGAATGTTTCCTCCATCCTTCTCCCTATTTTCTTTATACCGTTGTATACAATATCCTTATTTCTTGCGGTTCTTATTACGCATCTTCTGCATCTCCCTCCGGAATTTCTCTTCAGCCTCTTTCATTTTGAAAATTTGCTTCTGAGACAGGAATTGCGCAAATTTCTCCTGATAACGCCGCTCTATCTCCCCCTCCTTGATTTTGGCATCCGACATAACTTTAGATGCCTTTGCATAATCGGCGTCGGTAGCATTCTTTGCCTGTCTGAGGCGTTTCTCTGAATTGCGTGCCTCGGAGAAAACCTTGTGCTTCTCATCACACATCGCCGTGTAAAGCTCGAAAAAGCGTTTCTGCTGATCTTCTCGAAGCTGCATCTCCTGCGCCAGATACTTCATCTTGAACTCATGCAGCTCCTTACGCATCTCGGCACGATTACCCTTCTCGCCTTCAGCTGCGATAGCCGACAAACTGAAGCATACGATCGCTATTAATATCGCAAGTATTTTTTTCATCTCAATTCTAATTTTCCGGTATCTCGACATTAGCATATTCCGGACTAAGTTCCAATCCGAAATCCTTCTCAAAATCGGCTATGTCGTCATAATTATCGCTCACCTCGGCTTCTACTTCAAAATCTTTCAGATCAGACACCGTGCCGTAAGTATCGCCGGAGGGAAGCTCCATCACTGCTTCCGCCACAAATTCAGGCGGATTCTCTAACGAAATATCGGACGACGAAACGGTATGAAACACCTTCATCATACACCAGATGCCGGCAAACATCGCTGCCATATAGATATACGGCCTGATACGCTGCCATCTCGTGACAATGGCAGGCTTGCCCACCTTCCGATCCGGCAATTTGGATTTCACCTCGGCATAAACTTTCTCCAGACTCCCCTCAGGAAGAATGAATCCCGTCTCGCGGCCTATTTCGTCTTTAAGTTTTTCTTCAAATTTCATCTCAGTATATCCTTTACATCCCTAATATTAATAATTCTCTTTACTTCATAGACAATGTTCACCCTCCCGGGTTTAATCCGCGCTGAAGATATTTTAAACTTTTTTTTACTGTTTCATAGAACTAATTTCCCTCTTGAACGTTCTATAAGCAAAAGAAATCGTTTCATGATGTTAGGTTAGTTCGAATAAGTATTATGGAAAACACAGGTGCGGCTAATTGTGAAATCAGCCGCACCTATTTTTTACATCTGTAAATATTTTCATTTTTCCGCATCCTTCACTATCTGCTCTATCTTCTTTACAGCATGATGATATGAAGCCTTCAGAGCTCCGACCGACGTGCCGAGGATTTCCGACATCTCGTCGTAGCGCATCTCATCGAAATATCTCATATTGAAGACCAATCGCTGCTTCTCGGGCAACGACGCGATTGCACGCTGAAGAAGAGCCTGCGCCTCGTCGCCGTCGAAATACTCGTCAGCCTCTATATTATCGAGCAAATACGCATCACCCTCCTCATCAACGCTGATATTGCGGCGCTGACGCTCCTTATTCAGAAAATTTATCGACTCATTGATAGCTATTTTATATAGCCACGTAGAAAGCTTGGCGGCACCGCGGAAATTATCTATATTATTCCACGCCTTCAAAAACGAGTTCTGAAGCAAATCAAGCGCATCGTCGTGATTCACCACAAGCTTACGTATCTGCCAGTACATCCCCTCGCCATACGTACGCATCAATTCGTCGAAGGCCTTCTTGGACTTCGACGGAGTCTGCAAATCGCGCACCAATGCTTGTTCGTCTAATATCATTTCCTGACGAGGGTTCCCGTTTTTTCAACGCCAAAATTACCACTTTTTTTTTAATCTCACAAATTTATCGCCCAATTGCACTCCGAAAATAATCCCCTTCTGACTCACGGAATTGCGACATTTCCCTATTTGTCATAATTTTAACAGAAAATTTACCCTCCAGTCTATTTGCATCATATAATTTTTTTTAATAATTTTGCATTATTAAAATACATACCATTATTAAGCAACGTAATTTTAAAAACACATATCTATGATGAAAATTTTCTCAACATTGACTGCAGGTCTTCTGATGCCGGTAGCTCTCTTTGCCGCCGACCTCAACATCTCCCCTGCTGTCGGAACTGTTTCCAACATTCAAAACTTCACCCTTTCCGCTGCTTCGGGAACAACTGTCGTGATGAATCCCGACGTTGCCGCCGTTGACCTCACCGTAAAACTTATCAAAGACGGCAATACCGATCCGTACGCAACATTTGTCACCACCGCCGACAATGATGCCATCACACTGTCACTTGTAGCGCCCATCACGTATGCCGGTAATTACACCATCTCAGTGCCCGCCGGATTATTCCTCATCAATGACGCCCCGAATACAGCCATGGAGTTCGGCCCTTACGTCATCGAACAGCGTCAGGCACCCAAAGAGCTCTTCGTTACTCCGGGAGCCGGAACTACTGTACCTGAAATCGCCGGCGTTGCAATCTGCTGGCAAGGCTACGGCGAAGTTTTCCTTTCTTACGACGATCTCGATTATTCCACCACTAAAGTATTCTTTGAATTCAACGGTGAAAAAATTCCCGCCGTCGGTTTGATAGATGCTGACGAAATCTCCACTACTTATACTTTCACCCCACAGGAGTCAATCACGGGTGAAGGCCGCGTACGCCTCACAATCCCCAAAGAGGAAATCACAATCGCAGGAGCTCATCCCGATCGCGACATCACTTACTATTGGGATCTCAAGCGCGCAGAGGGATCTTCTCTCATCGTAACCCCCGGTGCTGGCGAACTCTCTGAAATCAACACCTTCAAGATCGCCGCTCCCGACGGTTCCCCCGAAATGGTGCTCGGCAACTCCGGTTACGACATCAACCTCTATATGAGAGAGGGCAGCGACTGGGCAATCCTCGCAAACTATACCTGCGTTGCCAACGGCGACGGCACATATACCGCTTCCTGCGGACAGACCTACACCACTCCCGGAAGCTACCGCCTCTTCATCCCGAGCGGATATTTCCGTATCGCCAACAAGATTACTCCGGCAATGAACGTTTATTACACTGTGACGACCAGCGGTTCAGTTAATGAAATCCTCGATGGCGCCGCCAACGTCACTGTCGTATCGCTCGACGGAACGGTTCTGCTCAACAACGCTCCCGCCGACGCTCTCAATAGCCTTGAAAACGGCCTTTACATCATCAATGGCAAAGCCGTTCTTCTCCGCAAATAATTCCGTAAGACCATAAACATCGCATCCGGGTGGCACTGCCGCCCGGATGTTTTTTATACCCCTCTCCTATTTTACCTCATCCGGTTTTCACATTATCATACCCCTAAAAAAATAGCCGCGGCATTCGTCGCGGCTATTCATTATCTTATCCCTCAGGATTTATTTCACTCTTTTGATTTTGTGATAACCATAAACAGCCTCTTTACCAAGTTCCTCCTCGATGCGGAGAAGCTGATTGTATTTGGCCATACGGTCGGAGCGGCTGCCGCTACCAGTCTTGATCTGACCGGCGTTGGTAGCAACGGCGATGTCAGCGATCGTAGCGTCCTTAGTCTCACCGGAACGGTGGGAGATAACGGCTGTGTATCCGTTGCGCTGAGCCATCTCTACGGCGCGCAGAGTCTCGGTCAGCGAACCGATCTGATTAACCTTAACGAGGATAGAGTTGGCGCAACCATTGGCAATACCCTTCTCAAGATATTTCACATTCGTCACGAAGAGGTCGTCGCCTACGAGCTGGCAACGGTCACCGATGAGGTCCGTGAGGACTTTCCATCCCTCCCAGTCATTCTCATCCATACCGTCCTCGATGGAGTCGATAGGATATTTGCTGATGAGCTCTTCGAGATATTTGGCCTGCTCCATGCTTGTGAGCTTCTTGCCGTTAGCCTCTTTCTTAGCACCGTTCTTCAGATGAGTGTAATCGTATACGCCGTTCTGATAGAACTCCGACGAAGCGCAGTCGAGGGCGATAGTAACGTCCTTTCCCGGTTCGTAGCCGGCAAGTTTGATAGCCTCCATAATGACGTTAAGAGCGTCTTCAGTACCGTCGAGTGCCGGTGCGAAACCACACTCGTCGCCTCCAGCCGTCGAAAGACCGCGAGCCTTGAGCACCTTCTTAAGATTGTGGAATACCTCCACGCCCATACGGATGCCTTCGTGATAACAGCAAGCGCCTACGGGACGGATCATAAACTCTTGGAAACAGATGGGGGCGTCGGAGTGTGCACCACCGTTGATGATGTTCATCATCGGAACGGGAAGTACATAGCTGTTGGCACCGCCAATGTATTTGTAAAGGGGAAGTTCGAGATAGTTGGCAGCAGCCTTAGCGGTTGCAAGAGAAACGCCGAGGATAGCGTTAGCGCCGAGCTTGGACTTCGTATCGGTTCCGTCGAGTGCCAGCATAGCCTCATCGACGCCGATCTGATCAAGGGCGTTCATCCCTTTCAGTGCTTCTGCAATGGGGCCGTTCACATTAGCAACAGCCTTGAGAACACCCTTACCAAGATAACGGTTCTTATCGCCGTCGCGAAGTTCAAGAGCCTCGTTCTCACCGGTCGACGCACCCGAAGGAACGGCTGCGCGGCCCATTATGCCGCTTTCAAGAATTACATCTACTTCAACTGTAGGATTGCCACGTGAGTCAAGGATCTCGCGACCGATAATCTTTTCAATTCTCATAATTTCTAAAAATTGGATTTTTATATTTTTTACCTGATTTATTTGCGTTTATATGTCCTGATTTGAAAATTATCAAATCATTCCATTGCTTCATTCGCACTATTATATAACAATTTATTCAGCTTTTTGCTCATTAAAATTGCTATTCCCATCACCCTACTATATTTCGGACTGCAAAGATAACACTTTTTTCTCAATTATACAGCATATTATCCCACTTTTAATCTATTTTAATTTTCTCTTCTTCCGACTTTTATTCCGGTTTTTATTCCAACTATTATTCCGTCGTCTTTTAATCCGGCTATCACTCCCCTCTCCTTACACAAATTCCGCCCAGTTGCAAACGTAAAGCAAATTATACATATATCCAGCCACCCCCCCCATTTTTCTCTACACTTGTAAAGCAATATAATTTTTCTTTAAAATTCATTCATTTATATTTGCACTTTTGCAATTATTGTATTATCTTTGCATCATTATTTCACGAGAACTTCCTTTCATCGGGACTCTCTTAACAATTAAAACAACAATCTATGAAAAGATTATTTTCACTGTACCTGACGCTGATTGCAGGGTTCGCTCTGCTATACGCAGCACCGGTCAAATTCGCGGGGTGCGTGCCGGCTGACGGCTCGGAAATCTCCGCCTTCAATTTCACACTCAATTTCGACATCTCTGAGGCGGCGGCCGGACTTCAGGACGGCACTTGGGGGATTGGGTGGAACTCATCCCAATCAACCATACTCTACGAAGGTACTCCGACCGGAGGGAAGGAAATAGGGAAAGCTCTGACGAAGAGCGTGACCGGCACTTCGGAGCTATGCATTCCCAATGCCACATCAGTCACAATCTCTTTCCCCCACTACCACCCCGAACCGGGTAAAACTTACACTCTCGTGGTATCTAACAGTTTCGGACTCCGCGAGATAGGAGTGAGTGGTATAAACAAATGGCTCAACGATTCGAAACTTAATCTTAGAGACAACCCCATTGTCATTACTTTCACCGGACGCGAGGCCGCCGACAACGAGCTGCTGCTTTTCTCCTCCTCCGTGAAAAACGGAGTGACACTTGAAAAACTGAACAAAATCGACTTTACTTTCAACAATCCGATCTCTGTAAAACCCGGTCTCAGACTCGCCGTTGCCAAAGTAAACCCGCAGTTAGTATCCGGTCTGGACACCGTCGCGATGTCGTCCAACGCTTATTCGCTTCCGGACAACAACAAGGTGCTGAGGGTGGAATTCGCAGATGAAGTCCAGCTTCTCCACGGTAAGACTTTCAAAATCACCCTTCCTGAGGGCGCCGTATCCCTCTCGGCGTATCCCGACATACAGAACACCCCGTTCACCCTTGAAATAAAAGGCGACTTCTACTATCGCTACCCGGTCAAAAGTTCTGATATCGGCGACCACATCTTCCCCGGCAATATAACCGTCTCATACGACCTTCCCGAAGGATACAAATTCAAATCCGGAACAGCTCCAAATATATATATATATAAAGGAAACATCTCCGAGGACAATCTGGTGCGTAAAGCAATAGGGAGTGGAACTCTGAACTATGTGCTTTACAATCTTGAATCATTAAAACTGGAGCCGGAGACCGATTATTATTATGTCATTCCCAAAAACAGTATTACATATCTGCTCGGTGCAAACGATACACAAACTACCGACTGGCGCAACGACGAGTTCATCTACCATCTTAAGACTCCGCCTGTCGGGACACCGCTCGTTCCGACTCTGGAGTTCGACCGGCCCTTGATAGGGAAATACGAATCCGGCGCCACCCCTTATCAAAAAGATATGGCGCTCTCCGATCTTACCGATCTTGAAATACCGCTGAAAGGGAAAACTTATACCTTTGAAAATGCCGAGAGATCACTGACAGGAGAATTATACAGAATCAGGGAAGGCGTCAATTTAATATATTCCCCGATGGCGAGAATCTATGAAATCACGCAGGAAGGCGAGACTCTCCTCTATGAAGTTTTCATAAACGGACGCAAGGCTGCCGACGGCACTCAGCTGATGATTTTGACCCAGTGCAATGTCCCCTTGTACGAGGGACACAAATACAAACTCGTCATCCCGGAAAAATCCGTTTGCCCCGACCTCGCGAGCCTGTCCAACTACGTGTGGAATCCCGAATTTGTCTTCTATTTCACTGGCTCAAAGCCCGCTTTTATAGTTGCAACCGAATGTTCTGTCGAAAACAATTCTACCGCGTCGTCAATTCATACCGTCGTCTGGAAGCTCGACGGTAAGGTAAAAAAAGTGGAAGAGGGTGAATACGGAGCTTTACTCGACAAGACCGTCAAAGCAGGAGAAAACGCCACGACTGTCGCAGGAGAGAAACTGCGCCTCGACATAACCGACTGGAGCAATATATCATACGTCAAGGCCCGCTTCGTAAAAATAGACGGAACACCCTCCGACCTGCTGACCGGCGAAACTTACCGAATTTACATCCCGGCCGGAACTCTTTGCCGCATCGACAATCCCGAAATCAAAAATCAGGACATCGAGGTAAATATCATCGGCGAGACTTTCGTTCCAAAATACAAAGAGAAGGAAACGGCCGAAGTGACCGTCGAATACAACAAGACGAGAAAAGCCGTCATCAGCGCCGTCAAGGGGGAACGCGTCACTCTTACCGTGGCCGAAGATGGCTGGAAAGTGGACAAACTCATCCGATTCAACGGTGAAGAGGCTTTCGACGTAACCACCTATGTTCTTAACGGAAAATACATATCCTCGGGACTGACCGACAAAACGCGCTTCGAAGCCACGCTCTCTTACGACGGTGAAATCGCGTTCGAAGACATAAACGGCATCGCTTCGCTCCGGCAATTCGACATCCGTGTATTCAGCGACAACGGCGACATCGTAATCGACGGACTCTCCGGCAACGAGACTGTCACCTTGTTCACCCTCTCGGGACTCAAGACAGCTTCACGCACCGCGCCCGACGGAGGCTCCTCGATGAGAATCAGCGCTCCCGCAGGACAATATATAGTCCGAATTGAGAAAAACGGCATAGCTAAAGCCGCAAACATCATCCACTAATAATTCACAATCTTCCCCGGACTCTCCTCCGGGGGAAAACTAAATGAAAAATAATTATGAAACGTCTGTTTTCAATCGCGGCATTACTTGTATGCGTCGCGTCATATCTCTTTCCGGCAGCCGCACAGAATGTCGAACTCACCGTCGACTCCTGTTCCCATAAAAACAATGCGGCCTATAGATACGTACACACCGTTTTCTGGAAATTCAATATGCCTGTCAAGGCTGTAGAGAATCCCGGCTCCGCTCCCTATCGTATGGAGACCACAGCCTTAGGCGACAAAAATTATCCGATGGCCATATACATAGACAACACAGAAGATTGCGGATACGTAAAGACCTTTTTAGAATTAGAGGACGGCAGTCAATTCATAAAAGGACCTTCTGTCACCAATGAACTTCACATCCCCGCAGGCGTGCTCTGCTCTATCTCCGACCCTTCTGTCACAAACAAGGAAATAATACTTACCCTCCGCGGAACAAAGGAAGAACCTGATTCTCTTCTTGACCCTGTATACGTGAAAGTTACAATCAACGCAAACGGGAAACACATAATAGAAACCAACGAAATCAAAGGAAAGCCTCTCACTCTTTGCATCGCGCAGGAGGGATGGAAGATTGACCGGCTGACGCGCTATGACGACGACAATACGGAAGGCATCGACGTGACTGACAGTGTTAAAGACGGCGCCTACACTATCGAATCGCTCAACAATAACACTCGCTTCGATGCTTCGCTGACCTACGCCAGCTCGCTTGTCAATGCTGAACCCGCAGCAGAGATTGAGTTTCCGAACTCAAAAGTAAAGGCACAGAGCGACGGCGAAAAGATTACCTTCGATGGTCTTACGGGCAATGAAACAATCAGTGTTTTGTCGCCGGAGGGTTACCTGATTACCACTCATCAATGCGCTGAGGGGAAAGACCGGGTGATTATTGGCGCAAACGAAGGCACATTTCTCATCCGTCTGACATCTGAGACAACAGATGAAGCCGCCCTGCTTCTCCATCGGCTCAACAATCCCGCCGAATAATCCACATCCTCGATAAATCCTACACTATGGGGAGACGTCAATCCGGCGTCTCCTCTCGTTTTATTTGAAAATACAGTAGGGGGAATCAGTTGATGAAGGTTTCGAGGGCGGAGAAATCGCCTTCAGGGGTAATCGTAACGCCTCGGGCTGAGGCTGGAATCAGCAAGGAGTCGCCCTGACGCAACGAAATAGTCTCTGTGCCGCCGCTGACAGTGGCTCTGCCGGCTGTCGCAACGAGAATCACGAATGTATCTAATTCGGAATAATCGCGCACGATTTCCGAAGAAAGTTGAAGAAGATTCGTGGTAAAAAACGGTGAAGAAACAAGACGGACGGGCACATTATGAAGCGCGACATAATCGATTGCACCTCCCCGTGGATTGACAAAATCTATCGATTCGCACGCTTCTTCCACGTGCAGTTCGCGCAGCTTGCCGTCCGTGTCGGGACGATCGTAATCGTAAATGCGGAAAGTGACGTCGCTCGACTCCTGAATCTCGCATACAAGAATACCCTCGCCGAGAGCATGGACGCGTCCGGCCGGAATATAGAACGCATCGCCGGGACGCGCTTCAAGCATATTGAGCTGCTGCATTATCGTTCCTTCGGAGAGCGACCGCCGAAGGTTTTCGGCGTCTGAAATGCCGTTAAGTCCGTTGATAAGACCGGAATTTTTCTCTGCATCAACCACATACCACATCTCGGCTTTCCCTCGCGGAAAACCGTAGCGCGCCGCAGTATCGCGGTCAGGATGCACCTGCACGGAAAGTCTGTCACGCGCATCTATAAACTTTACAAGCAACGGAAATGAATCGCCGTATGTGCGATAGTTGCGTGCGCCAAGCAAATCGGCACCATACTCCTTCACGAGCTGGCTGAGCGTCTTGCCGGCATCCTTCCCACCGCAAACTACGGATTCACTGCCGGGAATATCCGATATTTCCCAGCTCTCTCCTATCCCCTCGGCTCCGGAATCAAGTTCCTTGAACGACAATATTCTATTGCCGCCCCACACTTTATGCTTCAGTATAGGAGTAAATGTCCACATATAATTTTGTTCTCTTGGGCCTGTAATTCCAATCAGATTGCAAATTTACAAAGTTTTTTTGATATGGCAAAAGATAACGCCTCATTACGACGATTTACGCCTCCCTACGCCCCTGCTCCGGCAAACATTTATGCACGGCACGGCGTTTTTAATGTAAATATAATTTATACTATGAACGACAAACTTGATTCCGAGGAGAGAAAAGAACTCCCCGACAGCGTTTTCGGACTTCCCGAACGCCGTGAATTTCCTATGCCCGACGCGGCTCACGTCAGAGCTGCCGAAAGCTATTTCCGCTATTGCCCCGAAGAACTGAAACCGGAACTCGCCCGTAACATTCTACGACGCGCCAATGAATTTGGCGTAGACGTGAAGAGTCCCGCAGTACTCGCATACATCAACTGATTGATTCGTACGAAATTTCTCTCAGACCTTAAAAAGCAGAGGGCCACGCAATGCGCGACCCTCTTATTTTTGTATAATCGGAATAATCGATTACTGCATTCCGCCGCCTTCGTAGCTGTCCATTGTAGGCATTGAGTCCATACCTCCCATATCGGGTTTCTTCTTCGACTTCATATTGCCGAACGAGAACTTGACAGAGAATGAAAGCGTACGTCCGTTGCGCCAGCGCTTCGATGTCTGATGATATGTGTCGCCGTAGGTCTGGAATTCCATCTTACGGGAATCGAAGACGTCGCGGCAATTAAGCGAGAACGACCAGTTGCCGAGATTCTTGCGGATGCCGGCATCGACATTATAACTTGCACCGTGCGAACCTTGCGCCGTGAGCTGACGCGAATGATAACGTCCCGTAATCTGAATTGACAAATCCCACGGAAGTCGGATGCTGATCATCTCGCGAAGATCCCATGAGAAATTTTTCTGTGCGCGACCGCTGACGGGAATTTCATGACCTTCGTGATTGAACATCATGCTCCAGCCGTCCATATGGCTGTAATAAACGTTACCCGTAGTAGTGAAATCCAGTTTACCATTGAAGAACGTATTCTTGGCAACGATTTCGAGACCGATGTTCTGCTGATCTGTAACGTTCTCGTTGGTCGTATACATCACATTGTCGTAAAGATAGCTGATGCCGTTGAATATATTCTCATTTGTACGCAGATAGGCTGATGCCGATATCATGTGATCACGCCATGACTTGATATAATTCAACTCAAACGCATTGGAGTAAGACGGCTGCAACTCCGGGTTACCGTAGCTGATGTTGGTCGGGTCGGAGATATTTCTGAATGAATTGAGCTGACCTCCCCACGGACGGCGGATACGACGCGTATAATTGATCTGCAACTCATTGTCATGAGGAAGCGACCATGATACGTAGGCTGAAGGGAAAAGACCGAATTTGTTGGTCTTGAAAGGATTGACTTCATCTTTCAGCTCACCGAAAGCCAAAGAACGCGTCTTTACCTGCCACGACTCACCACGCAGACCGGCCGAGAAACTGAAATTCTTGTATTTGCCGCCGAGCGTGAAATAGAGAGCGGAGATATTATTGTTATAGATAAAGGTATTGAAGAGATTCTCCTCTATTCTGAGGTCAGTCTTGTCGGGCGTCGTGCCGACGTAAGTGCTTACCGGAGTATTCTCGTGACTGTATGAACCATTGAATCCGGCCTCAAGTTTCAGCCAGCTGGTAAGATGATTGACGTAATCGAGTTTTACCTCCACCGAGTTAGTGTTGATGCCTTGGTTCTGCTCCTGATAAATATCTTCTATAGGCGTCTCACCCTCGGCTACGTCGCGATGCTGGAAATAGCTGTTCCACATCGGGCCGCCCCAGTGGTTGTAGCCTAACGTAAAGTCAATGGTATGCGTATCTGTCCAACGGTGTTGATAACCCAATTCAGCATGCGCGCCCGCCGTCTTGCCGGTGCTGCGGCTCAGCTGATCGTTGAGAAGCCATCCTTGAGAGGGCCAGTTGGTATGATATATCGTATTGGAATTGGTCCAGCGATAACCGAACATACCGAAGGCGGAAGCGGAGATGTCGTCCTTGTCAGTGGCGTGATATGTACCGCCGGCGCGTACGAAAACGTTATTGCCGTGATTATGGCTCGACGCATCTGAATTAAGATAAGTGCCGTCGGAGGTAAAATCGCCGTCGGCGTCGGTCGTGCCGTTTTCACGTCTCGACCAGCTGCCGCCCTTTCCATGACGCATACGGAAACCGACGCTTGCGTAGGCGTCCCATTTGGAATTATTATAGTTGATATTGAACGACGCGTTGCCACCGCCACGTGTATTGGCACCTATCTCGGCAGCCCCGAAATAGCCCCCGCGCCTATCCTTCTTAAGCACAATATTAATAATACCGGCTGTACCTTCGGGTGAATATTTTGCCGACGGATTGGTAATCACCTCTATCTTCTCAATAGTCTCCGCCGGTATCTGCTCAAGAATCTGGGCGCGATTGTCGGCTGTCAGACCGGAGTCTTTGCCGTTGATCCACACCGTCACGGAGCTGTTGCCGCGGAGCGACACTTCGCCGTCCTGATCCACTTCAACAGAAGGAATCGACTCCAGAAGCTCGCTCGCCGACTGGCCGGCAGCTGCTATGCTCGAATCGACGGTGAAAACCTTGCGGTCCAATTCGAAGCGCATCTGTCCGCGCACACCTTCCACCACAACCTCCTGAAGCATCTTTGAATCGTCGGCAAGTTTCATCGTGCCTACATTGACATCTTTGCCGGCCACCTTCACCTCACGCTCATTATCTATACTACCGAGGCTCGATACCTTAACATAATATTTACCGTCGGGCACATCTTTCAAAGTAAAATATCCCTGATCGTCGGTCTGCGTGCCGATAGCCAAAGGTTTGCCTGTTGTGGCGTTGATCAACTGCACATTGGCATAATCCATCGGCTCGGAGGTGTCCTTATTGACTACAACTCCCGTAATCGTGCCCTTAGCCATCAGCAGCAGAGGGGCACATAGGATTGCGCTTAGGGTTGCTTTTCTAAGATTCATAATTCAATATTTTTTACCTGCAAGAAAAAGTTTCGGGTTATAAGGTTACAAGAAAGTATTATTTCCTGATTATAGGCTTATTTGGCCAATACATTATTTATGACGCGACAAAACCCGAATAGTTTAATTGGCAAAATCAAAAATTTCTCATTTGTCAATCTCTAACCCCTCGATACCACGGTACATACGATATTAAACTATCAAAATGATAATTCCAGCCACTTACCATTAGATATTTTTAACAGTCCCTCAATTATAGAAAAATGGGAGTCTCGTCAAAATAATGCACTATCGAATATCGGAAAGCACTTGCGGGGTTGAAAAAATAATATTAAATTTGCGAAAATTATACGAACTATCCTAAAATGAAAGAAAACGAAGAAACGATTACGACCGACACGGGACTGCCTGAAAACGCGTTCCGTGAGCTTGCCGCCGACGAAGAATATCGTCCGGTGATGTCGCCGGCCCGCGACCAGAAAGAGGTCACTCCCTATTCGGTGATTACGGGATTGGTTATGGCAATCATTTTCAGTGCCGCCGCTGCCTATCTCGGATTGAAGGTTGGACAGGTGTTTGAAGCCGCCATACCTATCGCAATTATCGCCGTTGGACTTAGCAATGCCTTCGGCAAGAAAAACTCGCTTGGGCAAAACATTATCATCCAGTCGATCGGAAGCTGCTCCGGAGTTATTGTAGCCGGTGCCATCTTCACGCTTCCCGCTCTTTACATCCTTCAGGACACATATCCCGACATCGTTGTGGAATTTTATCAGATATTCCTCAGCTCACTGCTCGGCGGCATCTTAGGTATTCTTTTCTTCATCCCCTTCCGCCGCTACTTCGTGAAGGATATGCACGGCAAATACCCCTTCCCTGAAGCCACTGCCACAACGCAGGTGCTTATTTCGGCACAAAACGCCGGCGCAAAAGGTGGACAGGCCAAGACTCTCGTGACTGCCATGCTCATCGGTGGAATCTACGACTACCTCGTCGCCACTTTCGGATGGTGGGCAGAGACAATCACATCGACAGCCGCTTCATGGGGTCAAGCCCTCGCTGAAAAGACCAAGCTCGTATTGAGCTGCAACACCGGCGCAGCCCTCCTCGGCCTCGGCTATATCGTAGGTCTCAAATATGCCTTCGTAATCTTTGCAGGTTCTATATTCGTTTGGTGGATTATCGTGCCTCTGATGGGCACGTATGGCGCACCTGAGATCGCTGCCCTCTCTTCGCAGGAAATATTCTCCGACTATGCCCGTATGATCGGTATCGGCGGTATCGCCATGGCCGGCGTAATAGGTATCGTCAAGTCTTGGGGCGTCATCACGCAGGCCGTCGGCCTCGCCGGACGTGAGCTGAAAGGCAATACGACGACCGCCAAACCGATACGCTGGCAACTTGACATCTCGATGAAGCATATCGTATTCTTCATCGCTATCGCTCTCGTCGCCGTATTCCTGTTCTTCTGGTTCGGAGTTATCCACACTCTCTGGCAGGCTGCAATCGCATGGGTTGTTGTTGTGGTTATCGCGTTCCTCTTCACCACAGTGGCCGCCAACGCAATCGCAATCGTCGGCTCCAACCCTGTATCGGGAATGACGCTGATGACTCTGATCGTCGCCTCAGCCATCTTCGTAGGAATCGGTCTGAGCGGCACAAGCGGTATCGTTGCATCTATGGTAATCGGCGGCGTTGTCTGCACTGCGCTCTCTATGGCCGGCGGCTTCGTAACCGACCTGAAGATCGGTTACTGGCTCGGCTCTACGCCCAAGAAGCAGGAAAGCTGGAAATTCCTCGGCACTCTCGTCTCGGCAGCTACCGTGGGCGGTGTAATCCTTATTCTTAATAAGGTGTATGGCTTCAGCGGCCCCGACGCTCTCGTCGCTCCGCAAGCCAACGCAATGGCTAAGGTGATCGAACCCCTTATGATGGGTGGTGATACTCCGTGGATTCTGTATATGGTCGGTGCGATACTCGCCCTGATTCTCAATTGGCTCGGCGTTCCCGCACTTGCATTCTGCCTCGGTATGTTCATCCCGCTGCAACTCAATACCCCGATGCTCATCGGTGGCGCTATCTCTTACTTCGTAAGCCACAGCTCGAAGGATAAGAAACTCAACGACGCACGCCGCGACCGCGGTACGCTCATAGCTTCCGGATTGATTGCCGGAGGTGCCCTCTTCGGCGTCTTTGCCGCAATTACGAAATTCGCCGGATTTGAATACACAAGCCCGATTGGGGAAGGTATGACGCAGATTCTCGGCTGCATCGCATACGTTCTGCTTATGGCTTATCTCATCTGGGATTCCAAGCGCGCCAAACTTCAGAACTGATTTGAGCGCTGACGCATAACTATAATAAGGAGGGCGTATCTGACTCGGTACGTCCTCCTGTATTTTTAACTCCCCTGATATGATTCTCACCAATCCCGACGAATTGCGTACTGTTGCGATGCAAAATCTTCCATTTGAACCGACCGAAAAACAGTCGGCTCTGGTAGACTCGCTCTCGCGTTTCATCGTCCTCCATAGCGACACCGACGTATATATTGTAAACGGTTATGCCGGATCGGGAAAAACATCCATCATCGGAGCATTGATAAAGGGGATGAAACAGCTGAAGATGAATTGTGTGATGCTCGCGCCCACAGGACGCGCGGCAAAAGTGGCCGGGAAATTCGCAGGAATCACGGCCTCGACAATTCATAAGCGTATCTATCGCGCCACATCCGCTGATCCTGCACAGCGTAGGTTTGTGCTCGCGCATAACGGTGAACGAGACACTATCTTCTTCGTCGACGAAGCCTCGATGATTACGCATCGCGGAGAAAAAGGGCATTCACTGCTTGAAGACCTCGTGGAGTACGTATATTCGGGCGACAACTGCGCCCTCGTCCTGACAGGCGACACGGCCCAGCTTCCTCCGCCGGGAGAATCCACAAGCCCCGCAATGTCGCCCGCCGTGCTGCGCTGCCTCGGCCTGAACCCCTTCGGAGTCACTCTCCACACCACTATGCGTCAGCAGGAAAACAGCGGAATACTATATAATGCCACCCTCGTGCGCACAGAGATGACACGTGTCGCAACCTTGATTGGCAACGCCGTCAAAGCCGGGACCAATCCGACCGATGCTCTCAAGCCGGAGGATATGAAGCTCAAACTTCATTTTGGAAATTTCGATGATTTCCGAAATATTCAGATGATCGACTTTGCCGACGAGCTCTCTTCCTCTTGGGCAAACGTCGGGAAGGAGGAAACATTAATCATCACACGCAGCAACAGACGCGCGAATATGTGCAACCGCGACGTCAGGAATCGCGTGCTTTACGCTGATGAAGCCCTGCTGCGCGGTGAAATGCTCGTCATTTCCAAGAATGATTATTATTGGGGGAAAGTCAATAAATCGCGTAATTTCATCGCCAACGGTGAAACGGCAATTGTGGAATGGATTGGTTCTGTCGAGACCAAATATGGGCACAGTTTCGCCGACGCCGAACTCCGTTTCCCTGCCGACAACACGACCATAGGATGTAAAATTTTGCTCGACAGTCTTGAATCGGAAGGACCCGCCATGTCGCGTAGCGATATGCTGACACTATATGAGAAAGTGCTCGCCGACTATCAGGAGGGAGAATTGAGTACACGTATGCGCAAGGCAGCCGAAAACCCCTATTTCAACGCTATGCAGGTAAAATACGCCTACTGCGTCACGTGCCATAAATCGCAAGGCGGCCAATGGACAGATGTATATATAGATATGAGCGGAATCGCCGTCTCTCCGGAATCCTACATCGAATTCCTCCGATGGCTTTATACGGCCATCACTCGCGCCACACGTCGCGTCTTCCTGCTTGCTTCTCCCCTTCCTTCCGATCTCCCCTCGGAAGACTGGTAAGGGTCATCAACCCCAAATACCACAGAGCCGTCCTATTTCTTCTCTTGAACCCTCTGATTATCAAAATGTCAACGGATTATATATTATTGACAGCAGTATTTCAAGAAATACACTATCAACGCATTGAAAAAAGTATTAAAACCACAATGTATAATTTTACAAATGTAAAGCAAACCACACCTCCAATCGGGATTAGTCCGCCAGTAAATTTTCCAAATGTAAAATTTTCCTCCATTTTTTACCCGAAAAATTTGGTAACAAGTTTACAAATTGCTAATTTTGCAGCGTGATAATTCGGAAAGACTTCCGACATCCGAAACAACTTTCAGATTCACAGTTATTTAACCTGCAAAACTATGACCGTAGACAAGCGTGCCCGTATAATGCTGATATATACCGGCGGAACAATCGGAATGATCGAGAATCAAGAGACTCACGCTCTGGAGCCTTTTAATTTCGAGCACCTTATAGAAAATGTGCCGAAACTCAAGATGCTCAATTTCGAAATTATCAACTATCAGATAGGCGATCCAATCGATTCGTCATCCATGAAGCCGCAGAATTGGCAAACTATCGCGCGTGTAATCGAAAATGAATATGACAACGTAGATGGATTTGTTCTCCTGCACGGCACCGATACAATGGCTTATACCGCCTCGGCTCTCAGCTTTATGCTTGAAAACCTCGACAAGCCTGTCATCATTACCGGTTCTCAGCTACCGATTGGCGAGGTGCGCACAGACGGCGAAGAAAACCTCATCACCGCTCTTCAGATTGCCGCTGCAAGAAACCGACAGGGAAAACACATAATCCGTGAAGTCGCAATTCTCTTCGACAATTATCTATGGCGTGGCAACCGCAGCACCAAACACAGCGCGGATAATTTCAACGCTTTCCAGTCGAACAATTATCCTGAACTGGCACGCATCGGCCTCGGTATTCAATTTAACAAGGACTCTATCTGGAACGGTGAGCCTAACGGCAAGCTGAAGGTACATCCCGAAATGGACAATAATGTGATGTTTCTTGATCTATTCCCGGGCATGAACGAGAAAGTGGTGCGCCATACTCTGAATACGCCCGACATCAAGGGAATTGTCATGAAATCATTCGGCTCAGGTAACGGCCCCGACGACGCATGGTTTATTGAGGAATTAAAGAAAGCCGTGGCACGCGGCATCGTAATCGTCAATATCACGCAATGCAGCAACGGATGTGTATTGCCCGAACGTTACCGCAATGGTCTTGAACTCACGCAAGCCGGAGTAACGGCCGGCCATGACCTCACCGCGGAAGCCGCCATTACCAAACTGATGCATCTCTTCGGCGAAGGATACAGCAGCGAGGAAGTGAAAAAGAGAATGGAAATTCCAATCTGTGGCGAAATGTCGTGCTACGACGGATCTATCCTCTTGACCGGCAATTGATTTCCCCAACTCCTCTTAAAACCACGCCAATTAGTTAAATTTAGTTAATCATTCTCATACCTAATCCGAACGGACTATTCCATTCGGATTTTTTTATTATCTTTGCTCGCTTAACCGAATAAATATTTTCCACTATGAATATATCTGCAATAAAAAAGGGACATATTCGTTTCACTCCGGCAATTATGGCCTGTGCCCTACTCTCCGGGGCTATGCTAATCCATACGGGCAGCGCTGAGGCCAAACGAGCCAGCAAAGAGCCTATCGCCGTAACACAGCCTGATGGGAAAACGCTTAAGATTTTCAAACATGGCGACGAATATGGCCATTACCTGACAACAGAAGACAATATTCCTGTTATAAACAAAGACGGCGTATGGTATTATGCTGCTCTTGACGATCAAAATGCCCCGATTTCCTCCGGTATGGAGGCGATGAATCCCGGATTCCGAAGCGCGGAGCAAAAATCTTTCCTCGCCGCACATCCGGCACAGTCAATCCGGAGTACGCTCGCTGCATATCAGACAGACAAACGCACGCGCCCCGTAGGTCTTATTCCTGGCGACAAAGCTACACGTGGCCCGGGACTCTGCACCACGACTTTCCCGAGCAAGGGCGAACAAAAAGGTCTCGTGATTCTCGTGGAATTCTCCGATAAGAAATTCACAACCCCCAACCCCAAGGAATATTGGACGCGCCTTCTCAATGATGACCAGTTTTCCGAATATGGCGCTACAGGCAGCGCACGCCAATATTTCATACAGAACAGCAACGGACAGTTTCTACCGGAATTTGACGTCTACGGACCCGTCACTCTTCCCCAACGGATGTCGCATTACGGAGGGAACGACCGCTGGGGACAGGACCTTCGTCCCGAACAGATGGTAATCGATGCCTGCAAACTGCTCAACGAAGAAATTGACTTCGCGCAATATGACCGCGACAACAACGGAATTGTCGACAACGTATACGTATTCTATGCCGGATATGGAGAAGCTGATTATGACGATGAGAACACTATATGGCCCCATTCATGGGACATAAGCGAATCATCTTCCCTCTCACCCTTGCTCGACGGCAAAATGCTCGACCATTATGCCTGCAGCAACGAGCTGGACGGCCGCGCGAAAAGACCCGACGGCATCGGCACTTTTGTACATGAATTCAGCCACGTGCTGGGGCTGCCTGACCTTTATTGCACGGAGAATGTGCACACGGAGCCTTTCACACCCGGAGAATTTTCAGTCCTTGACTACGGACCATACAACAACAATGGCATCACACCGCCCAACTATTCCGCCTACGAGCGCTATGCTCTCGGATGGATTACGCCTTCCACCTTCAAGACACAGACCTACACTCTCGACCCTATCACGGAGAATATCGCCTACATCGTCCCGACAGACAAGGAGCGTGAATTCTTCCTTATAGAAAATCGTCAGCTCGAAGGGTTTGACGCTTATATTCCCATGTGTGGAATGCTCGTATGGCATGTGGATGTTCTTCAGAACGTTTTCGACAATAATTCCGTCAATAACACGGCCAATCATCAGTATGTCGATCTTCTTGAAGCAGACAATATTCAATCGGAATACAATCGTGAAGGCGACACATTCCCCGGCTTCGACAATATCACTGAACTGAAATTCCAGTCCGGCGCGACCAACAAAGTCAATTTCAAGAGCTGGAGCGGCGCCAACCCCGGTATCGGCTTCTACAACATCCATGAGGAGGACGGAAAAGTCATCTTCGATGCCATACGCGACGGCGAGACGATCGGTTCGGTAGCCGACCTCGTTTCCACCGATGGCACGCCATATATCGAGAACCTTGTCCTTCGTCTGAACAATACCGAATCTGCTACCGTATACACGCTGACAGGCCAGTTCATCGGCACGACGACGACCGACCTCGCCCTACCCGCTCAAGGTATTTATATCGTGAAGACAGCCGACGACGTCCTTAAGCTGTTTGCCCGCTAAGACACTGCAACACAAAAAAACATCGCAGGCGCATCGTCAATCCGATGCGCCTGCTTTATTTCATTTATTCCCGGAATATCCGGAAGGTCATTCTTTGAATTTGGGATCATTGTCAAGAAGCCACATAGCTATCTGAACGGCATTAAGTGCGGCTCCTTTCTTGATTTGGTCGCTCACGCACCAGAAAGTCAATCCCTTTTCGTTAGCAATATCCTTGCGAAGACGTCCTACATAGACAGGATCCTGACCCACCAAATTGATAGGCATCGGATAGACGCCGTTGGCAGGATCATCAAGCATCACGATACCCGGAGCATTTTCGAGTGCCTTACGCGCTGCCTCGACGCTTACGGCATCCTCAGTCTCAAGCCAAATTGCCTCGCTGTGCGACCGAAGCACCGGTACGCGCACACACGTCGCCGATACACTGATATCGTCGCTGTGCATGATCTTGCGCGTCTCGTTAAACATCTTCATCTCCTCCTTCGTATAGTCATTGTCCATGAAAACATCCACGTGAGGAATCACATTGTTGGCAAGTTGGGCAGCAAATTTCTTCACTATGATTTCCTCACCGTTGGCTATCTGGCGATACTGTGCCTCAAGCTCAGCCATACCCGTGGCGCCGGCTCCGGAAGCAGCCTGATATGTCGCCACGTGAACTCGCTTGATAGGCGAGAGTTTATGAATCGGCTCAAGCGCTACAACCATCTGAATAGTCGTACAGTTAGGATTGCCGATGATGTTGCGCGGACGGTTCAATGCATCTGCGCCATTCACTTCCGGCACTACCAGCGGCACATCTTCATCCATACGGAAAGCGGAGCTATTGTCGATCATAACCGTTCCGTGACTGGTGATAACATCGGCAAACTCCTTCGACGTCGAAGCGCCGGCCGACGTCAGCGCAATATCGACGCCGCTGAAATCGCTGTCGCGCGTCAGCTCTTCTACTTCTATCTCTTTCCCGCGGAATGAATATTTGGATCCGGCACTACGCTTCGATCCGAAGAGTCGAAGATTCTCTACCGGAAAATTCTGCTCATCAAGCACACGAAGCAGCTCCTGTCCTACAGCGCCGCTCGCTCCTACAATTGCAACATTAAATTTTTTCATTGTTGATTAGAATTATATAAGTGGGAGGGGTTATCACAGAGGACTTCACGTGCTCTGAAATAACCCCTTTTATTTTATAACGTAAAAACGTTTCTTTTATTGAATCGTTATATTACTGACGACCGGAAACAGTCATCGAGCGGTCAATTTTCTTGACGAGTCCCTGAAGCACGCTGCCCGGGCCAAGTTCCATAAATTCAGTAGCTCCGTCAGCAATCATGCTCTGCACATCCTGCGTCCAACGTACGGGCGACGTAAGCTGCTTGATAAGGTTGGCTTTGATTTCGGCAGGATCGGTGTGCGGTTTGCCGTCCACATTCTGATAGATGGGACAAACGGGGGTAGCAAACTCAGCAGCCTCGATAGCTTCGGCGAGCTCCTGACGAGCCGGTTCCATCAATTCGCTATGGAAAGCGCCGCCCACTTTCAGCTTAAGGGCACGCTTAGCACCGGCCTCAAGCATCTTTTCGCAAGCCTTATCGATACCTTCCATGCTTCCGGAGATAACTACCTGACCGGGGCAATTATAGTTGGCCGGAGCGACGATTTCGTCGATTCCTGCGCAGATTTCTTCAACTTTTTCATCAGGAAGAGCGAGCACGGCAGCCATAGTGGAGGGACGCATCTCGCAAGCCTTCTGCATAGCCATAGCACGCTTCGATACGAGCTTCAGGCCCTCTTCAAAGCTCAGTGCTCCGGATGCTACAAGGGCGGAAAATTCGCCGAGGCTGTGTCCTGCAACCATATCAGGCTTAAATTCATCACCGAGCGACTTGGCTAATATTACACTATGAAGGAAGACAGCCGGCTGTGTAACCTTCGTTTGTTTCAAATCGTCTTCAGTGCCGTTAAACATCAGATCAGTGATGTTGAAACCAAGCACTTCATTTGCCTTCTCAAACATTTTGCGGGCTTCGGGATTATTTTCATATAAATCCTTTCCCATTCCCACAAACTGGGATCCCTGACCGGGAAATACAAATGCTTTCATATAATCTTTTTTTCTTTTAAGATTTTTTCTGACTGCAAAATTACTCAAAATCCCCCCCTTTTCCAAATATAATCCTTATAATCGTGTTTTCTATGAAAATTTCCGAGTGAAAGAGGGAAAGAATCAGTTAGAGATTGTTATAATGATAAATGGAACGACTATGAAAAGGATAAAGCTAATAATATGGTTTACGGGGGCAATAATGGCAATCGCCGCATTGATTCCGGCCAAAGCATCGGCGCAGTATTATGAAATTGCAAATCAGATACCTAATCTTCTGAGCCCGATGCTGTCGGGATCGATGAATTACCGTGGGACGGTTGAGGCATCTTACCTCAAGGGCGTCGGCGACAATCAAGCGGATTTCCTCGATTTCTCCACCGTACAGGGATTCCAATATAAATCATGGTTCTTTATGGGCGTAGGCCTCGGTGTCGACGTAATGTTCTCACACCCAAACGACAACTGGGGAGAAGACTGGAACAACGGCTCCTACCTTGAACACGGCATTACCACCACCTCTGTCATGATTCCGCTTTTTACGGATTTCAGATTCAATATCGGCAACAAATTCAATAGCAAACCATCATTCTTCATCGACCTGCGGCTCGGCGCCACATTCCTTGTCGGGAAAGATTACGTAAAAATCAACGACGGCTACCTTACCAACTCGGAAGCGTTTTATCTCCGGCCGACAATGGGCGTGCGTATCCCGGTAAATAAAGAGAAACCCAAGCAGGCTGTCAATTTAGGCGTATCATATCAGTTGATTACATCCGACTATTGGAATGGATGGAACAACGATGTCACGCTCAACTCTCTTGGCGTGACAGCATCCTTCGAATGGTAATGGAATTTGCACATTAGCTAAAAAATAGCTAAATTTGCAACACAAACAACAGGCAATGAGCCCGGGCGAAGATACGTCCGAGCGAATTGTCCCTATTTTGACGTATATATCTGTATGAATAACAGCGACATATATGACGGATACACATCGCCCGGCGCTGATCCGTCGGAACGGCGGCTGACGGTATATCTGTCATCGAGCGGCGTGAAGGCATATCTGAAACATACGCTCGACGCCACAGCAGGTTATCGCACCCTCATTGACTCAAAATGGACGTGTGACCCTGCCGAGGTGCTTCGCCACATCGAAAATGCAGTCTACGACCATCCCGAAGTGCTCGACGATTACGAATGTGACGTCTTGGTGGAGAGCGACAAAGTAATGTGGGTGCCTGCGGAAATTGCCGAAGACGACGACATTCGCAATACGGTCTATACCTCTCTCTATACGGCTGATCCGGACGATATTTTCACCGATTATCCCGATGAAAACGACAATGGGTTGGCCTCGCTTTATTATCTCTGTCCCGGGCTTCCGGCCTTCCTGCGCCGCACCTTCCCCGGCGCTCGCGTCACCTCGCAACATACACAGCTCTACCGTCGCTTCAAAGGACGCGTGAGCGATGATGCATCAGCCTTCGCCGACCTTCGCAACGGGCAGATGGACGTGCTGATATTCAATGGTCAGAACCTCCTTATGGGCGCCACTCACCCTTACTCTGACGAGAACGATGCATCATATCACATTCTCAACTGCCTGCGACAGACTGACACCGACATTTCCAAATGCGAGATTTATCTGTCCGGCGACCGCGAGACGCGCACGGCCATAATCGCTGACCTGCGCGACGAATCAAATTATGTAAGAAACGCCATGCTGCCGCGCATCGACTCTCCCGAGGGAATGCCGACGGCCGCTCTGATATGCGCCACTGCAAGAAGAACTTCTGATGAGAATAATTAGAGGAAAATACGGACGACGCCGCTTTGAAGTGCCTAAGAACATCACGGCCCGCCCCACGACAGATTTCGCACGCGAGAATATCTTCAATGTCATCGAGAATCTCGAAGACCTCGAAGGTGAAACGGCGTGCGACCTTTTCGCCGGTACAGGCGCGATTTCTTACGAATTTCTGAGCCGGGGATGCCGTTCCGTAACTTCTGTTGAAAAGGCCTCCGTACAATCGGCTTTCATCCGTTCTGTAAAGGAAAAACTCGGCGACGATAATCTGCGTGTGATTCGCGGCGACGTCTTCAAGTTTATCGCCACGGCTGCCACGCCTTACGATATAGTATTTGCCGACCCACCGTATGACCATCCTCGCTTTGCCGAGATTCCGGAACTTATTCTCAGTTCACGGCTCGTCAAGCCCAGGACGCTTGTCATTGTGGAACATTCTCAGAAATATAATTTCTCTTCCCTGCCGGAATTCATAGAACACCGCGCTTACGGGAGCGTGAATTTTTCACTGTTTCGGGCAAAATCTGACGGTCAGGAGGAGACAGACTGTCAGGAAAATAAAATCGATTAATAACCTAAGATACAATCATATATTCGAATATCACACAAATTTTGAAATGGACAATAAAATAAAATTAGACACCATAGAAGAGGCAATCGCCGATTTCCGAGAGGGTAAATTTATCATCGTTGTTGATGACGAAGACCGTGAGAATGAAGGCGACCTCATCGTAGCGGCAGAAAAGATTACACCCGAACAGGTGAATTTCATGCTCAAGAACGCACGAGGCGTTCTCTGCGCGCCCATCACTATGGCGCGTTGCAAGGAGCTCGGTCTGGACAAGCAGGTAGAAGACAATACCTCCATGCTCGGAACGCCGTTCACAGTAACCGTCGATAAACTCGAAGGATGCTCCACGGGAGTTTCCATTCAAGACCGCGCCGCCACAATCCAAGCGCTCGCCGACCCCGAATCGACGCCCTTGACATTCGGTCGTCCCGGCCACATCAATCCTCTGTATGCACAAGACCGCGGAGTGCTTCAGCGCGCCGGCCACACGGAGGCAGCCATAGATTTCGCACGCCTCGCCGGTCTGCGCCCGGCAGCTGCGCTTATGGAAATTATGAGCGATGACGGATCAATGGCCCGTCTGCCGGAACTGCGTCGCCGTGCGGACGAGTGGGGACTTAAACTCGTCTCTATCCGCGACCTGATAGCATATCTTCTGAAGACAGACTCTCTCGTAGAAATGGGCGACGAAGTCGATATGCCGACAGCTTACGGTCATTTCCGCCTAATTCCCTTCCGCCAGAAAGACAATAATCTCGAACATATCGCACTGATAAAAGGTGACGTGAAGGGTGACGAGCCGGTTCTCGTACGCGTTCATTCAAGCTGTATGACGGGCGACACGTTCGGTTCGCTGCGATGCGAATGTGGCGAGCAGCTGCATTACGCTATGAAAGCTATTGAAAAAGAGGGTCGTGGCGCTATCATTTATCTGAATCAAGAGGGGCGCGGCATCGGGCTGATGGATAAAATCAAAGCTTACAAGCTTCAGGAAGACGGCCTTGACACCGTAGACGCCAACCTTCACCTCGGCCACAAAGCCGACGAACGTGATTATGGCGTAGGCGCCAATATCCTCAATCTCCTCGGTATCAAGAATATGCGTCTTATGACCAACAACCCGGTGAAGCGCATCGGGCTTGAAGGTTTCGGGCTTACGATCAGCGAGATTATCCCGATAGAAATAGAGCCGAACGAATATAATCGCTTCTATATGCACACCAAAAAGACGCGCATGGGCCATAACCTCCACAATGTGGATTGAGACGAACACGAACTAATACCTGACACAATGAAAAAACTGATTGTCATGGCACTGGCTATCACGAGTGTAATCATGTCGGCCAACGCCAAGAAAGTAATCGACCATTCGATGTTTGACGACTGGAAGTTTGTCAAGACAGCACCACTCTCCGACAACGGTGAATGGGTGGCATACGCTGCCCAAGCACAGGAGGGTGACGGCTATCTGACGTTGCGAAACACCAAGACGGGGAAAACGATTACCATTCCTCGCGGCTATCAGCCGAAATTCACGGCCGACTCACGCTGGGCCATCGCACTGATCAAACCCCTTTTCGCAGACACACGCAAGGCGAAAATCGACAAGAAAAAAGACTTTGATCTGCCACAGGACACATTGGCTATCATCGACCTGAAGAGCGGCAAAGTCACTAAGACGCCAAACGTTACGGCTTTCAAGATCGGCAAAGATGGAGGCTCATGGGTGGCTTACACTTCTGTTGATACGCTTCATATCAAAGCCAAAGAGCTGAAAGACAAGAAAGCCGGCAAACCGCTCGTGGTGCTCGACCTGAACAGCGGCAACAAGAAGGTAATCAAAAACGTCAAAGATTACAATATCTCGAAAAACGGAAAATGTCTCGGCGTCACGCTTAAGAAGGCTGAGAAAGATTCACTCTCAACAGACGGCATCGGCGTCATGTTGCTTCCCGACACATCGTTTGTCCTGATAGACCGCGACCGCAAATTTTACGGATCGCCCGTCTTCAACGAGGCCTGCGACAAGATGGCCTTCACTGCGTCGAATGACACTATCGAGACCGGAACGCTCCACGCTGACCTCTTCCTCACCGATCTGACGGCGGAGCGCATTGAGCCGCGCATGATCGAGACAGCACGCACGGAGCGTAAAGCGGCAAATCTCGCCCCGGCCCACGGCGGCACGCCGGAAGAAAATGCCGCTCTCGAAAAAGAGCGCATCGAGGCTATGAAGAAGATGGCGGGCAAGATGCTCTATGCCAACCAATATTCCAAACCGGTATTTTCTCACGACGGCAAACGTCTCATCATCGGTCTTGCTCCGGAAGTAGCACCCGACGACACTACGATTGTGGATTTTGAGCGAGCCGATCTCGACATCTGGCGATGGGACGCTCCAATGACACCGCCGCAGGAATTGAAAGCCGTGGAAAAGCTGCGCAAACATACATTCCCGTTGGTCATTAACCTCGGCAACGGCAGTCAGCAGCTTCTCACCACCAATCCCCTCGTAACCGTAACAGAAGGCAACCGCTGGGACGGCGACTGGGCTATGCTGACCGACCCGACACGCGAAGCCGTCAGCCGGCAATGGGACTATACCGCACCGGAAGAAATCTCGGTCATCAACGTCAATAACGGCAACGTGAAGAAGATGGGCACGACGATGAAAGAGTCGGCCGAACTCTCCCCTGCCGGAAAATACGTCATCTGGTATGACAGCAACCGCAATTACAACGTATGGGAAATTGCCACGGGCGAGAATGTGGAAGTTTCGTCGGCTATCCCCTACCCCGTATGGGAGGAACATACCGATTATCCTATGATTCAGACGCCTTACGGCATCGGTGGATGGCTTGAAAATGACGAGGCTGTGCTTATCTATGACAAGCACGATATCTGGAGCGTCGATCCGAAGGGTAAACGCGCCCCGGTATGTCTGACAGCCGGCGACGGCCGCAAGAAGAATCTCCGTTATCGCTATGTGAAAATCGATCCCGAAGAACGGGCGCTCAAGAACGGTCAGGAGATGATTCTCTCCGTATTCAATTATGATGATAAGAAAAACGGCCTCGCCACTGCCATTGCAGGGAAGAGCGCCGCTCCCTCGATAAAAGATCTTGACGGATACCAGTACACAAGATTCTCAAAGGCGAAAAACGCGCCTGTATACTCCTTCGAGAAATCCAATTTCAGCGAATGTCCCGACGTATGGATAAGCCGTGGCACAAACTTTGGAAAGGCATTCCGTATCAGCGACCTGAATCCGCAGATGAAGGATTATTACTGGGGGACTGCAGAATTGGTGAAATGGCGCGCGTTCGACGGACGCGAGGTTGAGGGTGTGCTTTACAAGCCCGAAGACTTCGATCCTGAGAAGAAATATCCTATGATTGCCTATTTCTACGAGCAGAATACAGAGGAGCTGTATCATCACTACGCCCTCGAACCCTCGTGGAGCTGGATAAACTTCCCATTCTATACCTCACGGGGCTATGTTGTGTTTGTTCCCGACGTCTACTATACGCCGGGCGTTCCGGGAGAAGGAGCCTACAACTGTATCGTGAGCGGATGTCAGGAGCTGTGCCGCCGCTATCCGTGGATCGACAAGGATCATATCGGAATAGACGGCCAGAGCTGGGGCGGCTATCAGACAGCGTATCTCGTGACGCGCACGGATATGTTTGCCTGCGCCGGGTCAGGAGCCCCCGTAGCCAATATGACATCGGCATTCGGCGGAATACGCTGGGGCACCGGCGATTCGCGTCAGGCTCAGTATGAGCAGGGGCAGTCACGTATCGGACGCAACCTCTGGGAAGCCCCCGAACTCTATATCGCCAACTCTCCCCTCTTCCATCTTGACCGCGTCAATACTCCGGTGCTTATTATGCACAATGATCAGGACGGCGCAGTGCCATGGTATCAGGGCATCGAGCTGTTCATGGGCCTTCGTCGTCTTCACAAGCCTGTATGGATGCTGCAGTATAACGGCGAGGACCACAACATCCGCGCACGCAAGAACCGCAAGGACATAACTATCCGCTTCCAGCAATTCTTCGACCATTATCTGAAGGGCGCGCCGATGCCCGAATGGATGAAGAACGGCATCCCGGCCATACGCAAAGGACAGGAGATGGGCACGGGTCTTGTAACTGACTAATCAAATCCACAAAGAGGGCGTAGCGGAAGAGCCGTTATGCCCTCTTTCTTTTTTCACAATGGCGGAGAAAATCAACAGAACGATTATACGGCTGACATTCCCTTCTATTCTGACCAATATAACAGTTCCGGTACTTGGTCTGTGCGATACGGGAATAGCCGGTCATTTGGGCGACGGGCGCTATATCGGGGCAATCTCGATAGGCGCGATGATGCTCAACGTACTCTTCTGGCTATGCGGATTTCTGCGGATGGGAACAACAGGACTGACGGCACAGGCATACGGGGCAGGCGACGACGACGGGGTTAGGCGTGTGTTTACGCGCTCCTTCTTCTTGGCCGTTGTAATCGGAGCGTTGATCTTGATTTGCTGCATCCCGTTGTGCCATCTGCTCCTCCTTATCATTGGGGCCGAAGATAGCGTTCGCCAATTAGCCTCCACCTACTTTTTCATCTGCATTTTCGGCACGCCGGCACAGCTTGCCACGATGTCAATTTCGGGATGGTTTCTCGGGATGCAAAACACTGTGCGGCCGATGATTGTCGCCATCAGTACAAATATCATCAACATTGCTCTGAGTTTCTTAGCGGTTTTCTACTTCGACCTCGGATTTGCAGGCGTGGCTTACGGCACTCTGACAGCCAACTGGTGCGGATTGATATTGGCGCTCTTGCTGGCGAAACAGTTCGTTAGCGGAAGCCGACTATGGGCTCCATTCAGCGATATATTCAAGGGTGGAACTCTGCGCCGTTTCTTCTCCGTAAACAGCGATCTCTTCTTTCGGTCGGCCTGCGTGATGGGCGTGTCGCTTACCGTCACGGCACTTGGTGCGCGACTTGGCTGGCTCACGCTCGGCACCAACGCCGTCATGATGCAATTCTTCATCCTTTTCAGCTATTTTATGGATGGTTTCGCCTTCACCGGAGAGGCACTCACAGGAAAATATCTCGGATCGGGCAACGATGTTATGCTGCGACGCAGTGTTAAATATCTGATTCTATGGTCGATCGGTATGGCCGTGACATTCCTCGCGATTTACACAGTGGGATGGCGCGCGCTCGTCAATCTGCTGACCGATGTTGAGGCCGTCCGTCAGAACGTTGAAATCTATCATTATTGGCTCATTCTGATTCCACCTGTCACAGTCAGCGCCTTCATTTTCGACGGCTTTTTCATCGGTCTGACTGCGACACGGCGCATGTTATTCGTCACGATGTCGGCCGCTTCGGTTTTCTTTCTCATCGCATTTGTTCATCCCGACTCGCTTCCCCATGTCTCTCTTCCAACCAACGACACCCTCTGGCTCGCCTTCCTCTGCGACCTCTTTCTCCGTGGTGTTCTTCTCGCTGTGCAAATGCCGTCACTTCTCCGTAAACATTCGATAAATAAGCAATTACAATGATACAGTTTATTCCGGCAAAAATCAATATAGGACTCAATATTGTAGAGAAACGTCCCGACGGCTACCATAATTTAGAGACGGTTTTCTATCCGATCGGGCGATTCAACGGGACGCCGGCTGTTCCCTACCCTTTCGGCGATGTGCTTGAAATCACGCCGTCGAAAACCACGGATCATACCTTTACCTTCACGGGACGAACTATTGACTGTCCTTTGGAGAAAAATTTGGTAGTCACAGCATTGCGATTGTTTGAGAAACAATATAACGAGAAGTATGGCCTTGAGATGCCTAAATTTGACATTACGCTCGACAAACACATTCCCGACGGAGCCGGAATCGGAGGAGGTTCGGCCGACGCCACATATATGTTGCGCGGACTCAATACGCTGTGCGACAATCCGTTTGATCTGAACGAGCTCTCGGAAATGGCTCTGCATCTCGGAGCCGACTGCCCATTCTTTCTCTTGGACGAACCGGCATACGGCGAGGGGGTGGGTGAAATCCTCACACCGATAAAGGTTGATTTAAAAGAGAAATGGCTCTTGCTTGCAAAACCGGATATATATATATCAACGGCAGAGGCTTTTCGCGAGATACTGCCGAAACACCCTGAGACTTCTCTGAAGGAATTGATTCAACTTCCGATTCAGGAATGGAGACATCATATAGTGAACGATTTTGAGGAATCTCTTTCAGGACGTTTCCCAGAGATAATCAATCTTAAACAAATGCTTTATAACTCGGGAGCGGAATATGCCTCGATGAGCGGCTCCGGTTCGTCGGTATATGGAATCTACCGCAACCGTGAAGAGGCACTTCACGCGCTTACCGCCATCCGTTTTTGCGGCACACCCCTCCCCTTTGCCACCCTCATTAAACTCTAAAGAATGGCAAAGAACCTCCATTAACAACCCATATTCATTTAAAAATCTGACAATACATCCCATACGTCATAATATCGCGTATGGGATATACCTCTAATGCATATTGCGTTAAATCACGTTATACCAATCACTTACATACCGCTCTCCTCAATCTGCCCATATATAATCAGCAGAAATAAGTAAAAAATAAAATTTTCAATAAAAAAAGTCTCTAAAATATTTGCAAATATGAATATGTTGTATTAACTTTGTAACACAAACTTAAACATAAACATTAGGGTGGTTTAATTATATGAATGGTTCGGTTGTCAATCATTTTGAAAGCGAATCAGTTGAAATAAATGAGGCACAATTCAATAATTCGGTTGTGACCATTCATGGAATTGGCATAAGGCCTGTTATTCTGAAGGGAGATAACGTCCCGCTTGATTTCTTAACTGATCCCAAATATATTAACTAAAAATCAAGAAGCGATGAAGAAATTGATTGTAATTATCAGCTGTCTTTTTATTTCATATATTGCATCGACAGCACGCGAATCGATCAAACCGGTGATTATCAAAGATGTAAACAGGCATGAGATTAATTCGAAAGATATATGCGTTGAGATTTCCAAAACAGTAGGAAATTTAAGCATTATCTTCTATAATGTGCCAAGCAAGGAACGGGAGAAATCACTGCTTCCGGACAGTTCTGATGAATTCGAACAAGAATGTCATGATATTACATTCCACTATTATCTGGATGAGTCTAAAAAGAGGTTTAGTTTTGACAGAACAACTTATTACCCCATTGGTTACGATCCGTTTGAGTCGCATGATTATTCGCCAATAATATGTGATGTCGTATATATGATTGCTGATTTTCCTGACGGCGAATGGAACGTGTTAGGCCATATCTGGTCAAACACGGAAGACTCCGGTGAAATTAGTCCTTATTTCGAAGGTAAGGGTCTATCAATTAAAGATGGTTGCAAGTATATTTTAAGACCGGAGAAAGATGTATTCTCGCGTTGGAATTTCTGTTTTGACTCTTATTTTTATCGCCATGAGTGGGTGGTATGCAATGACAACGGCGAGAGTGAGACATCGGAATTTTTCAAGATGCGATTTAAGGACGAACCTATCAAGGAAAAGATAAACGGCGGCGAAGAGGAGATTTATATGTATCCGCTTCTGATGAGCCGATCGACGACCTTTGATGAGACGGACGCAACGGCAATCGCGTATATGGGTGTATCTCACGACAAGAGTATCTATGTGAAAGCAGCTGACGCCGACATCCCGACGTCATTCTGGGGCAGCGGCATGGCCGAGGCAACGACCAATCCTCTTCAATGGCGGAATTTCAAGGATGGAAACGAGCCGGTAAAGGTATATGAATTCGGAGCGTCAGAGAAAGACGATTTCCAATATTATAATTTTGTCAATGACCGTTATGTGTACGGATTCAAGCGCGACGGGGGAATCGAGGAGACTGTATTCGGCGATATGAGCAAGATAAACGTTTCAGCGACCGCCGATCCGGAAACCGAACCTCAGACAGCGAACTGGCACGGGGAATGGCTCAATGGCATCGGAGCTGTCGGCGACTGGTACGCATCGAATCTTCCATATCCTGTATATGATTTACCGGAGGGAGTGACGCCTTCGCGCCTGCTGTATGTCCGCGACATCAAGACAAACGAGATTCTCTGGGGCGACGCATCAAAAGATCCGGGATATATGGGGGTGGAAAAGATAGTGGAAGATGCCTCCGGAGAAGGGGAAACGCATTACTATAATCTTCAGGGCATAGAAGAGAAAAATCCTGAAAACGGAATATTTATCCGCGTCAGAAACGGAGAGGCTGAGAAAGTTCTTCTTCACCCGTAAATACCTATCCTACCGAGACTGAAGAGACAACTCCGCCGGAATCTGCATCTTTGATTCCGGCGGAGCTGTGCTATTCGTCAAGGGGGGATTACGATAAATGTAATTTGCCTTAATTGGTCGTTCGGAAAGTCAAGGGGATTGTGAACCAAGTACGTACGGCAACGCCGTTATTCTTGCCGGGTTCCCATCGAGGCATCTTTTTGACGACGCGGATAGCCTCCCGGTCAAGATCCGCATCCACACTCCTGACAACCTCAACGTCAGAAATCGAGCCATCGCGCTCGACGATAAACTTTACAACAACCCTTCCCTGAACATTATTCGCCTGCGCAGCCTCGGGATAACGGATATTATTTGCAAGGAATTTCATCATCTCTGCCTGACCGCCCGGGAAGGAAGCCTGTTGCTCTACTGCGACAAATATTTTGTTGTTATCGGCCGGTTCTTCGGAACGCCTGATTTGTATCTGTTCCCGTACTTCACAACCGTTATCGACCGGTTGCGAATAAAACTCTTCCGGGTCAATTTCCTCCAAAACCTCACGTCTCGGGTCAACTATCTGAATGTTTGTTTCTTCCAATTCAGGAATAACCTCCTCAGATTCTTTATTCACTTTTTTTGATGGCTTGGGCTTTGTCGGTTTATGCTGGGGTTTGACGACAATGGTTTTATTGGGGCGTTTAATCGTTCCTTGCGAAAAGACAGTCGGACACACCAATAATAATAAAAGAAGGGTGACAATTATTGATTTCATAAACAAATAATTTGATTCGGTGCAAAAGTACAATTAATTTGTGAATTAAAGAAATCAATTTGCAGGAAAACGAGATTGCCTAAATATTTGTAAGGTATTAAGAGGCAAACATTTTGGGATATAGGTTGTTTTTCCAATAGAAGCGATTGTCGGGGCTATACTGAAAAGGAATACGGCAAGCAATAAAATACGTCGCGTTAAAAATTTAACATTTTTTGGCGTGATATTTGCAACTATAGAATTTTAATAAACAAGATGATTATGGCAAAAGACAAGAAATATAATAATGGATTTCAAGGAGATCCGGAAGAGGGAGAAGTGGAGAATATGGAAAACGTAAATTCTACAGCAGAAGAACCGGAGAACGGAGAGGAAGCTGCTGAGGCGGAAGTCGTAGATGCCCAAGCTGCCGAGGATCCTCAGTCGGAGATAGAGAATCTGAAGGAGGAAGTAGCAAAGGAGAAGAAAGAGTATCTTTTCCTGATGGCAGAGTTTGACAATTTCCGCAAACGCACACTTCGCGAGAAGTCGGAACTTATCAAGAATGCGGGAGAGAACGTGCTGAAAGGACTTCTTCCGATTCTCGATGATTTCGAGCGCGGACTGAAGGCATCTGAAAATATTGATGACAGCAATTCAATCCGCGAAGGGATGGAACTGATTTATCAGAAGCTGAAAAAATATCTCGAACAGAACGGAGTCAAGGAATTTGATCCTGAAGATGACAATTTCGACGCCGACAAGCACGAGGCTATTTCGGTAGTTCCGGTACCCGATGAGTCGAAGAAGGGGAAAATCTTA
>JAGAUF010000072.1 GCA_017620885.1 Muribaculaceae bacterium
ATCCATAATTGTTAAATTTATTAGCATGTATATGCTTGTTTTGCAATCATATAACAATCGTGGATAGAAAAAGGCAAGCCGACTGGTGACAGCCGGCTTGTTGCTTTGTGGGTAAGTCTATTCCTTAAGTTAGTGACATTGCGCCTGGGGCACGTCCCTTTTCTTAATCAGAGCTCTTCTTTAGTTAGGTCGACGGTCTTGTCGGCACCGCGTTCCACGTACTGTTTGCGCAGCGGATGAGCCGAAGCGCGGTCGAATGCACGGCGATTCCGATAGATGTCTATTCCCTTATAAATGGCCTCACGCATCGAGGTAGGATCGGCGACGTTCTTGCCGGCGATGTCGTAGCCGGTTCCGTGGTCGGGCGATGTTCTCACGAATGGGAGCCCGGCAGTAAAATTCACACCGCGGTTTTCAGCGAGCGCTTTGAAGGGGGCAAGTCCCTGATCATGATACATCGCTACAACGCCATCGAATTTTTCATAAGCACCCGAACCGAAGAAGCCGTCGGCGGCATAGGGTCCGAAAGCTACAATACCATCGTTTTGCGCCTCGGCAATAGCCGGAATGACAGCCGTCTGCTCTTCGTCGCCGAGGAGCCCGTTGTCGCCGTTATGGGGATTGAAAGAGAGGACTGCGATGCGCGGACAGTCGAAGGCGAAATCGCGTTTGAGAGTGGAATTGAAGCGGCGGATTGTGTCGAGTACGCTGTCTTTTGTGATGGAATCCGGTAGCTCGCGTATCGACTTATGAGTAGTCACGAGGGCCACGCGCACGAAATCGTCGAAGAGCACCATCAGAGCGTGATCACCTTCGTTGCCGATGGCCGACTGGAGATATTCCGTGTGTCCAACGAATTGGAATTTATCGTTTTGCACGGCATATTTATTTATCGGGGCCGTCACGAGGATGTCGATCATTCCGTTGCGCAAGGCGTCGACAGCGGTTTCAAGCGAAAGAATTGCCGCGCGCCCGGATTCTTCGGTGGGTTGTCCGCAATCGACTTTAAATTCTTCCTGTGAGATATTGACAAGGTTGATTTCCCCGTCGGAGATTTCCCCGTCGCGCACCTGCGAAAAACGGATTTCTTCGAGGTTGAGATTTTTACGGAAGTATGTCATCAGTTTGGACGAGCCGAAGATAACGGGGGTACACAGTTCGAGAATGCGTTCATCGGCGAGCGTTTTAAGGATTATTTCGTAAGAAATTCCGTTTATATCACCATGAGTGATTCCCACTCTAATCGGTTTAGCCATAGTAATATCTTTTTAGGCAGAATTCCTGCATAGGATATTGCCGCATGATTAATTTTTAATTTTTAGATTTGCCTTTGTCCTTACCGGCGAGCATACCGCAAGCGGCCATGATGTCTTCACCGCGTGAGGCGCGAATTGTAGCTGTTATCCCCTTTCCGTTGAGATAATTTCTGAACATTTGCATACGTTCTTCGCTGCAGGGGGTCAGGTCTACGCCGTCTACTTTATGGAAACGGATAAGATTAACTCGGCAGGGAATGCGGTTTATAAGCTTGACGAGCATGTCGGCGTGTGCCACGTCGTCGTTGACGCCTCTCCAAAGGATATATTCGAGTGACAGACGTCGCTGATGGGCGAAATCGTATCCTGAGAGGAGCTTCATTATCGTGGAGATTGGGAAGGCTTTCTGTGCCGGCATCATCGATTCACGCTGAGCCGTTTCAGCCGTGTGGACGCTTACAGCGACGTGTACCTGCGTTTTTTCGAGGAGGTCTTTGAGCTCGGGGAGCTTACCGACGGTTGAGACGGTGATGCGTTTGGGACTCCAAGCCAATCCCCACGGAGCGGTAAGGATTTCTATAACACGCTCTACGGCCTTGAAATTGTCAAGAGGTTCTCCCATACCCATGAAAACGATGTTTGTAAGCTCGTGCATCGGCTCGTGCCCTTTCTCCGGTTTGGGAGGGATACTGAGAATCTGATTGACGATTTGTGCGGCTGACAATTGTGCCTTAAAGCCCATCTTTCCCGTCGCGCAGAAATAGCAGTTCATCTTGCAGCCGGATTGTGATGATACACAGAGCGTTGCGCGGTCATGGTCAGGAATATAGACGGATTCAACCACCTGTCCGGAGCCGACGCCGAAGAGATATTTCACAGTGCCGTCTTTCGACTTGACGGAATGTTTGGGCGCCTCGCGGCCGACAATGTACAGCTGAGCGAGTTTTTCCTGATTTTTCTTGGAGATATTTGTCATCCCGGCGAATGACTCGACCCGTTTTTCGTAGAGCCATTGCGCGAGCTGTTTTGCCGTGAATCGCGGCATACCACATCGCTTGACGACGTTCTCCAGTTCGTCGAGGTTCATTCCTACCAGTGGAATTTTATCTATCGTTTGTTGCCGTTCCATTTTCAATTAAATAATCTTGTCGCGAGGTATTGTCAGATCCGACGATTATCACGCTGTCAGTGGGCGTATCAAGGCTTTTTTGATAAAACAAATGGTATCACTTTCAGAGCGGTGATACCATCTGTCTTAATCATTTATAGGGATATTTTTCAATCGCCGGCCTCGAATTTGTAGATAAAGTTTTCAAACTTCGCGTTACCGCGGAGCATCTTCGAGAGGTTGGGATTGATGAACTGCATATACTGCTGATCAGCCTGCTGAGCGTTGTAGGGGAACGAACCCTTTCCGTTTCCGGCTACACGGAATACGATCACGCCGGAGTCACCGGCCATAGCCGTTACGTTGTTTCCGGGCTTCGTACCGCAGATTGCGCCAGTGAGTTTGTCGTCTTGGAGACCTGCATTCTGGCCGAAACGGAACTCAGGAACACTGCTCTTCGTCACACCCATAGCCTTAGCAGCGGCATCGACTGTCTTTGCACTGCCATACTGCTTGAGCATAGCTTCGCCGGCTTTGCGGGCACGGATTTTCTGAGAGAGGTAATTTTTCACCTCTTTATTCTCCATCGGGATGTATTTGTCGTATTCTGAGTTAATTGCTACGACATAGAGAGCAGGAGCCATAGCGTCTTTCGACTCGTAGACATGGCTTACTTCACCCTCTTTACCATCGATCATTACCCAGCGGACCACCTGACGGCTCTCGGGATAATATTGATTCATACCGGCCATACGGGGAACGGCAGGCGTGGACTGCGTGAAATCGAAGTTCTGGATGTTATATCCGGCTTTCGCTGCATTAGCGGCGAATTTCTCAGAGTCCTTATTATTAAGGAGGAATTTTTCGAGTTTAGCACGCTCGTCATTGACGGTTTTGGTGCTGGGTTTCAGCTGGTAGGAGATTTCATCGTAAGAATAAATTTCTACCGGGGCAGTTTCCTTGTCGATTTTAGCGATTACGGCACCCTGCGGGGTCTGCATAAGCATAATGAATTTACCGCCTGCATTACGGAGGCTGTCGAGCTGACCCTTTTCAAGGGCGTTAGTGCTGCCTTGAGCAGTATAAAGAGGAATCCATTGCTCTTTCTGAACCATGACGCTGTCGGGAGCGAAGCCGGAAGCAACGGAGTCGGCGCTGAGGCCGGAATTATTAAGCTTTGCAAGAACAGTAGCGGGGAGATTCGGTCCGGCCACCTGTACGAGGGTGAGCTGAATGGAATCGCTCTGAGTAGATTTGCCAAGCAGACGAGCGGCTGTGAAACCGGAGGGTGTTTCCTGCACCAATCTCGCACTGTCGAGGGGAGCAGCGAGGAGGTAATCTTTCAGTTTGCCGGCCGGAATATCGGAAGCACGGAGTTCCTTGTGCTCGATGCTGACGCCTTCGCGTTTCGCATCTTTATTGAGCTGTCCGCCTTTGTTGAGATCAGCGACAGCCTGCGAAGCGAGAGTCTTCGCCATTCGGCGGTCTGCGGCAGAAGGAGCGACGTTTACAGCGATGAAGCTGACTTCCTTAGTCGGTTCTTCAACTTTGAACATCTGCTTAACTTCGTTGTATTCAGCCTTGAGTTCAGCGTCGCTGACGGGATATTTCTTTTCGTCGAGTTTGCCGAAAGGCTTGTAAGCGTATTCAACCTGCGTTGTGGCTACATAGTCGTTGTAAATAGCCTGACGGTCGAGTTCGTTTGCTTTGACGGAAGATACAAGAAGACGCTGATACATAGAACGTTTCACCTGTACTTTGGTCTCATCTTCGAGGGCAATCCAAGCACGCTGATACGGTTCTACCTGAGCCTGCGTAAGTCCGCTGCGCTGTGGATTGAATATAACGTCGTATGCCTGCTGAGGCGTCTGAACGCTGATACCGGCTTCATTCATCTGCTGAAGGAGAATCCCGATATTAGGATTCGAGGGATTTTCCATCATACTCTGACGAAGCTGGTCGGAAGATGTCTGCAGGCCTAATTTCTTGACAGCTGCGTCGACAAGCTTCTCATTAATAAGCTCGTCGAGAGCAAGTTGTGAAAGGGTCTGCACGTCGAAACCTGCAACTTGCTGCGGGTTTTGACGGCGCATTTCTTCAAGCCGGTTATTAAGTTCTTCTCGCTTCTGCTGAAACTCTTGAACGTCAATTTTGACGCCTCCGACTTTGGCAACGGTCGTACGGTTGCCAAAGAGATTCTGCCCATTTGTAAGGGCGTCTCCCAAAATGAAGGCAAGCAATGCGACTGCGATTACTACCAGCAGGAAGACTGATTTACTCCTGATTTTCTCTAAGGTTGCCATTTATTTAGCTCTGTTATTATTATTCTAATTTATTATAATACCGACGCGATGATATATGATTTTTACGTCTTTGCACACACTGTGTCGGCCCGGTTTACTCGGGCGTGGATAGTTTGAGCACGCAAAGGTACAAATTTTATATCATTTCACAAAACATTTCGACATATTTTCGCAAATTGAATTTTCCGGCAATTTGCGTCTGCGAGAATAAATATTCTTAAATTAAATACGTAATCTATTTATTATCAATATCTTGCAATCGATACAAAATAATTGAGGCACGCCGACCGCGTGCCTCGGATTTATACGTTTCCGTCAAGAATCAAAGTGCGAAAGCCATGCGCACTTCCTCTACCTTGTCAAGTTCTTCCCAAGAGAAAAGTTTGACGGTCTTGACAATATCGGCGTCGCCGTCATAGCGGGAATGGAAATGCTTTGTTACGATCTCGGGCTTCCGTCCCATGTGGCCGTATGTTGCTGTTTCGCGGTATATCGGCTGACGCAAACCAAGCGCATCCTCGATTTCCTTTGGCCTCCACGGGAAAATCTGCGCAACTTTTTCGGCTATCTGAGAATCGGTCATATCGACGTGCTTCTTGCCGTATGTATTGACGAAGATGCTGACAGGTTCGGGGTAACCGATAGCGTATGCCACCTGCACAAGGACCTCGTCTGCCACACCTGCGGCGACAAGATTTTTGGCCGCGTAACGGGCAGCGTAGGCAGCTGAGCGATCCACCTTGGAGGGATCTTTTCCTGAAAACGCACCACCTCCGTGGGCGCCGCGTCCGCCGTATGTATCTACAATAATTTTACGTCCGGTGAGACCTGTGTCGGCGTGTGGACCACCGAGGACGAATTTGCCGGTGGGATTTACCAGCACTCGCAGTTTATCGTCGAAGAGGGCTTTGGTTTTTTCGGGGAGCGTCGCAATCACCCGGGGGAGAAGGACATTGATGACGTCCTTGCGGATTTGCGCGAGCATCTCCTCATCGGCGCGTGTCTGTGCCTCCGGGGTATCATCGAGCGGGAGGATGAAATCGTCGTGCTGCGTTGATACGACGATAGTGTCGATGCGGAGGGGCGTTCCGTCGTCGGAGTATTCTACCGTGGTCTGACTCTTTGCGTCGGGGCGCAGATAGGTGGTCAGTTTCCCTTTACGGTAATAATTCATAGCGTCGCCGTCGCGACGTATCTTAGCCAGCTCTCGCAAGATTCGATGGGAGAGGTCGAGCGTGAGAGGGATATAATTTTCCGTTTCATTAGTAGCGTATCCGAACATCATTCCCTGATCGCCGGCGCCCTGAGCGTCTTCCTTACGGTCTACGCCACGGTTGATGTCGGGACTCTGCTCATGAATCGTACTGAGGATACCACATGAATCTCCGTCAAAACGGTATGCACCTCTATTATATCCAATCTCGTTGATCAGATGGCGGGTAGCCGCAGGGATGTCGACGTATACTTGGCTCGTCACTTCACCGGCCACAATGACCTGTCCGGTGGTGCAGAGGGTCTCTATAGCCACTTTGCTGTTAGGGTCGCGTGCCAGAAATTCATCAAGGAGCGTATCGCTGATCTGATCCGACACTTTATCGGGATGTCCTTCCGAGACGGACTCGGATGTAAAAAAATAACTCATATTTCAATCTTTTTTAATATTCCAACCGGTGTATACGGCTGCGTTTGTTGCATATAAAAAAAGCACTCAAGCGCTACATACCGCTTAAATGCCAGACATTCACAATCCGCAGTCGGAGTGTCAGCCCTCCTTCCGGGATGCTATGGATGCGATTTTAGCATTTTTTCAAGTGGTTGCAAGCAGCCAAATTTGTCCACTGCGCCTTTGACGGCATCATACCGTAACCTGCGCCCGATTCTTTGTGTGTTTGTTTCGGAATCGGATTACAAAATTACGTCTTTTTTGGAGGCTTTCCAAAAATATTCTGTTAAATATTATAAATATCGGTAGATTGGGGTTATTTAATCTGCGGCTGACGGTCGGGAGGAAGAAGCTTGGAGGGGTCTGTCATCTCGGCGCCCGTGACGATGATTCGAGTTTCTCCTCTCCATGGCACTGTGGCGGAATATTCCTTATAGGTCACGAAAACAGGATGGTTATCCTTCATGGCCTTATAAAGAATCTTAGCAACCTCGGTGTCTTGCACCGTAAAGATGAAATCATGGTCGTAGACACGGGTAGTGTCCATTAGATTTTTGTATGGGAGCAGAACGCCTTCTATTGTCTTGAAAATCTTGCCGCGGTCTTCGAGTGATTCAACGTAGCCCGACTGCGTGGCGGCCTCTCTGTAAGGGGAGAAATAGCGCAGATGAATGGCGAAAGCGAGCAGGAGCACAATTACGGCACCACCTATCCAAAGCCATTTTTTAGTTTTCGACGTAGGGCGCAGATGCTCCCATTCCGACTCATCCTGCTCCCAATAATCCGGGTCTTCCGGTTTCAGTACGGGAGCCTTTGCCTTCTTCTTGGGAGGATCATCGGGAAGGTCGGGGCCGGAGAAATAGTCGCGTTCCTCCTCCTCGTCGTGTTTGTTACTGCGACGTCGCCCAGCGAAGAGACGACGGGATGATTTGCGATTTTCCGTTTCTTCCACCTCTTCTTCATCCTCTACGTCGTCATATCCGTGGCGGAAATAGCGCCCGCGGTGAGCCTTGTAGTCGTCGAGATCGTCGGGATCATAACGCGTGCCCCGCAGAGGAGCATTATGTTCTTCTGGCATACGCTCTTCTTCGGAGAAATCATCGTCATAACCGGTGTCGCGGTCGTCATAATCGTCCTCATAGACGTCATGCGAATCTTGAGAACGACGCATATCGCGTTCTTCGTATGTGTCCTGCCTCTCAAGATCATCAAGGAGTTCATCATCCGAATCATCAAAGCCGAACCGACGACGACTGCGGTCTCCGCCGTGATCCTCATCATTATTTTTGAAGAATGTAGCCATTTCCTTTTTTATTATTTTTCTTACGGCCCGTAGCCGAAACATACACCATTGTCACTATTCCCAGCACCACAAGCATCACTGTCTGTCCGGACCATTGAAGCATCGAGAAAGCGGTTCCCTGCGCGTCGCTCACGCCGTAGATGGCGAGGCCGAACATCACAGCTATGTTCCATGGGCCGAGCCCCCCGTTTGACGGTATCGCCATACCGATTGAGCTGAGCACGAAGGCTACAAGGCATGGAATCAGACCGAAGGCTGTGCCCGGCATCTGTGTCAGCTCGGCCGTAAAGGGGAAGGCGAAGAAGGCGACGTAGAGCTGAAAGAAATAGCATCCCCAGATGCACACTGTCAGCAACAGGAAGAGCCATTTGCCACGCATTTTACCAACAACGGCGAATCCATTCCACAGTTCTTTCCCCCACTGAAGCAGTTTATTCACCGGTCCGCTCTTTCGGAAGCCGTATAGCAATGCAATGAAGAGCACTACTGCGCCAAAAGCGGCTATCCAGAAAAGGGGATTGGAAGCCAAAGCGAGCAAATCGCGCCCGATGCGGTATTTTTCCAAAAAGGTATTGAGCGCCGGAGCAGCCACGACAAATGTGAGCACCGTAAGCGCCAGTACCGTGACGGTATCGGCGAGCCGATCGGCAACCATAGAGCCGAACACCTTCGTAAAAGGTGCTTTTTCCTTACTCGAAATATACGTGCATCGCCATATTTCGCCGAGACGTGGGAATATAAGATTCAGCGCATACGTGCCGAAAATGGAGCAGCATAAAGCAAAAAATGGAGGACGGATACCTAAGCCGCGAAGCTGCAGCCGCCAACGCGCCGCACGCGCGATATGCGAGAAAACGCTTATACCCATGGCACAGAGAATCCACCACAGGTTGGCGCCCGAACGGATTATCTCCATCATACGCGAGAAATCTACCTTCTGAAATAGATACCATACCAGCGTTACAGTCAGCGCCAACGGCAACAGATAGCGTATAGCATATCCTAAAATACGCTTCGGCGCGGACTCTTTTTGGTCTGACCCGGATACTGGAAAATCTTTATCATTGCTCATTTTCTCACGTCGTTCGCTTTTCAAATTACAAAAGTAATAAATATTTCTCATTCTCCCAACTTCCACCGCCACGACAGCATAAAAAATATGTTTTCTCTGATTCTTGCACGCATCGGGGAAAATGACTATCTTTGCCAACATTATGCGAAAATTATATCTTCTACTCACAATACTGACATTAGCCTTTACAGGATCTATTTCGGCCCGAGAAATCACCGCAACGACGACCGGAGGACGTGTTCCGGCACGCGCTTATCTCAATGACTCGACGATTACAGTGGTGCACATTCCGGCAACTGTACGCGAAATCGAGGATTACGCTTTCGAAGGATGCTCACGACTTGAACGCGTTATTTTCGAACCCGGCTCGCGCCTGACGAAAATCGGCGACTATGCGTTCGCCGACTGCGTTTCCCTTTCGGATTTCAAAATACCAAGCAGTGTACGCACCCTCGGCACAGGTATGCTGATGCACTGCGAAAGCATCAAGGAAATTGATATTCCTCGCGGCGTGCAGTCCTTACCGCGCTTCTTTGCACGAGGATGTACGCGGCTCACGTCAGTCACGCTTCCCAAAAGCGTTACCGCCATCCATCGTCTGGCCTTCGCAGGATGCCTGAATCTGTCCGGGATTGTTTTCCCGGCATCATTGCGACATATCGGAATGAACGCATTTGCCTTCTGCACATCGCTTAAGGAAGTAACCCTTCCGGCTCACCTCACTACGCTCGAATCGTATGCCTTTGCCGAATGTACATCACTTGAAAGCGTGACGTTGCCCCGGGAGGCTCGCGAAATCGGTGAACTGATTTTCTCCGGTTGCCGCAGTCTGCGCACAATCACTGTTCCGCGCAATATGCCACCTTCATTTGAATGTAACAGTTTCATTTTCGAGCCCGACGAGACGGAGATGTATGCCGGCTGCACATTACGCATTCCCGCCTCCGCACTATCACGCTATCGCTCCGCGCACGGCTGGCGCCTCTTTCCTACCCTCACTCCCCTCCCCTGATGTTATAGATTTTTAAATGCCCTGTTGAATCGAAAGAAAAGTTTTTTTGGAGAAAAATTTTGGAGGATGAAAAATTTGTATTAATTTTGCAGCGCAAAAGCCCGGATGGCGGAATCGGTAGACGCGTCGGTCTCAAACACCGATGGAGCAATCCGTGCCGGTTCGACCCCGGCTCCGGGTACTGAAAAGAGGATTCTCACTTTGAGAGTCCTCTTTTCTTATTTCACACCCTCGCAACTCATTGGTCAGCTCATAAATAATCTCCATTACCTTATTGTAAGAATCAATCATATATTTGCGTAGTTTATAAAAAATAGCTAAATTTGTAATATGATCTATAATGCAGCGATACAACCATCTCTTTTTGAGGATAATAATTATATGGATATAAAATTTCCAAAGCCTCAGTATCTTGGAGCTAAATATATTCATAGTAATTGGATTGCTCAATTTATTCCTGAAAAAGCAAAAGTAGTTTTAGATGCTTTTAGTGGCTCTCAATCCATCGGATTTCTCTGTAAAAAAATGGGGAAAAAAGTTATCTCAAATGATTTTTTGAAATTTAATAGTCAGATAGGCAAGGCATTAATAGAAAATAAAAATGAAGTTTTAACTTCTGAAGATATTCAAATACTCTTTTCAGGCAATTCGAATCTAAAAGAGTTTAATCTTATGGAGACGCTCTTTACAGATATATTTTTTACAAGAGAAGAGACAAAATTTTTAGATGCATTCAGAAGTAATATCAGTTATCTGGGGAATGAATATAAAAAAGCTTTGGCTTTTACTATAATCAACAGAGCTATGACTCGAAAAGTTACAATGGGACATTTTGCTCACACTCAAGCTTTGACATATGCTGCTGATCCTAACAGAATAAAACGAAATAGAAGCCTTATTAGGCCTTTAAAAGATTTATTCTTGGAGCTTTTAAACGAATACAATTCGGCTGTATTTGACAATAAATCAGACTGTTTAGCATATAATGAGAATATTCTGGAATTGCTTCCTTCTTTATCCGGTGTGGATTTAGCTTATTTTGATCCTCCATATTGTGATAGTCACGCTGACTATCAAGGATTCTATCACCTTTTGGAGACATATACCAACTATTGGAAAGATAAAGATTTTATAAACGGCACAAAAAGATATAGCCCCAAAAAGCACAGCGGATTTGAAACTAAAAAAGAAATTATTAATAGTTTTAAAATGCTGTTCAATCTTTCAAAAGATATTCCATATTGGTTAATCAGTTACAATGACAGAAGTTATCCAAGCATAGAAACTCTTGTCGAAATAATTACTCCGTATCGGAATGTCAATATTGAAAAGAAACAATACCAAGCAGGTAGAGGAGGGAAAGGAAGTGTAGCTGGAAGCAGTGAAATTCTATTAATTTGTAAACCATAAAGATACATATATGACCACGTTTGATCAATGGGATAAGGAATTCAGAAATCAAAACTTGAATGCCTTTAATAATAATTACAACGGTTTGCTATGGATGAAAGTCCGTGCTATTTGTCGAGGAAAACAATTGAAAGAATTCCTGAAAGAAAACAATATCACATTAGAGAGCACCACTATTGCCAAACGGAACGCCGAATTGTTTCAATGCCTTGAGAAACGTGAGGATGCCATGCTTATATTGGATAATTTCTGCGGGGTATAAACAATGAGTGGAACATTTCAATGGGCGTGGACATCGACAAATTAAAAGAAGATTTATATAAAATACAATATTATATTATGCATGGGGCGGAGATCAGAACAATTCTTTAGATAAGTATTTTATCAGTCACTATGTCAAAGTTATAAACAGTTATTCTGAGTTACAAAGCAAACAGGCAGAAATCGGAAACAATGCGTGGAACTACGTTCAGAACAGTTGGTATAACAATTGGACATCATTTATAATTGAATCACTATTCAAACGCAATCCAAAAGTAATCTCAGCTGTCGGTGAAATAAAAAGCGTTGACTTTTTCATTGAGAATTATCCCATTGACTTAAAAGTAATCTTTTTCCCAACGCAGTTTTTGGAAAATAAATTAAAAAACATATTAGGAAAAAACTCGTTATCTTGGCTGAAAAAAGAGTGTAAAAACATTGGAATTACTTGTAATAAAAATGAATCTCCTAATCAACAGTTCTACACTTTAACTGAAAAGTTAAAGGAACGTGGCGATACTGAAATTATAACGCAATTACAAAAAGCACGTCGCAAAATTATTGAAGATTCAAGGAATAATCCGATCGAACTAATTAGATGGTTATATGAGAATCAAGGTGAAATGCGATTTGGCGCAGAAAATCGCCTATATCTAATTTTGGTTGATTCTGACGACTTTACCCAATCGTGGAAAATGAAGAGAGCATTCTCCTTAATTGAACCCCAAGTGCAAGAATACCTTAAGAATTTCTCAGTTGAATCGCTTAAACAAGTTGATTTTGAGTTTAAAAAGAAACAATACACAGCACTCTCGGATATTCTCTTTATTGTCAAGTAGGTAGAATCGGATACATACTCTTGAATACGAAATATAAGTTCCCCACATACATTCCAAATCTTTTAGGATTGGTTATTAGACGGCACGGGTGAGGGGAGAAAGGGAACGGCTCAGCGATGTGATATTATTCACAGGGCTGAGTCGTTTTTTTGATTTGAGAGATATTCTATCGGATATGTATAGTCATCATCCGCTCAGAGGAGCTGATCGGTGAGGTCAGAAATGGCCTCGGGGTTGGGTTGGAATTTATCCGGGTGAGCTTTGGAGGGCTCTACGAGGTCGAGGACGGAGTAACAGTCGAAAGGAGAATCATCTGCATCGTCGCCGGAGATTAGACGCAAGCCGCCATCGGGATTGATTTCGAGATATGGATCGTCGCCGTAAATCTCTTCGTCGAGGCAATATTCCTCAACCGCTTTCGTGAGTTGTTCAAGGAGTTTTTCTCTTTCCATTTATATCTATTTCAATTTTTTTGCAAAGGTAATAATAATTTCTTAATTTTGCAATCCAAATATTCAGAATAATGCAAATTGCTATAAATAATGCCTCCGAGATAGCGCGCGCCGCAAAGGAGTTTATCGACGCGATGGGAGGTCGAAAGATTTTCGCATTCTACGGAGAAATGGGTGTCGGGAAGACGACGTTTATCTCGGAAGTTTGTCGGCAGCTTGGTGTCGACGAGACAGCGAACAGTCCGTCGTTCAGCATCGCTAATGAATACAGAGCGGAGCCATCCGGTGAGCGCATCTATCATTTTGATTTCTATCGACTTGAATCACCTCAGGAGGCTCTCGACTTGGGCGCGGAAGACTATTTCTATTCGGGCGATTTATGCCTGATAGAATGGCCCGAGATGATAGGAGATCTATTGCCGGAGGATGCCGTAAGGGTTGAAATAACGGCCGATCACGAGACAGGCGCTCGCACTGTTTCATTCGATTAATGCACTGATTATGAAGAGAATCATACTTGACGAAATCGCCTCAACCAACACGTTTGCCGCGCAGAATTCGTCGGAACTGGAATCAGGAACTACGATCATAGCGCGAAGCCAGACGGCGGGACGCGGTCAGCGGGGCAACAGTTGGGAAGCGGAGCCGGGAAAGAATCTGACGTTCTGCATCTTTCTGCGTCCGGAAAATTTCCCGGCGCGGCAGCAATTTTTCATATCGGAGGCATTTGCGTTAGCTATAGTCGATGCGTTGGGAAAGTGTGGGGTAACTGCGAAAATCAAATGGCCCAACGACATCTATGTCGGTGACCGTAAGATCTGCGGCATCCTGATCGAACACGCCGTGTTGGGAATGAATCTCCTTCACACAATCGCCGGAGCCGGAATCAATATCAATCAACGGGAATTCCGCAGCGATGCGCCTAATCCCGTGTCGCTCTATCAGTTGTTGGGCCGCGAGAGCGACCTTAATAGCATCTTGGAGGATGTGGAGCAGCGCTTTGAGCATCGGCTTGGCTTGTTGCACGATGAGAAGTCGGCACACGCGCAGCATCAGGAATTTCTCTCAACACTCTGGCGGGGCAACGGCGAATTTCACCCCTATCGCGACGTGGCCACGCAACGCATATTTCGTGCGCGTATCGTCGACGTTCAGCCGCTCGGCCACCTTCATTTAGAGGAAGAAAACGGCGAACCGCATCTCTACGCCTTCAAAGAGGTCGAATTCATTCTTTAACCCCTTACCTCTGTTTAAATAATGGGATGAGGGTCGGTTGGCGGTTGATGATGTAGAGGCCCGGAGGAAGGGTCTGGACGCGTTCAGCAGGCACACCACGCATTATTTCAACACCTTCAAGGGTGTAGACGTTGAAGATTTCGTCTTCGGATATATCTGTCAATTTCATACTGCCATCAACAGCATATCGCAACGAGATGGCAAGCGACTCACCGTCTCTCCGTACAAACAATCCTTCGGGAAGTATGATTGTATATGTCCCCTTTTCGCGAATCGGAGGCGTAAACATCATACGCCATTGCATCGCATCCTCCACGGCTTCGTCCGGCTCGCCATAACCGCGCTGAGGATATGCTGCCACTTCTGTATCAATACGCAATCCGTTCTCGTCGAGCACAGAAACTTCTCCTGCGGATTCGTTTAGCGCGACAGAAGTCGCGAAAGTCAGCACAATCTCAGAGATTTCGGGCAATTCGGCGCCCGATACAGGCTGCACAGTGAAATCAAAGGGGCGCGTCTTTACCTCAAAACGGTATTCGTATGGCGCATTGTAAATCTCCTCATCCAAATATTTAAGTCGAATGAACCCACGCGACAATCGCAGCGTATATTCGCCCGGAAGCGGTTCGCGCAGATCAATTTCATCTGTATTTTCATCCAATACCGGAGTCAGTCGTACAGTGCGCTTCATCACATCGACACCGTCGTTCGGCACCTTATAGCGCAGATAAGCTGTCTCTGTCGTAACATCGCCCTGACGCACGAAGAGCATTGATTCAAGCGTGGGATCTGCCTGTATAAGCTGACAGTCCGACGGGAAAGTGAGGATGAAATCGCCAAATTCTTTCAACTCTCCCTCGCAAGGCGCTATGACCGGCTTTGAAATTGGTGTGATCGTAAAATGAACGCGGATATCGTCAGTATTATAACCGGTGGTAAAATCGGTCAGGTCAGCAGGATAGGTTTCGCCGTAAAAAATATATCGAAGAGTGGAACGCGGAATTACGAGCACATAATTTCCGTTTTTCTCTACCGTCACGGGACGGTGCATCTCGTCGCACGCCTCGATTTCAATACGATTCCCTTGCGCAGAGACGCACTTCACACTACAAAAACGTTGCCCGGAGACAAGCTCGATGCGCGGCTCATCGTAATAACTTTTCCACTCCACCTTATCGGCCGCGTCCGCCGTGAGCGACCAACGTGACATCGATCCGTGAACCGTATAATCAGCCGGCTCTATGCTCCACTCCTTGTAAATTTCGTAATTCAAAGTAATTGCCTCCGATTCCGAACCGTCGTCGTCAATCCACAATCCGGCCGGTATCTCAATTCGATACTCACCCACGTCCAGATAACTGCCACGAAACACAATAGCAGCCATACGTCTCGTCATCCGGTCTATCTCCACCGATTCGGCCGTAACAATCTCGCATGGTTCGCCCCAATCAGCCTCATTACCTGCACCTGAGTTTTCTGCCAGGCTTCCGGGTTCACGCGTATAAATCGCAACGCCCTGTGTACAGGCAGCATTAATCGCCACCTCCCTATCAAACGAAAGCGTCACCTGCTTCAGCCCATTAGGATTACTCTCCCCCACCGTAAGCCTCCCCTGCTCCGGCAGCACTGCCGTCATCCAAGTTTCCGCAGCCGACGCCGGCGCACTCAGCGCGACAACCATCAGAATTAGGATAGCCACATTTGCGATTCTGTTTAACACGCTAAAAGCCTTCATACGGCAAAGATAGTCAATAATTTTCATATCCGAGCGATTCCCGGAAATGAATTTTGGCTCCATCCCAAAAAATGCGTGAGGATGAAGCCTTAGATATTATATTTCTATGTGGATGGGGGCTTGGGAAGGCGGGATGCACGGCGAAGGGCATCGTGAATTATCCATTGCAACTGGCCATTGACGGAACGAAATTCTGCTGCCGCCCACCGCTCGACAGCCTCCATTGTCGCAGCATCAACACGCAGCAGAAAGCCTTTCTCATCTGGATTTTTCTTTTTCGCCATCTCAGAAAATTACTGATAGAGCGTTCCCGTATTTAGAACCGGCTGAGCAGGCTCGTCTGCACAAAGCACTACAAGAAGATTGCTCACCATAGCGGCCCGACGTTCGGAATCAAGTTCTACAACACCGCGCTCACTGAGCTGGTCGAGCGCCATTTTCACCATTGAGACGGCTCCTTCCACGATCTTTTCGCGCGCAGAGATAATGGCCGTGGCCTGCTGACGACGCAACATGACTGCCGCAATCTCGGGTGCGTATGCGAGGTAGTTGATTCGTGCTTCCACCACCGTTATTCCCGCCATAGAGAGACGCTCGTTAATCTTCTTTTCGAGAAGCTCGTTGATTTCCTCTCCCCCACTGCGCAGCGTAAGCCCGGTAGACTCATTGTCGATATTGTCGTAGGCATAATGACCGGTCACCTCACGCAATGCCGCATCGCCTTGAATACGCACAAATTCTTCGAGCGTACCGGAAGAATCTACGTCGAAAACGGCACGATATGTATCCTCTACCTTCCAGACAAGCACCATACCGATGAGAACCGGATTACCGAGTTTGTCATTTACCTTGATAGGATCAATATCCATGTTATGGATGCGAAGCGACATAGTGCGGCGCTCCACAAAAGGATTTATCCAAAAGAATCCCGTCTCACGGAAAGTACCGACATATTTGCCGAAAAAAGTCAGCACACGGCTGCAATTAGGCTGCTGCGTAAAAAAGCCCTTCATGCAAAATGCGAAGATTACTCCGATAACGGCTATTATCGATATAATAATAGGATTCTCTGCACAAATAGAGATGAGCCATGCGTCGAGTATGACAAGAGCGATCTCGACGGCAACCATAACGAATCCATTTATCACACTACCGCGATAACTGTATTCTTGGTTGATTTGTGTGTTTTTGTCTTGTTGTGACATAGTGATATTATTTTGATATTGTTTTTGTATCGCAAAATTAATGTCTATTTCCTGAAAAACCAAATTTTTCAGACAATTTTTACGCATTCGCTATGCTTTATATTGCAACCTTTTTATTGCAACAGCCCCGAACCGTAGCAGACCTCAGCGTTGAAACACTGGCAGGTAGCGAGTGTTTCATCTTTCTCGATAAGGTCAAGTATATTGAACGGCATCTGATTGTCACCGCCCCACGGCATATAAGAGAGAGTATCATCTACGATAGTCGGCACTATGTCAACGTCCTCCTTGAACACTGAGGAGGAATTGACAGTGAACGCGGCGCGAGCCTCGAAGCCCGGAATATTTTCGACGGAGTTGTAGTTTAGAGAAATAGAAGCGTCCATAACTTGCTGTGATTTTCAGCAAAGATATGGACCTTATAAGGTGCGCGAAAAGACGCTTATTCCTTAGCTTTCTGTATGATTTTTAGAAATCGTCTTCGACAGGTTTATTTTGTCCGTTGAGATATTCCTGAAAAAAATCACGATTTACCATTTCAACCATATTCTGATTTGGATAAAGTTTCTCAAAGGCTTTCTTGGCGTGCTTTTCCTCAAATTCAAAATCCCAATAGTCGCCGTCGATATAATAGCGGACCTTCATAATTCCCCATTTTTTCAAATCATTCCAGGCTTCTTCCGAAATCTCATATTTTGCAGGGAAATCCGCATATCTTTCTTTGGCAACACGTTGTGGCTTTGAAGAATCTCCAAAATATGTGTAGTCGTTAGTAACGTGCATAGCCGAACCACTATCATACATAGCAATGCCTTCATAAGTGTTGCCGTTACCCGTCCTCAGTTTCATCTTGGCTCCTTTCTGTATGGACCTATTTTCTGCGCCGGGTAGCATCAATCCTAAATAATATACAATTTTGCCGTCGCGATAATGATGCATACCAAAGAATGGCAGCAACTCATGGCCGTTCTTGTCCTTAATCGTCTTGGAAGAAGATTCATACTGAGCAAATTCGCTGTTGGACTCATTGTTCATAGGATTATACTCAACTTTCTTAGGAGGAGTTGGCGGTGTGGCGAATATGCCTGTTTGGGCACTTTGTGCATATAGCGACTGCAATCCGAGCACTAATGCACATATCAAATAAATAAGTCTGTTCATGTCAGATTATTAAGTTTAATATTTTTTTAAGTTGAAGGAGTCATCTGTGAGTCTATGGAAAGGCGATGACTTACGAATTGTAATTGCAAAGTTACGCATTTTTTGCGAGACTTTGGCTATCAGGCGTCTATAAAAAAACTTCGAGGCCGTTGACACGGAAGATACAGCAGTCGCGGACACGGCGGCATTCGCCGGATGCCAATATCTTGATTTTGCGCCAACCGCCGTAAAAATTGTATCGCAGAGAGATGCAATTACGGAGTTCAAGGATAGAACCGTCGGATTTGCGGTCGGTCGTTTTGCCTCCGGCACCGCGCACCGGCTTTCAGCCGACAAGCGATAAACGCCGACACGCGAATATCGACAGGGTCGCCGAAGTTGAGCATCGTGCGAGCGGTAGATATGTGTATCGAGCGAGCCATAGATTACGAGTAAATCGGGTTGAACTTGCCGTTGAATATGCCGGGAGTCTCGGGCATCGAGATATACGGCAGATTATCAGTGAAGCGCCATGTAAACTTGACGGAGTTAAGTTTATCATCGCCATCCGAGATTTCGGAAGTGAAGTCCGTAATCAGGATTGGGCGCATGGCGTAAAAGTCGGTTTCGTAATCTGAACCCTCGCCTTTGACTATGTGCTTCCCGCTATCAGGGCGCGCTCGGGACTTCCATCCGTTAGAGTAAACATGGTTGCCGAAGGTATTGTAGAATGTGGAATAAATAAAATGGCAGAGGAATAAATTATGAATAATATACTTAGTGAAAGTAAAAAAAATGG
>JAGAUF010000073.1 GCA_017620885.1 Muribaculaceae bacterium
AATTGTTAAATTTATTAGCATGTATATGCTTGTTTTGCAATCATATAACAATCGTGGATAGAAAAAGGCAAGCCGACTGGTGACAGCCGGCTTGTTGCTTTGTGGGTAAGTCTATTCCTTAAGTTAGTGACATTGTGCCTTCGGCACGTCAGGCGCGCCGTTATCGTCGTTTTCCATATCAGACATGCCACAGGCAATGTCCCTACACGGCAGGTAATTCGCCCTCCTACACGGCTGGTAGGTTTTTCGGCGTTGTCAAGGGGATAAAGAGTTATAGAATGTTAAATAGTGGTGTATTTAAGTTAAATAATTGTAAAATGGAGGGGTAATTGTCGGCGTTCATTTTTATTGTTACATTTGCAGTATCAAATAATTTTGACACGTAAATGATAACATCCATCAATCATTCTCTCCGCAACAAATACAAAAGGGGAGAAAACGTCGCGAATCCCTGCCGTGGCGTTTAGTAAGGGCAGCCGGGACTGCCCAGAAGTGATTCCATCAGCGCGACCGCGCAATCCGCATCGGAATATATCCGGAATATTTCATACCGTTGCCGTTCCAGACGGAATATACATCCTGATTGCAACGCGGACATGCAATCCTACAGTTGTCTGCAAGATTTCTGTTGTGGGGGGACACTTTCCAACTGCAAGGTTTTTCCCCACCTAAATCAAGAATTATATGAAACGTTTCATACTGTGGGCAATCATGCTCACAATATTTATTCCGATGTCGTTTGCAGAGGCGACTATTAGTTATGTCGGATGCTATCCTACCTCTGGTTCATCTGTTTCTTCTTTCGACTTCACTCTTGAATTCAATTATGATGGAGTAATTGAAGAGAATGGAGAAGGAGAGTACGGAATCGGCTGGATAGGAGACTATTTTGAAGGTATGCCGGATTGGACTATGGCTGTAGAATTATATGAAGGAGATAGGACTTCTGGAAAATTCTTAGATAGAATTTTAACAACATCAGCAGACGGCAAATCTGATAGTTTTAAGGTCGGTAATACCGTGACGCTTTCGTTTCCCGGGATTATTCCTGAAAATGGAAAAAATATACAGTGTACGTATCCAATCAGTTTTTAGTATACAGACTAAATGAAATCAAAAGTTTAGCTAAAAACGTTGTTGATTTTTATGGTGACGGTTTTGGCGCAGATAATCTGGTATTAACATATTATGGGGAGTCTGGCAGTTCCAATACTTTGTCTTTGGAATCAACATCTCTGCGTTCACAGCAAGAATTGGATGTATTGTCAGCAATTACATACACTTTCAACAATCCAATATCAGTGAATCCAGAAGCAAAGGCTCAGTTAAAAGAGGGTGAAAGTGTGATAGCATCCTCGACAAAATGGAATCAACCAGATGAGAAATCTATTACATTCTCTTTCGATGATGTAGCATTGATGATTACACATTCTTATGTGTTGGCACTTCCTGAAGGCATCGTGTCTATGGCATCGGACAGTGAACAAAAGAATGCTGCATTCGACATAACGCTCAACGGCAATATGAGCAAGCTAATAGGGTTGGGCACTATTACCCCGCCTACTGATGAGAAGCAAATTCTATCTTCTGTCAAAGCATCCTTCAATGTTCCCGATGGCTACAAATTCTATACCCCGGAAGGTCTTGCGAACAAATATGCTGCAAAACTCTATCAGTCGGAAGTTTCAGAGGACAATCAAGTAGCTTCAATCCAAGGTGTGATTTCTCAGGGCAACATTGTTGTCTGGGATTTACCATCGATATCTCTCATGCCGGATACAAAATATATCCTTTATGTGCCGGAAGGTCAGTTCTGGGTATATGATACCAATAATAAAAGAGCAAATGAGTATTCCAATGCAGAAGTTACTCTTACATATCTGACTCCATCTGTCGAAGAAGCTAATCTTCCTCAGATTGAGTTTGGTACTCCTGTCATCGGTACACACAACAAGGGCACTCAGTTTGAGGACGGAATGAAGCTCTCATCATTGTTTTATCTGGATGTCGCTTCCAAAGGCGAATATAAGTCCTTCTTAGTGTCTCCAAAAGCAATTGAAGAAGATCGCAAACCTGGGTATTTATATGAAATCACTGATAGTGGCGATGTGCTTGTAAAAGAATTCAATGTCGGTGTGGTTTCAATTGACAATGTCTATGATTACTATTCAGCTGGCCGTTTCACTCTTAATGCAACTTTCTATGAAGGGAAAAAGTATCGGATTGTTATTCCGTCAGGAATATTCACTGCCGGAAGTGTAAATACTTTCAATTATGTAACCAATCCGGAACTTTCCTATACTGTTGTAGGTGCAACTCCCACTGAGATCAAGAGCAAAGACTGCTCAATAGAAGAAGGTTCCACGGTGTCCAGACTCTACAACGTTACATGGACATTCAACGGAAATCTTAATATTAAAGAAGATGGATGCGCCAACCTGAAAATTACCTATGCAAATGGTACTTCAATGAATATAAGTCTTCCATTATTCCGGACTTCTTTCAATGATGCCCAGACAAGGGTTCAGGCTATATGCACCCTGATGTCTTCCAGTGATGGCAATCCGATTGAATTCATGGATGGCTGGAAAGGAGAGATTACTCTACCTGAAGGTGTACTTTACGCGGCCGCCGATGAATCCATCATCAACAAGGATATCGTTGTGAACTTCCTCGGTGCCACACCCAAACCGGAGGTTGTTGAGCCTGAATATGTAAGTCTCGACGTATCCTTCAACGGCGCTCACACTACTTCCACCAGAGTGGTCAAAGGTGAGAAAGTAACATTGCGGATTGTTCCTGAAAGCTGGAAGATTGAAAAGCTCGTACGTTACTCAGGCGCCGATGACACGACAGGCGATGACATGACGGAGTTTGCCGAAAATGGTATCTATACTTCTTCCGGTCTTAACAAGGATACCCGTCTGGAGGCAACGCTTGCTTATGCAAGTCCCCTCGTCTTCAGCGATATCACAACGGGTGTCGCAGAGCTTCCCGATTCTGACATTCAGATTTTCAGCGAAGGCGACAACATCGTAGTCAAAGGACTGTCAGGCGGCGAATTCATTACGGTCTACACTATGGCCGGTATTGCAGTCGGTTCGCATGAGACAGCTCCCGACAAGGACACTGTTAACATTTCGGCCGCAACGGGCCAGACATACATTGTCCGCGTTCAGAAAGCCGACGGCTATGACTACGCAGCCAAGATAATGCACTGATTGAAGATAAATCCCCTGCTTCGGCAGAATCCAACCTGATACAAAGGACGGCGACACAAGATGCCGCCGTCCTTTGGTTTTTCCAAATCACACTGTTTAAATAGCTTACACATTTAATAGACGATACATCGATGAAATTTACATTACGAAAAGCGGTGTTGGCAGTCGCCGCCGCTGTATGTTCGTTTTCCGCGTTTGCCGTGGTCAACGACATTACTCTCAAAAACGTAACACCCAAGGCCGGAGAACTTGATATAGAACTCCGTTCCCTTGAACAGATTACGCTCACTTTCAGTCAGGATGTGAATGTACGCCCCAACACCCTTGCGTATCTTACCACGCCGGACGGGCAGGAACTCACGTCAGTGATGGAGCGCAACCAATACCTGAAGAACACAGTTCTTCTTAGTTTCCCCGAAATCACGTATTATGCCGGTTCATACACGCTGACCATCAAGAAATGGTCCGTCGGCGATGATACATGGCTGGAGGACTATCAGCTCGGTCATTCCAATTCGGAGATACAGGTCGAATGGACTGTTACAAACGGTCTGAGCAAAGATGTAAGTTATGACTTACAACCGGTATCCGTTCTTCCTGCCAACAATTCATCTTTCTCGTATCCGTCCCAGCCTCTTACTGCGATTCAGATTACAATGCCAGCGGGCACAATCATGAGTGCCGATGCCGAGGCTTCCCTCTCCTGTGTGGAAGCACGCTACAATCAGCCTCTTACCTTCGAGGCAGAAGAGAAAGGGAACAATATAGTGTATACCGCAAATGTATCTCCTTCACCGTTTGTCAGAGGCGATTACACCCTGACGTTCCCGGCAGGGATGTTCGGCGATTCAGAGTTTTTTGAGGAAGGAAAGGGTCATGCCAATCCGAACATATTCCTTATATACACCGTAGACCTGTCTGATCCGGATGCGACAGGCGATGAGGAGAATGTAAACTGGGATATTACACCCTCACGGGTTAAGATAGAGGGAAACAACCGCAATTATACCCTTACATGGAGCTGGCCGTCAGGTATCACGACCGACAACGAGACGTTATCAAATTGGCGTATACTTGATAACCACGGATACCGCGTGCAAGACGTAACTTTCTCTTTCATCAATGAGGCGCAGCCCACGGAGGGAGTTAAGTTTACCGCAGACCTCACCCCGTCGGACAATTATATTCTGCTTATCCCGGAAGGTTGCTTCTATGACGGGACGTATGCAGACAGCAATCACACGTTAGGTTCTGCAAATGCACAGCTCCGTTATGACTTCATCCCTCAGGACATATCTTCAGGTATAACAGCCCCCGAATCCGTGGATAAATCTGTCAATCGTTCCGTCTACACGTCGCAGGGCATCCGCATCTTCGACAACGCCACGGAAGAGCAAATCCGAAATCTTCCGGCCGGCCTCTACATCATAGCCGGCAAGAAGATACTGGTAAGATAATAGTTTGCGAAATCAGCGGGCGCCCCAATGAAGCTTGTTCTGGAGCGTGGCTGCGAAATTGTCGGTGGAACGGCGGAGGGTGATGACGCGGAATGGCGCGCGACGGATGCGAAGATGCGTGCCGCGGCGTGCGACGAACGACCGGCCGTCGGCGCTGACGCGATACTGTTCGGCGCGTGATTCCATCGTGCAGTCGATTACGGAGTCGCCACTCAGTACGATGGGGCGCAGTGTGAGCGAGTGGGGCGCTATGGGTGTGAGAGCCACGCAGTCCATAGAGGGCTGGAGTATGGGGCCGCCGAGCGACAGATTGTAGGCCGTCGAGCCGACAGGCGTGCTGATAATCAGCCCGTCGGCCAGATAGTCGGCGAGATGAACGTCGTCTACGCGTGTGCCTACACATATCATAGACGACGTTTCTTCTTTCGTGATGGCGATTTCATTGAGTGCGTATGGGTAGAAATCCTCCGGAATGTCGTCGCCTTCGAGCTGAAGAAGGGTGCGCGCTTCAAGACACAGCCTCCCATTGAGCAATTCTTCTACAAATTGTGCTGTTTCGTCGATGCTGCAGCTGGAGAGGAATCCGAGATGGCCGGTATTGATTCCCATAATGGGGATTTCGCGGTCGCCTATCCACTGAGCTGTCCGGATGAAGGTCCCGTCTCCACCGAGGCTTATGGCGCACTGAGCATCGTCGGGCACCGAGGATGAAATCTCTGTTCCTGCAGGGAGCTCTCCGGCACATTCGCGAAGATAGTCGGCGAATCGGTCACGCAGCACTACGTGAATATCGGCCTCTTTTAGCTGTTCGATAAATGTAAAGACACGCGGCAGGTATCGGTTCTGGTATCTGCTGCCGTTTATGCACACGGTTTTGACGCCGGCAAGGGTCTCCTTATTTTTACTCATATCAATTACACGTTCAGATAGACCTGAAGAGCGTTCAGACGTTCTTCAGCTACGGCTTCATTGGCCATCGCGCGGCCACCGGTGTCCACTACGTCGTATCCGTAACGTTCAAGGCTGCGAATAGCCGCCGACGGGTCAGTGAGGCGTATGCGCAGTGTGACGCTTATCTTTCCATCGGCTGTCGGCGACGACATCATGTCCACAAGATGGGCGTCGGCATCCTCGACGGCGCGGGCTATCACCGAGGCTGAGAAATCTTCCGGGCGGCACTCCATCACTATTATGCTGCTATCGTCGCGCGCCGGGAGCAGGCGGCCAAGTCCTTCGAGCAGAGATTGTTCGTCGACTATGCCGAGAGTCTCTTTCCCCTCCCTTACCGTAAGGCGTCTTTCCGGCGCGTCAAGCAAGAGAGGAAGCACCTCAAGCAAGTGAGTCTCCGACGAAACGCACCGCCGGGGCAATTCTTTGCCTGTCGGAATATTATACGATATTGCATCTCTTGCTTTCATTATTTTTCCCCTTTCTTTTTTACTCTGTTTAGTTGTGCGAATTATCTTTTTTTCTTACTTTTGCACTCTAAAGAGAGCAAGTACGAAGCCCTGTTTTATAGTATAACATACGGTGGCGCGCTTCGTTCTCTTTAAAATGCAAAATTAGTAATTTCCAAGCAGTATAGCAAAAAATGTGCCTGATTTAGTTAAGGATCACATTTGAAATTTATAAAACGATGACTCGACTAAGTGTAAATATCAATAAAGTGGCCACGCTGCGAAATGCACGCGGAGAGAATGTGCCTGATGTTGTGGAATTTGCAAGAGACTGTGAGCGCTTCGGTGCGCAGGGTATCACGGTGCATCCCCGTCCCGATGAACGCCATATCACACGCCGTGACGCACTCGACCTCAAAGACGCTGTCAGCGTTGAGTACAATATAGAGGGCTATCCGGCTCCAGATTTCATCAAATTGGTTACGGGAATCCGTCCCGCACAGGTGACTCTCGTGCCCGACGCCCCTTCTCAACTGACGTCGTCGTCGGGATGGGATGTGATTGGAAACGTGGATTTCCTTCGCGAGATAGTGAAGACCTTTAAGGACGCCGGCATCCGTGTGTCGATTTTTGTGGCTCCCGACGTGGCTCAGATAGCGAAGGCTGCCGAGATTGGCGCTGATCGCATCGAGCTTTACACGAAACCTTACGCCGACAATTATGCTGACGACCGTGAAAATGCAATCGCCCCGTTTGTCACCGCTTCGGTAGCCGCCCATGAAGCCGGGCTGGGTGTGAATGCCGGCCACGACCTCAATCTGAAAAATCTCGCTTATTTCCACGATACTATACCGTATCTTGACGAAGTGAGCATCGGCCACGCCTTGATTTCCGACGCTCTTTATATGGGCATCCACGATACTGTCCGGGCTTACCTCCGGGCTCTCGGCAATAATACTGATTTATAAAAATTGACTGATCTGCTCTTTCTCTCTCCGAATACGCACAATATAAGAAAATAATAAAGAAATGATGACACTTGCACAGACTCCTCAGACGCTTTCCCTATGGTCGCTCACTATCGATGGCGGCTACATTATGATTCCCCTTGCTCTGCTCCTGATAGTAAGCATCTATATTTTTGTGGAGCGGTGCATCGTGATAGGACGCGCGACGCGTGAAGACTCTACATTTATGAAGCGCATACGCGACCTTATCCATGAGGGTGACTTCGAGAGCGCCGAGAATCTTTGCAAGCGCACCGATACGCCGTATTCGCGCCTTATTCTGAAAGGAATCACGCGGGTAGGGCGCCCGATGAACGACGTGCTTGTCGCTATCGAGAATACAGGCAATCTGGAGGTCGCCAGACTCGGACGTGGATTTACGTGGCTTTCCACAACGGCCGCCGGTGCCCCGATGCTCGGATTCCTCGGCACTGTCGTCGGTATGATACAGGCGTTTTTCTCGCTCGCAAAGGCCGGTACAGGCGCCAATATCACGCTGCTTTCAGGAGGTATATATCAGGCGCTCGTGACTACCGTGGCCGGTCTGATAGTAGGTATTCTCGCCTTGTTCGCTTACAATTACCTCGTTTCACGTGTCAATCGGGTGATGAACTCGATGGAGGCGAAGACGATGGAATTTATGGATCTCCTCAACGAACCGGCTTAACACGCTCATCCGGGAAACGGATTCGCGCCTTTACGGTGCTTCCGCTTCCATAAGCCCTGATGAATTATGGCTCTTAAGAAACAATTCCCGCAGCTCGCCACCTTCTCGATGTCATCGATGACAGACGTGATCTTTCTGCTTCTGATTTTCTTTATGGTGACTTCGACTATTATCTTCCCGACAGCTCTTCCCGTAAATCTTCCCGAAAGCTCCACGCAGACAGATCTCAAACCTGTCACGGAAGTTTATGTGGATTCTCTTCAGAACCTCTACATAATCGCCGATCGCAACGACTCAGTGGCCTCCGCGCCGCGTCCTGTCGCCGACATTGACGCCCTGCGTGCGGAACTTTCCGCCATTCAGCAGACAGACTCACTGCGTGCCGTGGCCTTGAATGCTGACCGCAATGTGAAATACGATATTGTGGTGCAGATACTCGATATGGCCGCCCAAAACAATATGAAAATGGTGCTTGCCACGCGTGCCGCGCAGCGCACAACGCCCTCCCAACCGGCTACGACTGCAGATGACCCTCTCACTCCTGTAACGAATGAATAAATCAACCTCGGATAAAATAATTGCGGGTTTCGTCACCCTCTTCATCACCGCGTTAATTATCGTAACGCTGGTGCTGGGCGGTCTGACGTGGGATAAGTCGCTGCTTGCGGAAACATACGCGTCGGATTCGACGGAAGAGTTGTTTATCGAGCCGGACATTCTTGAGGAAGACCCGGGCGAGGAATTGCCGGATATTATCGACGAAGAGGCTGCCCCGGCACCTCAGGGCGAGCCGGAACCGGCTGAAGCTGACAACCGCGAGATTATCACGCAGGGAGAAAATCCCGAGCCGGCACCTGCCGTGACGAAACCGGCCACGCAGAAGAAACCGTCGCCCGTGAAGGCCGTCGAACCGAAGAAGACCGAAGAGAAGGAGAAGAAGGCTACAAGTGTAAATGCAGTGAAAAATGCCTTCTCCAAAAACGGAAGCAAGGATTCAAAGAAAAACGGCACCTCGGTGGGAAAATCGGGTGTCAGTACGACCGGTAGCGCGCGCGGACGCAAGTTTATGGGTTGTCCGCATTTCACCGTCGCTGCGTCGGAACGTACCGTCGTCAAGGTGCGCGTCACTGTCAATGCCGCCGGTAAAGTCGTTTCGGCCTCTGTATCGAGCGGCGGCAACGCCGAACAGAAAGCTGCGTGTCTGCGCGCGGCGAAACAGGCCAAGTGGAGCGAGAAGCCGGGCGCTGCCGATGCGACAGGCACTATAACATTTACGATTACTCCAAAAGCGTAATCTCGTTATCCTCAGTAATGAAAACTATGGAAAATATTCTGGTGACAATATGCGCCCGAGGGGGCAGCAAGGGAATTCCGGGGAAAAACATTAGAACGGTAGGCGGCAAGCCGCTTATTGCGTGGTCGGTGCAGACGGCGCGAAAATTCGCGGAAAAGAACGGTGCCGACGTGATTCTCTCAACCGATTCTCCTGAAATTGCGCGCATCGCGGCCTCTTACGGACTCAAGACGGAATATGTCCGTCCCGATTTCTTGGCCAACGATACGTGTGGCAAGCCCGACGCTATCAAAGATGCCATGCTTTGGAGTGAGCGGCAGATGAATAAGCAATATGACTTTGTGGTCGATCTCGACGTGACTTCTCCAATACGCACGATGCACGATGTGGAGGAGTGTGTGCGCCTGCTGCGCGAGAATTCGGACGCTCTGACTATCTTTTCAGTCAATCCCTGCGCGCGAAATCCCTATTTCAATATGGTGGAGGAGAAGGGCGACGGATTCTACGGGGTAGTCCTCGGGGGAAAATACACGACTCGCCAGTCGGCACCGAAGGTATATGATATGAATGCTTCTATCTATGTCTATCGTCGCGAATCGTTGCTGCCGGAACATCCGAAGGCTGTCACGCCGCGCTCGCTGGTTTATGTGATGGATCATATCTGCTTCGACCTCGATGAGCCACAGGATTTTGAGTATCTGACATATCTTGTTGAGACGGGGAAAATTGAGTTATGAAGATTCTGATAGTAGGGTTAGGTTCGATTGCGAAGAAGCATATCGCAGCGATTCGGAAGATTGATTCCGACGCCGAGATTGTGGCTTTGCGCTCCGGCAAGAACGCTCCCGAAATGGAGGGGGTGCGGAATATATACAGTCTCGAAGGCTTGGATGAAACGTTTGATTTCGCGATAATTTCAAATCCTACGTCATATCATGCTGAAACGGTGGAACGGCTGTTGCCCTTGAAAATTCCTCTGTTTATAGAGAAGCCGGTGTTTGAATCCACGGATTATTCCGAATTGATTCAGAAGACGATAGAGAGCGGCGTGCAGACATACGTGGGATGCAATCTACGTTTCATGGACTCGCTTGTGATGCTGCACGATTATATCCGTTCACATCCCGAGAAGATAATCAACGAGGTAAACGTATATTGCGGTTCTTATTTACCCGAATGGCGTCCCGGTACGGATTTCCGCAAATGTTACAGCTCCATACCGGAATTGGGTGGGGGAGTGAATATCGATCTCATCCACGACATTGACTATACCGTATGGATTTTCGGAAATCCTGTCGCTTCGCGCGGATTGTGCCGTAATGTTTCGTCGCTTGGGATACGGGCGTTTGATTATGCCAACTATACGCTTGTGTATCCGCGGTTTACGGCATCTATAATTCTGAATTATTACCGTCGCGATTACCGACGCCGCATAGAGGTTGTCTTTGACGACGATACTTGGACAGTCGATCTCAAAGCGAATGAGATTACTGATATGAACGGGGAGACGGTGTATAAGGGTAGTGTGGGCGCCGCGCAGACCTACGAGGCGCAGATGAGATATTTTATTAATGCCGTGAAGCGTGGAGAACGGATGGAAAATGACGTTGTCCATGCGAATGAGGTTTTGAAAATTTGTCTGAATTATGAAAGATTTGAAGGATAAAGTCATTATAGTGGCCGGTGCCAACGGCCTGATTGGTAAAGAAATAGTAAAAGAGCTGTATGAGCGTGAGGCCAAAGTAGTTTCAGCCGACATCTCTTTCAAGACTGCTTTTCATCCCGACGGCAAGGCGACATTTCGTCTCGACCTGAGCGACAACGCGTCGATCGAAGCTCTCGTAGATTTTACATTGGCGTCTTACGGCCGCATCGACGGCCTTATCAACGCCGCTTATCCGCGTACGAAGGATTGGGGCAAATACCGCTTCGAGGAGACTCCGTTCCGCCACTGGAAGGAGAATGTGGAATTGCAGCTAAATTCCGTGTTTTATCTCGATCAAAAGGTGCTCGACGTGATGAAACGTCAGAAATTCGGTTCGATAGTGAATTTTGGCTCCATCTACGGTATTGTGGGCAACGACTTCACTATTTATGAGGATTATGGAGGCACCTCCCCCGTGGAATATTGCGCTATCAAAGGTGGAATAATCAATTTTACGCGCTATCTCGCCTCCTATTTCGGCAAATATAATATCCGGGTAAACTGTGTTTGTCCCGGCGGAATTTGGGATCATCAGCGCGAAGAGTTCCTGAAGAATTATAATCACCGTTGCCCGATGAAGCGTATGGGAAATCCCGACGACATCGCTCCGCTCTGCCTTTTCCTTGTCTCTGACGGGGCGAAATACATCACCGGCCAGATAATCGCCGCCGACGGAGGGTGGACGGCGATATGATTTCCGATTTCAACCTTTCCGGACTCTCTGATTTGCTGCATCGGCAACTCACCGGATTTTTCCCCCTCGACGAGTGGGAGCACGACCTTCTGAATCGTTGTATGCCTGAAACACTCTCGCGCCTTGAGAGATGTATCGCAGGCGTGGACAATAAATATTTCCACCGCGATGGCGAGATTTTCTTTTCGCCGTTCCATTCCGGGCAATGGCTCATTTTCCTCTGCTATCTTGCCAATACAGTGTCCACTCGTCACGGTCTTGCCGCCTCCGAAGATATAAGGCGCGCGAAGACGTTTGCCGACAAGATTTATTATCTCAATAAGATAATGCATTCCGTCGATATTTATCACGAGGTGGAATTGCCGGATGTTTTTTTCCTCGAACATCCCGTCGGGACGGTGCTTGGACGCGCGAGCTATCAGGAGGGTTTCATGGCGTATCAAAATTGTACGGTAGGGGGTAACAAAGGACATTACCCGACGCTCGGACGCAATTTCCGTATGATGTCGGGCAGCAAAATATTGGGTAATTCTCACGTCGGCGACAATGTTACGCTGGCGGCTAATACTTACGTGAAAGACACCGACATCCCCTCCGGGGCGACCGTCTTCGGAGCGTCGCCGAGCCTGACCATTAAATTTCTGTAAGAACAGCAACAGCACATTCTGATAGTCGAATGTATATATTCAGAATATGAAGAGAGATGAACAATCGTCTCTCTTTTGTTGTTGAAAAGAAGCATTATGACGGAGAGCCGAGGGCGGAAAGGTTTCTGATACAGCCCTGTCCGTCGAGTATGCGCAGAAAAAACATTTAAATATTGATGATTATGAAATTATTGAAATGGAGTGCAATGGTCGCAATGGCTGTTCTGGCCGCAGGAGGATTTTCTGCTTGCGATGATGACAATGACAATCCGAATCCTATTCAACCCGGTGCAGGCGATGAGCTGACCTTTAACGTTTCAGACGTTTTTGAGAAAGGAGCCCCGAAAGGTATCGGTGATATGAACATTCAGACCGATAGTGAGGGGAGAGTGACCGGAATGGTCGACAATACTTCGGGAGAGACAGTAAAGTTTGTCCGTCTTGACAAAAACAGCGATTTGGCTCGCGACTTCGACCTTATAATGCTGATTAAGGAGGGTAACGAAACCGAGGAACTCCGTCTGCGCCTGAACAAATCGGGATATGTGGAATATTGTCAGGAGAAAGATGTCGACGGAGATATGGATGAATGGAGCTTTGAATACAATTCTCACGGTCAGATGAGCAAGATGACGCGCACCGAAGGAGCAAAAGAAGTATATGAAATCAAATATGACGGAAATCGCAATATCACGGAAGTAGTGGTAACGTCCGACGAATTGCACGAAGGGGGTACCAACGTCATAGACTACGGTGCTGCTCCGATAGCCAATCTCGGTAACTTGATGCTTTTCGACGAGTGTTTCGGAATAGACCTCGACGAGATGGAGTATGCGTATTATGCAGGTATCTTGGGACGTTCCACAGCAAGCCTGCCTATCTCTAAAGTCTTCACGGGCGATATTCCCGCTCAGGGAGATGAGACCGACACGCTCACATGGACATTTAACGACGGAGGTTTCCCGACGAATCTCATTGTTACGGAAAAGTCTCAATGGGGTGAGATGGAAACAGATCGCTTCTCATTCAGATGGTAATGGATTGATTCCCTATATTGGGGTCTAAAAATAGGGAGCCGGATTTGACATTTGCAGTCAGTCCGGCTCTTATTCTTTGGGGAAGTATAGACGGAATAGTGAACGGCGGAAATGAGGCCATGAGAGGCGATGACGGAAGGTATTGAAGGCGGCTTCTCCCATACTGTGACGGAGGGCAGCGTCGGAAGCGATGGCCACAAGAGCGTCGCCGAGAGCGGCGGCATTCGCCGGGGGAACAAGGATGGAGTCGACGCCGTCACGGAGATATTCGGTCTGCGCGCCGTTGTTGGTGGCGACAATCGGACGTCCGGCAGCGAGGAAAAGGAGGTTGCTGACTCCGAATACTTCGGGACGTACTGACGGCATTACTCCGAAATCACATTCTCGCAGCGATTCCTCCGGGTGTCCGTCGTCTTTTTTCCAGTCGATCATCTCCATTACTCCGCGAGCCTGCGCCCTGCGTCGTAGGGAATCGACATAATCGGGATTGCCAGACCCATATATTCGCAGACGCCCCTTGACCTCGCGGAGTCGATAAATGGCGTCGATGAGTATTTCAAGGCCTTTGCCGGGTTCGAGTGAGCCGCAATACATTGCCGTCACGGGGCCGCGTTCTTTGAATGGGAGAGGTGAGAGGGGATTTGTGCTCAGAGATGTGAAGATGACGTGGAGGCGCGAAGCGTCAAATGGGTATTCTTTGTCCCATGTCGACAGGAATCGGTCGCGTGCCATCTGCGAGATGAAAATCTGAGCGTCGAGGTTTCGGTAGACGCGCCGCAGGAGCCATGTGTCGAAGGCTCGCTGTATCTTGTGCCGGGTGTGTATCACGCGGATGTCTTTGCGTCGGGCGAGCTTCCTCGCGAGAAGAATGATGAATGCGTCGCGGTAGCGATGTACGTGTATTACAGTGCCTTGCTCCTCTTTGCGAAAGTCGCGTGCAAGAAGGAATACGGAGGGGAAGTCGAGGTATCCGCCGAGGGGGATGTGGCGGATTTGGATTCCGGCATTGCGGAAGGGGGTGTCGACTACTTTTGCATCGCGTGTATAGACAAGAGTCTCAACGCCTTCGCGGGCCAGACCCACGCAGACGTTGAGAGCATATTGTGCCGTAGGAGTCCATCGGTTGGACTCCACGATATGAATGACGCGTTTTTTCATCGGTTCCTCCGCGGTTAGTTGGATGCGGAGAGGAGCACGCTGATGTCTACGCAGGGGAGACCGAGGAACGATGCGATAAGCTTGTCAGTCAGTTTGCCTTCGTAGGTGATTATACCCACTTGCAGTCCGGCGGTAGAGGCTACCATGGCGTCAATTCCCCCCTTGATGCTCATTTCATCGAAGAAATTGATAAGGACGTTGCTGAGTCCCATGGCGACTGTGCGCGGTACTGCGAGCGACGGGCTCTGTTGCGTAAGGTCGAGCAAATAGACCGTCTCCTTCATTGAGGAACGCAGATCGGCCGGTAGCTCGAATGGACGCGTGCAATCGTCGATGATAATGACATCGGCCGATTTGACTTTCGAGGCGAGAACCCGCGGATGTATCGAGAGAGTCTGAACTCGATCGGAGCAGATTTCCTTGATTGTCTGAAGCATGGAGACGTCATTGTCCATCACGGTGACAATGGCGCCTTGGCTGATTCCGGCGAGTGCAGCCGAAGCCACGCGCGTTCCCTGACCGATAATGAGAATCTCGCATGGATTGATGCCGGCAACACCGGCGAGAAGCACACCTTTGCCTCCACCGAGGAAAGAGAGATAGTCTTGGGCATACATAATCGCGGCGCGTCCGTCTATTTCGCTGACTATATTGGAAAAGACGGGCTCATCGTTATGGCTCACTATATTGTCGAGGCTTACCGAGAGGATATGACGACGATTGAGAGCCTCGATGAAATCGCGCTCAAAGAAGGAATGTCCCATCATGCACAGCAGGGCGGCTCCCTTGCGCATTTTTTCTATCTCGGGCGTACGGATAGGCTCGTAGCAGAGTACCATATCGGCTTGGAGCGCTTGGTCTCGGCTGACGATTTCTACACCGTATTCGGCATAATTGAGATCGGTGAAACTGATGTCGACAGATGCGCCTTCCTCCATACATACCTGATACCCTTGCTCAATTATGACGCCGCAGGCTTCGGGCGTGATCATAAATCTGGTCTCGTCGCTGTCGGCATAATTGCCTAAGATTCCGATACGGAAACCGGGTTTACCATGTATTATGGCTGCCGACTCGCTTTGAGTTTGCAGATCGTTGTTGCTCTTATTGTCCATTGTTCCATAGATTTGTCACAAAGTTACAAAAAATATTTTGAAATGATACAAGAGTAGAGAAAATTTTTGTATCAATGCCTTGACAAATAATCCCGAAGAATTGCTTCTGCAGTCTGCGTGTCGATTGCAATTTGATTCTTAAGGTCGGCAATGTCGGGGAAATGTATCTCGTCGCGTATCCGATCGATGAAAAGGAGAGATATCGTCCGGTTGTAGAGATCTCCTTTCCAGTCGATAAGGTGAGCTTCGATGGAGATGTGTCCTGAATCGCTTACCGTGGGGCGTATTCCGATATTTACGACAGCCGGAATACGCTGATTGTCGTCGGTGAGTGCCAAGGCCGCATAAACGCCACGCTGAGGGATGATGATGTCGGGGCCGGGACAGAGATTTGCCGTAGGAAATCCTATCTTGCGCCCGAGTGCCTGACCATTTATGATTTCACCCGAGAGGGCAAACGGACGTCCGAGGGCGGCGTTTGCGGCGGAAATATCGCCCGAAGTGATTGCGCGGCGAATTGTGGAGGAACTGATGGCTTCGAGTTGAGGCGCGACATTCATTTCTATCCCTTCTTCCGAGGCAATGCGCAGGTAGTCGTCGGGCGAAAGCATACGTCCGTCGCATCCGAAAGTGTTGTCATAGCCCATCACCATAATTTTGACGCCATAATTATCCCGAAGGGAGCGAAGCCATTGGGCGGCGGTCATGGAGCGCAGTTTGTCGTCGAAACGAAGCGTGACGACGCGGACGCCGTACTGTTGCAGCATACGGCGTTCGTCCTCGACGGGCATAATGCGTTTTGGGGCGCGCTGCGGAGCGATGAGCGTGAGGGGATGACGGTCGAATGTGAAGACGACAGGGTCGGCACCGCTTTCGCGAACGGTGTCAAGGAGCGTGTCGAGCACGAGACGATGACCGCGGTGAACGCCGTCGAATGTTCCTACTGTGGCGGCGACAGGTTTCATTTCTGACGGTTTTGGATAAGCTCTTCCGCAGCTTTGACGAGAGATGCCTCGGGAGTCACGTGCCATGTCTTGATGCCGAGACGTGCTGCGGCCTCGCAGTTGGCCTGACCGTCGTCAAGGAAAAGGGTCTCTTCCGGACAGAGGTCATAACGTCGGAGGAGAATCTCGAAGATACGTTTGTCGGGCTTGCAGCATCCCTCTTGGAAAGATGCCACAATTCCGTCGAAATAGTCGTTGATGGCGAGTCCTTCAGCGCGGAAATGACGGTCTATCCAGCTATGATACATCACCGGATTGGTGTTGGAGAGGGCGAGGACGCGGTAGCCGGCGGAGCGGAGAGCCCGGATAGCTTTCAGACGTTCCGTAGGGAGATCGACGAGGAAGGCGTTGAATGCGTTCTGAATATCAGTATCCGACGTGCCGGGACGACACAGAGGCCGTACCTGATCGAAAAACTCTGATGCGGTGCAAGCGCCTGTTTCGAGGGCGAGGAATGGGCCGCGCTGTCGGTACAGGTCGAGCATTTCGCCGGCTTCACTCAGTCCTATTTCCTTCAAACGGGCGACTGAGCGGTCGCGACAGAGGTCTATGACTACTCCCCCGAGATCGAGAACTATGTTTTGAATATTTTTCACTTCCGTTTAAACTTTTTGCGTGATTTTATGTCTAATTTAAAAAGACGTGCAAATTTAGCAAATTAATTTGAGATAGGAAAAGATTCCACTGCAGGTTCTTAAACAAATTGCGGTAGAAAAACATTTAACAATTAGAGGGTGATGCGAAAATGCCGCCAATAGGGTTGGCGTCGCGTTATCCGGTAAGTCAGTATAATACGTAGAACTATGAGCAATATCAAATCAATAGGTATTTTGACGTCAGGTGGGGATGCACCGGGGATGAATGCGGCTATTCGCGCCGTGACCCGTGCTGCGATTTTCGCCGGATTTCGTGTGTATGGTATTTATCGCGGTTATCGTGGATTGATAACGGATGAGATAGAGGAGTTTTCCACTCAGAATGTCAGCAATATTATCCAGCGCGGAGGAACGATATTAAAGACAGCGCGTTGCAAGGAATTTCAGACTCCGGAGGGTCGTCAATGCGCCTACGATGTGTTGCGACGCCATGAGATAGACGCCCTTTGTGTGATAGGTGGCGACGGCTCGCTGACGGGCGCGCGTATCTTCGCTAATGAATTTTCTTATCCTATCGTAGGACTTCCCGGCACAATCGACAATGACCTCTACGGCACAGACTCTACTATCGGTTACGATACGGCTCTGAATACAATTATGGAGTGTGTCGACAAGATTCGCGACACGGCGACGTCGCACGAGCGCCTTTTTTTTATCGAGGTGATGGGACGCGACGCAGGCTTTCTCTGCCTCAACGGGGCGATTGCATCGGGCGCCGAAGCTGCCATAATTCCCGAGATTTCCACACAGGCCGATCAGCTTTCGGAGCTGATAAAAAACGGTTTCCGCAAGTCGAAAAACAGTTCGATAGTGCTTGTGGCCGAATCGCCTTCCACAGGAGGTGCAATGGCTCTTGCTGACCGCGTGAAGAACGAATATCCGGAATATGACGTGCGCGTGACTATTTTGGGTCACCTGCAGCGCGGCGGTTCTCCTACGGCCTTCGACCGCATCCTTGCTTCGCGTATGGGGGCGGCCGCCGTCGATGCTCTGCTCGACGACCAGCGTAATGTGATGATTGGCATAAAGAACGATGAAATCGTTTATGTGCCGTTCTCCAAAGCTATCAAGAAAGATAAGCCTATCAACGCCGATCTGCTCGCTACGCTCCGTCGTCTGTCGATATAATCGCACAGACGACTGCAATTCATCTCCCAATAATCTCCACTAAATCGCTATGAAATACATACATAAAGGTAATACGGGCCATTCGGTAGAAATGCCGAAATGGGCTATGACGATAGAGCGCATCTCACATTACGTAGTGCTGGTGCTTTCTCTGGCGCTGATTGTATTTATATCATACGATACCTTCACCGATGTCCAGTTCTTGGCCAACAGAACATATATGACCTTCCAACTGTGGGTCTGCATAATTTTTCTGGGAGATTTCTTCCTTGAGCTCAATCTGGCCCCCGACAAGCGCATTTATATTCGCCGGCGATGGTTTTTCCTGCTTATTTCCATCCCGTATCTTAATATAATCCGTCTTTTCGACATTCAGTTCAGCGAGTCGACTCTGTATTTCATCCGTTTCATCCCGCTGGTGCGCGGCGCATATTCTATGGCGATGGTAGTGGGCTTTTTCTCCACCAACAAGGCATTTACGCTCGTGGCTCAATATGCGTTCATACTTGTCTCGGCGATTTATTTCATGTCGTTGATATTTTTCTACGAAGAGAAGGACGTCAATGAGAATGTCGTCACATACTGGGATTCGTTGTATTGGGCGTGTATGAATGTTACTACCATAGGATCGGAAATCGAGGCAGTGACCCCGGTAGGGAAGATCGGGTCGGTGGCGATGGGCATTTCAGGGATGTTGATGCTTCCGCTCTTTACGGTCTATATCACTGACCGTGTGAAGCGTCTGAACGCGCGTCAGCGCTCCGATCAAGAGCCACAGCAATAAAAGGGAATATAGACATAATCATTAAAATAATATGACCGGCCGCGCTTAGATTGTTCTATTCGCGGCCGGTTCATATATGGGTACTGTCAGGAAAAGAAAGGTCGGAGTTTGAATCTCCGACCTTTCTGAAAATATAGGGAATTATGAGTGTTTGCGTAGGGCAAACCCGGGCGTGAATGATTCACGCGCCGGAATTATTATTTGACGAGTACTTTGACGAAAGCGTTGCCGTTCTTCACAAGATAGATACCTGCATCGGTGGGGATGCGCTGGCTGTCGCTCTTGACGTTGACGGTGCGTACATATTTGCCGTCGGTGGTATAGAGCGCGATTTGCTGTCCTGCAAGGCCGGAGACGATGATTTCGCCGGTGCCGCCGTAAACGCCGCTGAGGTCCGTCAGATCGTCAACACCGAGAGAATAGACGATTGCCTCGTTGGAGCGGGGACCTTCGGTGATTCCTTTAGGAGCGTTGACGTGGGTAGTCACGAAGTAGATAGCGTTGTTGTCGCCGCTGTTCTCGTGCGTGAAGGTGTTGCCCTTGACGTTGTCGGCCACTTTCTCGAAGGTGTTCCAGTCACGGTTGAGGTAGCGGTAGACGGAGAAATGGTCCACGGTCCATTCATTGAGCTGAACAGGTGAGAAGGAGATGTCGTCGATGAGGGCGGCGAATGAGTCGAACGAGCGGTAAACGAGGGCGAAGTATTTAGCCGTCTTGGGAAGAGTGTAAGTTACTTTTTCCCAAGTTTCTTCACCGGTCTTCGAGAATGAGCGCACTTTGTGGAATGAGCCGCACTTGTCGGGTGTCGAGGCGTCACCGGCCACAATCGCGTCGCCGAGATGGTCGTCGGTTTCCGATACCCAGAGTTCTACATATTCAGTCTGCTCTACCGAGATTCTGTTATACCAGAAGGATATTTCGCTTCCGGGCACAACCTCCGGAGAGATCAGCCAGTCGGCTGCTTGAGGAGCTTCTTCGACTCCGAACTCGTATTCAAGTGCGCGGGCCATCAGATACTGGTTGCCGCTGTGCGGATAGAGACGCGGGTCGCCGAGGAGGTTGAGTGACTTGGCGTCGATAACTGTCCATGCCTGAGGCTCGTCGATGCCCGGCCAAGTAAGTCCTTCGATGCCGAAGCATTTGCGCTTGTCCATATCGACATTGCGGAATGCACCGATTTTCTCCAAAGGAGTGAAGGGCACCTCATAGTCGAAGTTCTCGCTGGCACCATGCTTAACGTCGGGCGTCGACCAGTTGAGTGTGACGGCGGTGTGTTCGTCATTGTATTTAGCCTCAAGATCGTTCACAACGGGGAGTTGTGATTTCACGATTTTAACTTTGTATGAAGCGGTGTTGTTCACTTCAACTTCGTCTTCAATCGGTTCAATCTCAGCCTTCATGGTGATGTATTCATAGTCTTTCCATTCGGGCTTAACGAGGAACGTGTTGTAGAAGGAACCGGAACGTCCTGACGGCAGGTTAGGTGTGCGGTTTTCGTGCATATCGAGGAACTTGCCGTCGGGAGCGTAGAGCTTGATGTTGGCTTGGCAACGGTTGTTCTCTTCGCCTGAGTTGGCTACGGTAAGAGTTGCTTCAAACTTGTCGCCGATGCTACATTCTTCGGGACCGGTGAAAGAGGAAATCTTCATATCGTAGCTTACGTTCTGACGTATGCGGTAATTGTCGATGACGAAGTATTCATTGAGTGTGGAAGCGAAGTCCACATTGATGAATATCTGTATCCACGGCTGGTTGGCAAACACTTCGGGAAGGATGAACTGCTGTTCGTTCCATTCGCCGGATGAACCTTTCTTATAGTTGATCTCACCGATCTGGATGATATTGTCAGGGTCTGAAGCGACGCGTCCGGTGAGATAGACTTTCGGAGTTTCGGCATAATCCCAAGTTTTGGCTGAGAAGAGCACTTCGGGGATGCCGAGCGTGGATGCTTTCGGGAGCATAATCTGACCCTTGCAAGGCACTGCGGCTTCGCTGAAGAAGAGCACGCATCCGGCGTTGACTATGGGATTGCCGCCTATTTCGAGGCCGAGAAGCGAACGTTCGTTACTCCAGTTGGTACCTCCGTATCCGTCACCTGTGCGGCGTATTACGGGATAATAGTCGAAGTGGGTGGTGCCGTATTCCTCTGTCATCGGGAGCTCGTAGGGAGTTCCGAGGATTTCAGAATGGAAGTGAACATCCTGCGATTTGCCGGCAACGGTTTCGGCCTGAACGCCAAGCCAATAGTGGGCCTGTTCTCCTGCCGGTTCTGCGGTGTAGTCGAAGGACGTGGTCTTGGAAGTGCCTACCTTCTGAGGGTCTACAGCGGATTTCCAGCGGGCGAAGATATTGTATGTGCAGTCGTCGGGGGATACGTATCCGCCGTTGATTCCGACAGAAGAGGGTTCGTCCCAATGGATATTGACTGTGCGGTTGTTGGCTTTAGGCGATCCGATGACGTTTCTCGGGCTGTAGGGGGTGTCGACACCGATATACTGACGGCTTACCACGGTACGGCCGTTGCCGTTGTCGTTGGCTACGGTGATGAAGAACTGGTTGAAGCCGTCTTCGAGAGCTTTGACATGGCCTGTTACGGTGCTTCCGGGAAGACCTTCTTTAAGGTCGAATTCGTCTACGCCTTCACATTCGAAGGTCACCTTGAGGTTCTTCTGTGCGTCGAGCGGCTGTCCGAAGGAGTTGAGCGTAGGAAGCTTGACTTCGATGTCGGCTTCAAGCGCACCCTTTTCGGCGGGCTTAACTTGGATGTCGGTAACGCCTTGCGGTACGTCGGCACTCTTGTCGGTAGCGCTGATCTTGACACCGCTGATGCTCATACCGCGACCACGGTTAGCTTTCTTAGAGCAGTAGTGGAATGCTACGTAGTAATCGCCGGCTTCGGGTACAGAGAAATTGACTGAGTATTCGACGGGCATAAGGGGACAACGCATCTGATTACGCTGCCAGATGATGTCGTCGGCTTTGAGCTTGGAATAATCGAATGATTTAGCGAGATAGATTTCGAGGTCTTCGCGCGTTACACCGGTGTAAAGACCACCGATGTTGAAGTCGAGCTTATAGAGCTTGGTAGCGTCTTCAAACTTGGAGAGGGGGAAGAATACCCACTCGTCGGCGTCGTTATAGTAGTTGATGAGCATGTGGAGAGCCTCGAAGCCGAGTTCCTTCGGTGCCCAGTGCGTAAAGGTTGTTCCGTCGCCGTCGCCGTCGATAATCTTCGTGATTGAGAGGCCTTCCTCAGAGAAGTCTACTTCCATCGGGAGGGTGCGGGCACGACCTACGATTTCGTAGAGCATAGCGGGCTCGGATTCCATATTATTGGCAACGGCACGCACTGAGATGGCTGTGAGGGCCATATCAACGGGCTGAATGAAAGTATACTGAGTGTCGGTGATAGGACGTGAGTTTTGTTTTACATTGTTGAAGTATACATCGTAATAGAGTGCCGAACGATCAACGTAACCACCGTGTGCACCACCTTCGACGGGCGCCTTCCAGCTGAGCGTATTGTTGTCGAGACGCACGTTAGTGGGAGAATATGGATTGTCGTGGCCGGTAAAGAACTTCGTTGAGATGGTCGGGCTGGCAAGCTCGTTTGCCTCGAAATAGATGGAGGCTTCGTGCTGACCTGCGCTGAAGTCCTGCGAAATGGTTTTGGTTTCGCCGGGAGTGAAGTCTTCTTCGAGGAGTTTCTTATCGTCAACGGTAAGAACACCTTTGAGCTTGGTTCCTGCGGGGAATGCTACGCCGCTGTAAGCGAGTTCGGGAGCCGTCACAGAGATTGTAGTGGTTGTGCTGGCTTTGTCGGCTGTAACGACGGGCTTGGCGGGAATTCCGGGGGCATCCCACTCGGCGTAGGGGTCGGTGTTGTGGATAGATGATATGTAACATCCCATAGGAGCCGAGATGCCCGGACCGCGAGTCACCTCAAACGTTTCAGCATCAATGTAGTCGAGATAATACATCTGAGCGGCCGTTACTTGGGAAGCAACCACGAAACAACGGTCGAGCGGGCTATATGTGATAGCTCCGGGGTATGTGGACTGGAAGAGGGGTGAGTTGTCTTCAGTGGTGAGCGACGCGCCTTCTACTATCGTACCGTTGGTGCGGTTGAGGATGTAGGCAAGGTTGTTCTCGTTGAAGATATAGATTTCACCATCGAGGGGGTTATAGCATATAGCGTTGAGGAATCCGTAGCTCTTCAGGTCGCGGAGCAGGTCAACGGTATAGGTCTCGGGGTCGATTACTACGAGCTGGCTGACAGTGTTGCCGCCATCGGAGAGCGAGAGACCGTAGATTTTGTTGGTGGTGGGGTCGTAAGTCATCGTGTAGGGGCTTGCGATCTCATTGCCATCAAAGTCAATAGTGCGGAGCAGAGAGCCGGAGTCGAGGTCAACGACAAACCAGCGAACCGCAAAATTGAATACTGTGGATTCCACCGAGGGAAGATAGAGGGTATTGCCGATTGTCACACCCGACTGGAATTCATAGTCGTCGCTGCGATAGTGGGCGCCGTAATAAGCGGGGGTTAATTTCCCTGTTTTGGCGTCGATTTTGCCGAGGAATGCCTGTTCCTGAGCCACGAGTTGGGCGTGCTGAGGCACAACGGCGTAGAAATTTCCGCGACGGTCTTCGGCCGAGCGGGTGAGATAATTGGGAGCTTTCTCAGCCGTGGGCACCTTGAATGTGCCTCCATGACCGGAATCTTCCATACCGGGTTTATTCATCTTGCGACCGGAACGAGAGCGCATTTTTTTTGCGTTCTCTTTCACCTGCGTGGATGAAATCGTCTTCCCGGCGGGATAGATTTTCTCCCATGCGCCTGCTGTGGTAGGCGCGAGAAGGGCTGCCGCGATGATTGCGACAAGCACTTTGCAAGTTAGAAGATTTCTTTTCATGTTGATATTATTGTAATTGTTTAATTTTTCAAATTGCAAGCGTCCGAGTGGTAAACGGAAGCTATGTTGCCGGCTATGCGGTTCAGGCAATTCCCGAGCATTGGATTCGGGGAAAAGAGAGATGTTTGGTTTGAACGCCCTAAATTACTACTTTTTTTCTTAACGGGTACAAACTTTTTTGTTAAAAATTTTTCTATGGCGGTTTGTGCGCGGTTGCAGATAGGTGTATGTATAGGGTTAATTAATTATTGATTTTCAATAAATTTTTATCTTTTTAGTTTATCGTCAATTAATCCGGCGTATTTTATTGGATTTATCAAAAATGAAAATATTCTTCTGCCGGAATGAAATTTTTGGATTAGAGATTGAAAATATTTCTCAAAACAGTCCATCCTGTGGCAAGAAGGCAAAAAACGATGCATCCCCATTTGCCGTAAATGCGTATGTAAAGGTGACGGTGTCGTGTTCGGTTGAATTCCAGCCATATCAAAAAAATGATGACAGGAATCATAAGGACGAGGAATGCGTTCTGTCGGAACGCTTCGGCCAAATTTCCCGTCAGCAGGGAGTGAATCATACGTTGCGAGCCACATCCGGGACACTTGTATCCCGTAATCATAAATGTGATGCATTTGGGCATCCAGTATGCTTCGGCCGGGTCGAAAGCGGCATAGACAGCGGCAAACATTATCAGGGCGCAGATGGCGGAGAGGACTTTAATCTTCCGCTTTCCGTCCTGCGTCATTTCACCAAGAGCGATAGGGGTAAATAAAGAGCGGAAAAGACGATGCCTGCCACAATTGTGATTATCAGCCATATCTCCGTCATACGTGAAGATCGTTTCGCTCCCTCTATGTCGCCTACATAATATTTCGTGCTGACTTGCGACGAATATATTATCGCGATAATACCCGGAATGAGGCAGCAAGCGAGGGTCAGAACGACAGCCCAAACGAAATAGGAGGGAGGCATGGGCTCCGTAGGCTGACATTGCGCGTTCGTCGCACCCGGCGTGACGGGCTGCTCAAGCGGCTGTGCGGGAATATGCGGCGCCTGTGTCTGACAGGGATTCTGTGGCGTGGCTGCGTCCTCCGGGATAGGTGGCGTCAGCGTTTCTGCCGGGGAGGGTACGCTCAGCGCTTCCGCCCATTCGTCCTGCAGGCGTTTATCTGTCCCTTCTTCGGTTTTTTCTGTCGGTTCGGGCGCAACGGCTGTTTCTTGATTAACATCTGACGGAATCCGCGGAGGCAACGTAGCGGAATCAAGCCGCTCTACCAGCTTGACGATGGCGCGTGGATAAAGAGAATATTCCACAGGGTGAATTTTCTCTTCAAGCGTCCGGGGAGTGTCCTCGGGTGTGACAGTCACCTTCTCCTGCATGATGATTTCTCCCTTGTCCATTTCGTCCGTAACGATGTGGACCGTCACTCCGCTTTCTGTCTCGCGTGCGGCGACGACTGCCTCGTGGACATAATGACCATACATCCCCTTGCCGCCGTAAGCCGGCAGCAGTGAAGGATGAATATTCAGGATACGCCCTTCGTAAGCCGCGATGATTTGCGTAGCCACATAATGCATAAATCCCGCCAACACCACGATGTCGATATTGTGATTGTGGAGTATTTCCACGATCTTTTCCGGCTCGTTGTCCCATACGGAATTCGGCACGTAGATTGTTTCGACGCCCAACGGCTCCATACGCGCTATGACGCCCGCATTACGCCTGTTGGTCAGCACCAGAGATACATTTATCCGGCTGCCGTTATTGAAGATACGCGCGATGTTTTCGGCATTCGTTCCCGAACCCGATGCAAATATAGCTATTCTTTTCATCTTGAACATAAATCTTTCTCCTCCACTTCCCAAATCTTTTGCAAAGTTAATCTATTTTCCACCCTTCTCCAAATATACCTGTTATTTTTATTAAACCGATGACAATCTACAGTTGTTATAAGAAAGTAAGGAATGAGAAAAACACGCAATAAAACAAAATAAGAAAAACACGCATAGAAATCAGTAAAAATAAATCAATATGGAATTTTTAACGAATGATAAGCTCACGATAGTGGGCGCAGCCGGTATGATCGGCTCGAATATGGCGCAGACAGCTCTTATGATGCGCCTCACCCCGAATATCTGTCTCTATGACCCCTACGCACCCGCGTTGGAGGGTGTCGCTGAGGAGATGAGACATTGCAGTTTCGAGAATGTCAATATTACTTATACTTCTGATATTAAGGAGGCTCTGACGGGAGCCAAATATGTAGTATCGTCGGGTGGCGCAGCCCGTAAAGCCGGCATGACGCGCGAAGACCTCCTGAAGGGCAACGCTGAGATTGCCGCTCAATTCGGAAAAGACGTTCGCGCATATTGCCCGGACGTGAAGCACGTCGTCGTCGTCTTCAACCCTGCCGACATCACGGGCCTTATCACGCTCGTTTATTCAGGCTTGAAGCCGTCTTGCGTCTCAACACTCGCCGCCCTCGACAGTACTCGTCTGCAGAGTGAACTTGCCAACCATTTCGGCATCCCGCAGTCGAGCGTTACAGGAGCCCGCACATACGGCGGTCACGGCGAACAGATGGCCGTCTTCAAATCGGGCACGATTGTCAATGGCAAACCGCTGACCGAGATCATTGAAGAGGGAACCCTTTCCGGTGATGACTGGAAGAATATAAAGGTGAAAGTGATTCAGGGAGGCAAAAATATTATCGACCTGCGTGGCCGTTCATCCTTCCAGAGCCCGGCATATCTCTCTGTCAGCATGATTGCCGCCGCTATGGGTGGTGCGCCGTTCCGCTGGCCTGCCGGTGTATATGTCAATGACGCTCGCTTCCGTCATATCCTGATGGCTATGGAGACCGTCATCACCAAAGAGGGAATCAAGTTTAATCCTGCCAAGGGAACTCCCGAAGAGGAGGCTGAACTCGAAGCCAGCTACAAGCATCTTTGCACCCTGCGCGACGAAGTAATCGCAATGGGCGTGCTGCCTAAAATCGATGACTGGAAGAAATATAATCCCTATCTCGACGATATCACGGCCTAAACGGAGTATTTTCAGGCTTTTAAGCGTTTGAGAAACAAAATCATAGAGCGTGTCGATGATCACTCATTGACACGCTCTCAATCTATTTAGAACTGTTTGATTACTTCTATTATTTGCGGATCATCACTCGTTTGCCGTTGATGATATAGAGGCCCGGGGCGAGCGTCCTTACGTCGTCGATGCTCCCGTTGCGTTTGAGTACCATACCCCCGACGGTAAAGATTTCGTATTTGCTGTTGTCGTCGAATACGGAATCAACATCGAGCGAGGTCACTACGTAGATGTAGATGAATTCGGGCGATTCTGTATCTTCCACACTGAAGGTCCCGGCAGGGACGACGAGGCGATAATTGCCGAGCGGAAGCAGAGCAGCTTCATCTGCGGAAAGAAGGACTTCTCCATTCTGACCGAGTGTCACATTATATTTGTAACCATCTACTGCTTCCAGACCGGTTTCGGTCGTCTTGAATAGTTTTACGTCAGAATTTTCGGCGATTGCCGTAGCCTGAAGACCATCGGCAAGTGTCAGCGTGATGTCTCTGAGTTCGGAATCATTAACACTCCCCTCGGCGGGATTCACGGAAGGTCGGTTAATGATTACCTCGGGTTTCTCAATCGTCCACGTGTGCGTGTATTCGAGATTGACCGCACCGTTTACGAGGAAGAATCCTGCCGGTATCGTCATCTTATAGACGCCGGGTGCTGCCTTGTAGTCCTCATCGACGAGGAAGAGGAACGTCACGGCCGTGCCTGCGGGTTCAGCCGGTTCTTCGTCGGCCAACGGATCTACATCACCTCCGCCGATTATCACGTTGGAATCGCTGACAGCGAGGGCTTCTCCGATCTGTTTGCCGTCGAGAGTCATAATGACCTTCGAGGCGCTTTCACTGTTCACCTTGACGTTGCCGTCAATTGACATCATCACGGCAAGGCTGCCATTCCACGTTTCTTCAGGAGTAAACTCATCATTCGGGCTGATAGCCGTCACAAGCGGCTCGATGTTCACCGGATCGAGATCCACAATCCAGCTCTGAGTGAATTCCGCTACGGGTGCGCCGTCGATAGTGAAGAATCCGGCCGGAATCTTAATCTCATAGAGACCCGGAGCCACCTCATAATCGTCTGCCGTCAAGAACGGGAAACGAACGAGATACTGTGCCGGACGGTTGTCCGAATTTTCTTCGTTGTCGGCTGAAGCGGCGGGATTGACTGTAAGCATGACGGATGAGGCAGTCAGAGCGTTGCCGATCTGTTTGCCGTCAAGAGTCATCACGACTGCATCCTCACCCTTCTCATTCTTCTGAATCTGGCCGAATACGCCATATTCAACCGTTACTCCGAATTTCCAGAAATCTTTCGGATCGACCGTTTCGTTGGGAACGGCTGTAATGATATAATCGCCGAGTTTTACCTCCTCTTCGGGCACATTATAATAACGGTTGAAGTTTTTGTCGCAGCGCACTTCCTCTCCGTTGAGAACGGGATAGGCATCTGTGCCGATTGTCTGTCCGAAGGGGGCGCCAAGTCTGAAGGCCACTTCTCCGGAAGCCATCTGTGCGTCAGTGACGATAACGCTTCCGTCATTTATTTTGTATGCCTCGACAGCGTATGCGTTTCTGACATTGTTTTTGGCGGTCGTTGAACCTACGCACGCGCCGCCGGTACTGGGATTGACGGAGTTTACCTTTCCGATGTTGTAGACATTTTCTACTGTAACGGACGCATTGCCGTGGCAACCTAAGATACCGCCGCAATTGGCCGCCGCCTTGAGATTGCCGGTGTTGCAGCAGTCTTTTACAGTCACGCTTTCGGCGTAGGCATAACCGACGATACCGCCGATGTTGTTGTTGTCGCCCGTGATATTTACGTGATTGACGCAGGATTCGATAGTTGCGAATTGTCTTGCATAACCCGCTATACCGCCGGAGTTGCTGAATACGTGCATCTGTCCGTCTACCTCGATACCCGAAATAAGAGCCGGAGCCTCTTCCGATTCACCTTTGACGTATCCGAAGAGCCCTTTGTAAAGGCCGGTATAACGAGTATTGTCGTTGATGTAAAGACCCCTGACGCGGTGGTTGCCTCCGAGGAATGTTCCGCTGAAATAAGTACCCATATTGTTGCCGATAGGAGTCCAGTCGTAGTTGCCCAGATCAATGTCGGCCGTTAGAACCGCGTTCAGGTTGCGGGTGTTGGTGTTCACCTCATTGGCGAACCATGCCAGCTCGCTGCCCGTGGAAATTTGATAAACACCATCTATTGATGCGGGCTCGGTAAGAGTTTCTCCGTCCCAGCAGTTGGCCGACTGTTCCATCTCGACTTTGAAAGTCTGCAATCCTTCAGCGTCGTCGGCGATATTGAATGTATTGCGGTAGCAGCGGTAGCCCTTCTTTCTTGCCACGACATCATACATTCCGTACGTGCCGGAATATAATCCCGTCTCTGCGTTGGCTTCAAGTACGGTTTCGCCGAATTTCATCTCAGTCTCGGCGTCAGCCGTATGGTTTTCAAGTCTGATGTCGAAAAGTTTATAGGGAGAAAGAGTGAAGCTTAATTCGGGAACATATCCGAAATAAGTCTTATGGGGAATTGCTGTAAAGTTGGGGGAACGTCCCGCTTCAGCGTCAATATTGCGGTGGTTGCCTATCGGATCGCCGTAACCGTTCACCTGAATGACGCCTTCCGTCATCTTGATTTCAGGAGTCGTCGCCACGTCGTGATCGGAGGGAATCGAGACAGTGACGGCTTGTGCGGCGGGAGCCGAACCGAACGTGTACTGTCCGGCGCCGAGTATAAGCGATGATCCGTTGGGAACTCCGTTATAGGTCACATAGGCCGACATATTGTAGATACCTGCCAGTTTGTTTGCCGGATGAAAAAGACCGGAATACTGAATCTTGATATTGTCGCCCGGCTGGAAAATCTTGCTGTCCGCACGCGTGGCGTTTATGATTTCGCGGTGACATTTTTTCGCCGTCATCACCTGATATGTGGAATTGCCCGAAGCGTCGGTGAGACGCACAATCTGGCGCCCGTGCTTGAGAAGAAGTGTATAAGTGCCGTCATCGTTGCGCGTCACACCTTCAGTGCTGAAACCGGTATACGTGGCCATACGCTCCCCGATGGTCGGATAAGCGATCTGAATGGAGGCGACTCCCTCCGGTTTGAAGGTATATTTCGCACCCTCTTCAGTATCAAGATAATAGAATACGTCGTGTTCGGAATCTACATATTTCCCGGCCAATTTCTTGGCACCGTCGTTATATGCCTCGTTGATTATCATATTCGGCACTACGGATGACTCCGTCCCGCCGACGGTCACCACGTAGGCAGCTGTATTCTCCGGCCATATAGCGCCCCAGAAAGAGCCTCCCATATAATCGCGGATAGTACTGTTGTTGTACATATTCAGCTTGATGGCGTCATACGTTACAAGAACGATGACCGTGCCTTGTCCGATAGCCTTCAAATCGGCCCACGCGGAAGATGGATCGCTTTCGATGCTGATGACGCTGTTGTCGGGCTTGCCGTCGAGACCTATGACGGTATAATGGAATTCAGGTTCGATGAAGTAGTTGTTGGTCTGGGAGTCGGTCAGCTGCCATGTGCGCATGGCATGTGCCTTGAATGTATCGCCCTGACGCAGTTTGAGATGGCCCTGCGGGTTGATATTGACGAAGATGTCGCCCGTCTCGTAGCCCTGATTGGAGTCCACACTGTGGTTCACCTGAAGAGGATTCCCTTCGTAATCGGATGTCGTGAAGACGAGTTTGGGACGCTTGGCCTCATTCGCGGACATTGTGAAGTAGCCGCCGAGCGTCATTTTGCCGGGAATACGGGTGCGATAATTGTATACCTGTCCGAGCGCGAGACGGTAATTGTATATCGTCGTGTCGCCTTCGGCAACTATCGATTCCGCATTTACAGGAGTGAAGTCCACGAAATGCGCGAATTTCATATTAAGCTGGAATTCAGCCTCTTTGGGCACTTTGATGACAAAGTCTTCCGCCTTGGGGATAGAAGCCGAGACATTGATGTTGCCCGTCAATGTGTTGCTTCTGTAATACGAGACGTATCCTTCGGCACGGCGTTTTTCAGCAGGGGCGAATTCAGCATAGAATGAGTCGCCGTTGAGCGCAAGGAACGTCTTGCGTCCGGCGGTGGTGCTGTTGCCGATGGTAACAGGGTGATTGACCCCCTCGCGGCTGTTCACCTTTACGTTGAGGGTATAGTCGTCGCCGTACACCCATGTGTTTCCATCCTCATCTCTGTTGGTCGCATAAGCGGTCAGAGTGAGAACAGTGATCTGCTGTTTGGCGGAGTCGCCCACGCAGACCTCGATTGTTCCGTTGACGGTAGTTCCGTCTTTCGCGTATCCTGTCAGCACATACTCTCCGGGCGTAGCGTCGAAGTTGTAGATGTACTTGTCAGGGCTGCCGGCCTCGACAATCTGCCCCGTGGTCTTGGATTTCATTGTCATCAGTTGTGACACTGAATTCATCTTCACGGTCAGATTCGTAGCCGATACGCTTATGGCACAGCTGCATATCGCGAGCAGTGCCAAAAGGTAGATTTTGGCTTTCATACGAAAAAATTAAAAGTTGTTATTAATGATTAATTACCTGTGTATAAGATTTTTCTGCCATTGCGTATATATATTCTTCCTTTCTTTGGCTCCTTGACATAGAGGCCCTCAAGGTCATAGAAATATCCGTCGTTCCTTTCCGCACCGATCTGACTGATGTCGCCGCTGCGTGGCTTGAGGGCGAGGAAATGCGCCGGATTGATGTAGACGCCGTATCTGCCCACAAACTGTCCCTCGGGAGTCCACTGCCAGAGGGCGCCCGCAGCGGCAAACGAGCCGGCGTCTGTGGCGTAAATATAACCCGTATAGGGATTTACGTATATTCCGTATGGCATCATCATACTTTTCAAATCCTCCATCAGAGTGCCCGGCATATCCTCGTATACGCCCTCGGCTCCGTCTGTCTCCATAACCTTGGCGGGATCTACGGTGACATAATTGAACGTATATTCACTTGTATAGTAGGAATATCTCGAGCCTATACAATAGAACCGGCCGTCTGCCGCCGTACAGGAATATGTCGCGGCATACTCGAGTTTCTCGAAGCACTCCTCGTCAGGCTTGCCCGAAAGAACCGCATCGCAGTCGAGAATGATTGTGGCGGCGTCTATGTCATAGTAATCGCCCGGGGAATTGACACACAGATACTGTCCGCTCTGCGACATCTTCCCGTAGAGATTTATCTGATGCGTGTCGATGGTGCGCAGACGCTTCATTGTATTCGCTTCAATCACCTCAATTGTAGTCTCATATTCGTGGTCTTCCTGAAAGGCATACCCTCCCGTATTGGCCACAAAGAGATAACCCTTGTAATATGCTATCCCTTCCGGCTCGTAGCCGACTTCGATTGTGTCTACAACCTTGAAGGTCTTGAGGTCGATTTTCGCTACATATCCTTTCGTGAAATAGACATAGCCGTCGACTGTCCCACACTCATGGCCGTATGACGATATGTACACATATTCGCCGTCTGTGGCGAGTTTACGGTTGTTAGGCACGTCCTCCGTCGCCGCCACAGCCTTCCCTTTCGTATCGATAAACTGCACGATATTTGACCAGTTGACGGCTATTGCGATAAGATTGTCGCTCACCTGAATGATGTCATTCGGGGTGTCGCCGAGTTTGAAGCCGTTCACCTCGCGAAACCACTCGTTGCTGACTATCCTGCCGTCTTCAAAATAAGTGATTTTGCCATTGTCTGTCTGCCAGTTGCCCTCGTTGAGCAGTATGATTCTTTCTTCTGCTCCGACGTGGAACGTCGCGAGGACAGCTGACATAAAGAGCGACAATATCAATTTCAATTTAGAGTTCATTATTGCTATATATCGTTTATCTTAATAATATGCGTAATATCAGTGGTTTAAGTAAATTTTCAGTTCTGCGTAAAGGCGTATAAAACGCCCGTGAACCCTGTCTGGAGTTCACAAAAGGCTTTAAAATTTACTCTGTTAAAGTTCTGTGATTATTCCCGGTTGGTGAGAATAAATTTTTTGCCGCCGCGGATATATAATTCTCCGCTTTCCGGCACTTTCACACGGTTTCCGTGAAGGTCATATATGTGGTCGTCCTTTTTCTCCGCTCCGATTGGATTGATATTTCCGCTCCCGGGCTTGAGAGCAAGAAAATGAGCGGGATTGATATAGACGCGATATTTGTCGACAAACTTTCCCTCGGGCGTCCATTGCCAGAGCGTCCCGGCCGTGGCAAACGAGCCTGCGTCAGTAGCGTAGATATAACCCGTATAGGGATTTACGTATATTCCGTATGGCATTGTCATTGTTTTGAGATCGGAGATTACCGTGCCGGGCATCTCCTCATATACACCGCGTTTGCCGTCGGTGGCAATTACCTCCCCGGGATCAATGGAGAGATAATTGAATGTATAGTCTCCGGTGATGAAAGAGAATCGGGAACCTACGGCGTAGAAACGTCCGTCGGTCGCCGTACACGTATTGGTGGCGGCATATTCCAGCACCTCGAAACATTCCTCATCGCTTTTACCGGAAAGGGCGGCCTCGCAGTCAAGGATAACAGTCGTGGGCTGAATCTCGTAATCATCGCCTTGCGAGCCTACTATGAGATATTGCCCGCTCTGCGACAGCTTGCCGTAAAGGTTTATCTGATTCGTGTCGATGTCGCGCACGCGTGCGAGAGTCGAGGCGTCGAGCACCGTGACCGTCTTCTCATATTCGTGATTCTCCTGAAAGGCGTATCCACCCGTGTTGGCAACAAACAAGTGCCCCTTATATAAGGCTATCCCCTCCGGCTCGTAGCCAACTTCGACGGCATCAACCGTCTTGAAGCTTTTCAGGTCGATTTTGGCCACAAATCCTTTCGTGAACGTCTTAGTGCCGCTGACAGTGCCACATTCGTGCCCGTAGGAGGTGACATAGAGATATTCTCCGTCAGTGGCCAGACGGCGGTTGTTGGGTACATCCTCCGTCGCGGCCACGGCTTTGCCGTCGCGGTCGATGAATTGCACTATATTCGACCAGTTGAGCGCGATTGCGACAAGATCGTCATTTACCTGTATAATGTCGTTTGGCGTATCGCCGAGTTTCATGCCATTGACGTCGCGAAACCATTGATTGCTCACGATGCGGCCGTCTTCAAAATATGTCAGCCGTCCGTTGTCGGTCTGCCATAGCCCTTCGTTAAGAAGAAGAATCCGCTCTTCCGCTACGGCTGAAACAAAGGGCATTAGAACAGCCACGCTAAAACTCAATATATATTTCCTGATATTGATTTTCATAAGGAGTAAGATAATGTTAATTTAAAATTACGTCCCGGCATCGGGTAACGGGGGATATGTTCGTACTGCACGTCGAAAAGGTCGTTCACTTCCAATGAAGCGGTAAACCATTTGAACGTGCCGGTAAGTTTTACATCTACGTTATGATACGGCTTCAGAATGTCGTCCGGATCGGCATACGACCACATACGTTCGCCTACGTAAAGATTCGAGATAGTGAGAGAATATTTCTTCCAGCTCACTATTCCCGTCACGCCACAGGAGAACGTCGGAGAATAGCATATCGGCATATCGTAGGTGGCTTCATCCTGCGGATCGGTACGGTTCACGTCACGCTGCCACGTGATCGACGTCAGCAGAGAAAAGTTCCAGTCGTTGGGCGAGAATTGGCCGGAAAGCGTGGCGTTCAGTCCGCGGCAGAATGTCTTCCCATAGTTCATCATCGACCATGTGTATGTGCCCCGCAGCGGGAGGCACACGATGCGGTTGTCTATATAATTGAGATATACATCTGCCTGCGCCGAAGCCATCCACGCCCCGCGGGCATACTGATATTCTGCGCCGAGATTCCATTGACGCGTATATTCAGGCTTGAGGTTGCGGTTGCCGACTTGCGTATAGTACAGGTCATTGAGCGTCGGAGCCCGGAAAATACACTTGTACCATGCACGCAGAGAAACGCCATAGAGGTTATAGCCCAGTGTGACGGAGGGGGTGAAACGGCTGAGAGGGTCGGCGGCGCCCGTCTTCAGGTCGGTATAATCCTTATAATACTGATACAGCGCGGAGGCGGCGAGACGCGCATTGCGGTAATTTATTTGCACGGCCGCCACTGCTTTCTGGTCAAAACGTCGCACCGGGGAGAAATGCTTCAGGTCGGCCGTAAGCCATGATGTGCGTGCGTCATATCCCACATTGACGCCAAGCCATTTCAACGGATTGACGGCGTAGGAGGCCGACATATAGGCATCGTCCTGATAATAATGGTTGTCTACTTTTGCCGTGTTTTGGTTCTCTGGATAATCGGTGTTGTAGCGAAGATATTCATGGGCGTATTTGCCGTTGAATTTCAGCGAATGTATGCTGCTGAATGTCTTCTCCCATGAGGCCTGTACGAAGAGGTCCGTGTCCCATTCGCGCCCGATATTTGTATATTTGTCGCTCAGACGGCGTACGATACCTCCCGGACAGCCGCGCTCGGAGGTATAGAAATACGCGTGCGATGAGAATCCTTCCTTGAACACGGCAGCCTCCGCACGTAGAAATTCGATGTCGGAATTCTTGCGGCGGCCAACCGTATCCTCATATTCCGACTTATACCTGAACGGATAATCTCCTTTCGAGTTGATGTATTCGGCGTCGACGAATCCGCTCCATCCCTTGCGCGCGAATTCCCACGAGGCGCGTCCGCGGTATGTATGAAACGACGCCCACCCTGCCAAGAGAGTCAGCGAGTCGCGCTGCGGACGGCGCGTGCGCAGATAGACGGTCGAGCCGGAAGCATATTCCGACGGCGACTGATTGTTGTCTAATTTGTTCGCGTTATAAAGGGAGACTGATTCGAGAGTGGAAAGCGAATATTTGCCGAGGTCGACGGTGCCGTTCTGCGCATTGGTGATGCGGATACCGTCAATATAAACGCCGACGTGCTGAGAGCCCAAAGAGCGCACATTCAAGGTTTTCAGACCGCCGAGACCTCCATAATCCTTGATTTGTACGCCGGCGAAATATTTCAGTGCGTCGGCAATCGAGGTAGATGATAATGATTGCAATTTTTCGCCCGAAAGTGACTGCACAGTGGCAAGCGGACGGCGTAATGCCGTCACCTCAAACTCACTGAGCCCGACTACAGAGTCAGCCTCCGCGACTATATCAGTCGCGTTGCAAGTCAATCCCGTCAAAAAGAAAGACAGCGTTAGTGCAAGTTTCATCAGCTGTCCGCTAATTGCTTTCATTTCACTACTTTTTTTCGCCACACCTTTTGCGCGAGTGTGCATCATGCGAAATTATGTCGGCAGGTCTTCTGACTTATTTCCGCCCGGCATTGTCTTCCCGGCTTCCGCGCTCTCGCTCAGCCAGTGACGTCTTTATGCCGGTTGAATGTAGGCCCTCTTTTATGATAACCTACGGATTCTCCGCAGGCTTAATGACTTACATTCGGGAAAAATACAGCAGCGCGTCTGTCCGGGATTCTCACCCGGTTCCCTTATTCCCTTACAAGGGGAAACCAACGTTACTCTAAATTCACCGCAAAATTACAACAAAAATATCTCCTCTCCAAATTTACTTGCCAAAATCAGCAAAAAAACTTTCTTTGAAATTTGAAAATACGACACAAAAGAAGGAGGCCTGGATAAAACAATTCCTCTCAGCCTCCTTCTTTTGTAGCTTATATATTATATATCAGATCGTGTAGTCGAGCGCCATATAATGCTGGTAAGGATGGTCGCAGGCCGGACATTTCTGCGGTGGAGTCGTCCCCTCATAGACGTATCCACACACGAGACACTGCCACTTGATTGGCTTGTCGCGCTTCCATACAGTGCCTTCTTGCACCTGTTTGAGATAATGCTGGAAACGGGCGTGATGCTCCGTTTCGATTTTTGCTATCGCCCGGAAATTGGAGGCAATCTCCGGAAAACCTTCCGCGTCAGCCGTCTTTGCGCACGCATCATAAAACTCATACCCTTCGTTTTGTTCCTCCTCGATGGCGGTCGCAAGGTTTGACGCCGTGTCGCCGATGACGCCCGCGTCGGCGGTAAGATTTACGCTTACCTTGCCGCCCTCCAAGTATTTGAAGAAAATCTTGGCGTGATGCAATTCATTGGCCGCAGTCTCGCGAAATACTTCTCCGATAGGGTAATAATTCTCCTTATCGGCTGCCGCGGCATAAAACGTATAGCGGCTATAAGCCGTTGATTCTGCGAAATAAGAAATGACGAGATTTTTCTCCGTCTGTGTGCCCTTTATATCCTTTGTTGTCATAGTATTAATTTGATTTATCCTTTGTTGTCATAGTATTAATTTGATTCATAGTCTTAATATGATTATGGTTATTCGTCAGTGTGTTTTCCGAATAGCTTGTGTGTTTTTCCGAACAGCTTTCCTCATTCTAACACCCCGACTCCCAAATAGTTCATCTCCCCTCAAAGCATAAAGAGTTTTCCGAGTCCTCAGAGTTCTCAGAGTTCTCCGACTCCTCAGAGTCCTCCGAAAACCCACCAATCATCATAAAAGATCCCTCTCATATCTGATAATCTCGGCTACAAATTATGCTTATCGTTAGATATTTAAGATAAATTTTCGTAAATTTGCACCGTCATCTGATGTCTGAAGGGTGGATGTCTACTCTCTTCGGGCTGTCAGATGCTTAAATTGTGTGTATGGATATGGAACCGACAAGGATGACTGACACGGGCGAGGTGATTCTTCAACTTGAAAAGGTGAACGTCGTATTGGAGGGAAGAAAAATACTGGAAGAGGTGGATTTGACCGTCCACCGTGGAGATTTCATCGCCGTCAGTGGACCTAACGGCGGTGGAAAAACTACTTTGTTGAGAGTCCTCTTGGGACTGCTCAAACCCTCTTCAGGACACGTGGCGTATTTCCGCGCCGGGCGCGAGGTGAAGTCGCTGCAGTTCGGCTATTTGCCGCAGAAGAGCAAGATCGATACGCGGTTCCCTATCAGCGTTGGCGACGCGGTGCGTTCCGGACAATTGACCGGACTTTTCAAACGCCGCACCGAGGAGCAGGAAGCTCGCTTTCGGGAAGTGGTGGAGATGACGGAGATCGACGATATTCTCGACCGCCCGGTGGGAGTCCTCTCTGGAGGTCAGCTGGAGCGGACTTTCCTCGCCCGAGCAATCGTCTCGAATCCCGAGATAATTGTCTTCGACGAGCCTCTATCATACATCGACAGTCGCTTCAAGCGGCATCTCTATGAGATAATGGAGGATCTGGCGCGCGAGACCACAGTAATTCTTGTGAGCCATGAGATGTCGGTAATCAAGAAGATGGCTAATCGCCGTATTTACGTGGATCACCGACTGACGGAAGAGGTTGGGGGTATATGATATAATCGACTGGATATTATGGTATTAAACTGGATCTGGATAGCATTTTTCGCAATCGCTTTCATTGCTTGTCTCGGACAATCTATCTTCGCCGGCGACCTCGACGTATGGAGCCGCGTTATGAATTCATCCTTCGATCAGGCCGCTTTCGCGTTCGAGATTTCCCTCGGCCTCACCGGAGTGCTCGCTCTTTGGCTCGGGATAATGAAAATCGGCGAAAAAGGGGGAGTTATAGAATTCTTCGGACGCCTCATATCTCCTCTCTTCTCCCGTCTGTTCCCCGGTATTCCGAAAGGGCATCCTGCCCTCGGCGCAATCTTTATGAATGTATCCGCCAATATGCTGGGACTCGACAATGCAGCTACACCTATGGGACTCCGCGCCATGCAGGAGATGCAGAAGCTAAACGATAAGAAAGATACAGCCACCGACGCGATGATTATGTTTCTCGTGCTCAACGCCTCCGGACTCTGTTTGATTCCAATCAGCATCATGATGTATCGTGCGCAGGGGGGCGCCGCCAATCCCACAGACGTCTTCATCCCTATTCTCCTTGCAACGGCCATCGCGACACTCGTCTCGCTGATTATCCTGTGCATCAAGCAGCGAATCAAAATCGACACCATCCTCCTTCTATGGTTCGCCGGAATCGCCGCGGCCGTCGCGCTCGTTACATGGTTTTTTGCATCACTCCCCGCCGACAAGGTGCAGGTTTACAGTTCTTTCGGTGCGAATACAATCCTGTTCTGCGTCATCATACTCTTCATAATCGCCGGAATCCGCAAGAAGGTGAACGTCTACGACACATTCATCGAAGGCGCCAAAGAGGGATTTAAAACAGCCGTCATGATAATCCCTTACCTCGTCGCGATACTCGTCGCAATAGGGATGTTCCGAGCCTCGGGAGCACTTGATATTGTGACCGGTGCAGTGGAACGACTTGTGGCCGCCTGCGGTGTAGACACACAATGGGTCGGCGCTTTGCCTACTATGCTGATGAAACCCCTCAGCGGAAGCGGATCATGCGCTATGATGCTCGACGTAATGAAAGCAAACGGTGCTGACGCTTTCGTCAGCAAATTAGCCGCATGCGTCCGTGGTTCGACAGATACTACTTTCTATATCCTTGCCGTATATTTCGGATCCGTAGGCGTATATAAAACTCGATATGCCGCAGGATATGCCCTTATAGCCGATTTCATCGGGGCTGTCGCTGCCGTCTGCATCTCATATTTCTTCTTCACCTGACGCGGCTTGCACGCCGATACCCGTTATTACTCAACCATAAATACCGTGTAGGGACGTGCCTCCGGCACGTCAGGCGCGCGCCATTGCTTCGCCGTCACACCGAACATCGCCACATTCAGCACATCGGCTTCATTGGCGTAGATGAAGGCCGCCTGTGCCGGCGTAACCTCCGCAGGGATAAGGTTATGCTTTATCGCGTCAGTGTGTATGCGGTAGTTGATTTTCGACAGCTCCCGCTTCGCCGACCAACCCGACAACCGCTGTTCTTCAGTCTTTAACCGCTGAAATTCCTTGACGATGTATAGCTCAAACTCGACTGAAATCCAACTTGCAAACTTGAACGCAATATCCTTATGGGCGTAAGTGCCGCCATATCTTCCGGATTTTGAAACGATTCCAATAGCGTCAGTAGCATCAATCCATTTCTTTGGCGAGAGGGTAAATGCATTCAGCCCGGCCTGTCGTCTAAACCCCTCGAATTCGGTGGGTTTAAAATTCGGATTGTAAAGCTGCTCCCAAACGCCTAAATATTCTATGGTATTTCGATTGCGCATCCAGTTTGCAATAACGGTATTTGGCTCATCGCTCTTATGGCGAGCCAAGTCCGTCAACGAGATATAATCATCACCGTTATGATTTATAATCGTAATGTTCGTATCTTGTACTATTATTTTTGCCATTTTTTATGATATGGCTCTGTGCCAATACGCAAAGTTACTCATTTTCGCTGACATATAAAATAGTCCGTTGAAAATTCGTGTCTTTTCTCCAGCCACAAACCCTACTTCGCACGAAACCGTCGGCGCCGAATCCCGCAATGATTCCCCGGCGAATCCCCGGAGGGGATGTAACAATGTAGCCGTGGGTCAGCGCGAAGCGCGCCACCCACGGGTAAATCACCCGCCATATTCTCCGTCCCCGTAGGGGCCGAACAAAACCATAAACACGTAATCAAAATATAATAGAAGCACCGTTGTGATTTGCTTCATTTTTATTATCTTTGCACTATAATTCACAACAACTCCTGATCAAACAATAATGACTGTACCGTTGTGATTTGCTTCAATTTTATTATCTTTGCACTATAATTCACAACTACTGTTATTTAAACTTATTGCCCCGTCTTTTTTATCCCTTTATTGCCTGTCTTATCCCCTTCTCTTTCCTCTGTTGTCTATGTCCTGAAGATTTCGTAATTTTGCGGTTAGGAACTTCTACATCGGATATGGAAGGAGACGATAATGGAAAATCAGATGAGAATTAATTATATAGAGCTTGAAAATACTCTGCCCAACGTATTCCTTAACGAGAAAATACCCCCTTCGGAGATATGGCGGAAGAGGGTGCGTTTCGAGCGCGGAGGCCGTTATCTCGTCGAGGCGGCCAGCGGAACAGGCAAATCATCGCTATGCGCTTATGTATTCGGCGCGAGAACAGACTTCGACGGCGATATATTATTCGGAATAGCAGAAGGGAAATCTGATTCTGATAGCTCCCCGAAGCCCGGAAAATCTCTCGATATACGCCGGATAAAACCTGAAGAATGGCAGAAAATTCGTCGCGAAAATATCGCGTATCTGCCTCAGGAACTGGCTCTTTTCCCCGAACTGACGGCCATCCAGAATATACGACTGAAAAATAATCTCACCGGATACGTTGCCGAGGAGCAGATAGCGGAATGGCTCGCACGCCTCGGAATTGATTCCCGTGCCGATTATCCCGTCGGAAAGATGTCGATTGGGCAGCAACAGCGTGTCGCGATAATCCGAAGTATATGTCAGCCCTTCGATTTCCTGATACTTGACGAGCCCGTCAGCCATCTCGATGAAGAGAACAACCGTATCGCCGCCGCTATCCTCGAATCCGAGGCTCGTCGTAATGGCGCCGCAATCATCGCCACGTCCGTCGGTAATCCCCTTATGCTTGAAAATCAAACGCTTATGCGTCTATAATTCCCTCTCTCCAATTAATGGAAAAGATATGAAGCTGTCAGACAAGCTGTTACGAAAAAATATGAGCACCGCGCGAATCGTCGGTTTTGCGCTCTCCAATTTCATCGGCCTCGCAATCATCCTCGCCGGGCTGCAGTTCTTCCTCGACGCCCGCTCCCTTTGGGAGGATGAAGATTCTTTCATTAAGAAAGATTATATTGTTGTTAATAAACGGGTTACGGCTAATAATACACTGGGCTTTGATAGCGGATTCACCCCGGACGACATCGCTGATCTCCAGCTACAGCCGTGGCTGCGCAAGGTCGGAGTATTCACCGCCGCAGATTTCCGCGTCGCAGCGACCCTGTCGCAGCAAGGACGCGAGATGACCACCTCCATGTTTCTCGAATCAATCCCCGACGAATTCATCGACGTAGCCGATGCCTCGTGGCGCTATACTCCCGGAGCCGGCAGCGTGCCGATAATCATTTCCAAAGATTATCTCACCCTATACAACTTTGGATTTGCATCCTCGACCGGAATGCCCCAGCTCAGCGAAAGATTGATGTCTTCGATTCCTATGACGCTGACTCTCAGCGGAAAAAACTCCGACAAAACCATCGAGATTCGCTCATGCATAGTGGGATATTCCAACCGCCTCAACACCATTCTCGTGCCCGAGTCGTTCATGGCGCAAATGAACACACAATTAGGCACCGGACGCCCGCGCAATCCCTCACGCCTCATCCTCGATGTCAGCTCGCCGGGTGATGTGGCGATAACACAATATCTTGACAGCCACGGGCTTGAGATGGCCGGCGACAAATCCGGCTCGCAAGCCTCCTTCCTCCTCAAAATCGTCACAGGCATCATCCTCGCAATAGGATCCGTCATCACGTTGCTTTCCTTCTTCATTCTCCTCCTCTCCATCTCCCTCCTTATGGAGAAAAACCGTGACAAAATGCACACGCTTCTCATGTTAGGGTATCCGTTAAAAGAGGTCGGAGCCCCTTTCCGCCGAATAATCTTCATTGCCTCGACTGCCGCCCTTCTCGCCGCGCTTTTGGCCGTCCTGCTCCTCAGGGTTTATTACGGCGAGGCATTGAGCGGAATGACAACCGGGTCGACAGGCAATTTGTGGCTCGTTCCGCTGACCGGAATTTTACTGACCGCAGCCATCATTATTTTCAATATTTTGGCTGTCCGTAAGAAGGTTATTGAGTCATTCCGATAAGCTGCTGTGACACAGTGTTTTATAAGTGAAATTAATAGAATTTAAATAACCATGCAGTTTTGCTGAAAAATCATCGAAAATATGGAAAAATTGATTCCCGAATGGGCTGAAGGACTCGACTGCGCCGTGACGATATGCGATCGTGACGCGAAGATAATTTTCATGAACGAACGCTCGCGCGCCACGTTTGCGCGCCATGGCGACATCATCGGCCACGACTTGCTGCAATATCATCCGCCGCGCGCTCAAGAGATGATTAAAAAGATGCTAAAAGAAGACGTATCAAACTGTTACACTATTACGAAGAATGGCCAGAGCAAGCTGATTTTCCAGTCGCCGTGGCGCAAAGACGGCGAAGTGGCCGGCCTTGTCGAGATCAGCATTGTCGTCCCCTCCGACGCCCCCCACTACACCCGCTAATCCGCGTGAATTTGCCACAGTTGAGAGTAGGCAATTGAGGGGATGGAGCAGGGAATTGGGTTTGGGCAAAACAATTTGCGAGGGAGGGATGTTATAGGGGAAAGGGGTTAAGTGCGCACATGCGCGAGGGGGTAAGCAAAGGTCGGTTTCAGGGCTTTGCAAGCTATGCTTGCGAAGGCTGGCAACTGATAGTAATTAAGATAACAACACCAAAATAAAATAGTTATGGTAGATTATAAGTCATTGGGTTTGGTAAACACCCGCGAAATGTTTGCCAAGGCAGTGCACGGCGGATATGCAATCCCCGCGTTCAATTTCAACAACATGGAGCAGCTTCAGGCCATCATCAAGGCGGCCGCTGACACGAAGTCGCCCGTTATTCTTCAGGTATCAAAGGGTGCGCGCAATTATGCGAATCCGATTCTCCTGAGATATATGGCTCAGGGCGCAGTGGAGTATGCTAAGTCGCTCGGATGGGAACATCCTCAGATCGTGTTGCATCTTGACCACGGCGATACGTACGAATTGTGCAAGGACTGTATCGACAATGGCTTTTCGTCGGTAATGATCGACGGATCGGCACTCCCGTTTGAGGAGAATGTAGAGTTGACAAAGAAGGTAGTAGAGTATGCTCACAAGTATGACGTTACGGTAGAGGGCGAGCTTGGCGTATTGGCCGGTGTCGAGGACGAGGTAGCTCACGAGCACCATACTTATACTGATCCTGAGGAGGTTATTGAGTTTGTTCAGCGTACGGGCTGCGACTCATTGGCAATTTCCATCGGTACGTCGCACGGTGCGTACAAGTTTACTCCGGCACAGTGCACGCGTGACCCGAAGACGGGCCTGTTGGTTCCGCCGCCGCTGGCATTCAACGTGCTTGAGGCAGTTGAGGCAAAGCTTCCTGATTTCCCGATTGTTCTTCACGGATCGTCGAGTGTTCCGCAGGAGTATGTGAAGATGATTGATGAGTATGGAGGCAATCTTCCTGACGCAATCGGTATTCCGGAGGATGAGTTGCGTAAAGCAGCGAAGATGGATGTCTGCAAGATCAACATCGACAGCGACAGTCGTCTTGCTATGACTGCAGCTGTTCGTAAGGTTATGCATGACAAGCCAGCAGAGTTTGACCCGCGTAAGTATCTGGGTCCGGCTCGCGACGAGATGGAGAAGCTGTATAAGCATAAGATTATCGCTGTTTTGGGCAGCGAGGGTAAGGCGTAACGGCCTGAGAACATAAAGGGAAGAGCAGGCGTCAAAAGGGAAAAGACGTCTGCTGTTCCTGTATGTGGAAATGTGAGGGGGTTGGAGAAAGATGAGTGTGTTTGAAGGATGTTTGGATTTGAAGGGAATGGGAGGGTATTATAGAGACAGATGTGAGGGATTTGAGGGACTGAGGGATTTGGAGATATGTGAGGGATTTGGAGATATGTGATGGATTTGGAGATATGTGAGGGATTTGGAGATATGTGAGGGATTTGAGGGACTGAGGGATTGAATGATTTGAAGAATTTGAAGGGGAATGGGAGTATTTAGGAGGTAAAGAAGATTATGGAAATAAGAGATATAATAGATATTTTGAGGGGAGAATTTGGAGAGGGAAATATTGATGTTAAATGTGGGAAAGGGGATATTGATGTGGAAGGATGTGAGGGGAACATTGATGTGGAAGGATGTGAGGGGAAGGTG
>JAGAUF010000074.1 GCA_017620885.1 Muribaculaceae bacterium
AAATTGCGGATGCGTTTATGTGCAACATTGATAAAGGCACCCGAACGGAAAGAACAATATCCAAAGTTGAAGTCAAGACCTCAAGAGCTACAAGATCTGGAATCGGTGCGGACACACTGCTATATCTGATTAATTATGCAGACAACAATGGCTTTGCGCTGGTTTCTGCTGACAAACGCCTCCCGGCAATCTACGCAATCAGCGACGAGGGACATTTTGAATTTGCCGACACGCTGCAGAATAACGGTCTTGCATTCTTCATGAAAACCGTAGACAACAGTATCAATTACTCTATGGAGCAACAGGCCGATATTATTGTCCCTAATGACAGTGTCCATTGGAATAAAAATTATTACGACCAATTTAAATTCACATATAACGTAATTCAACCAAAGCTCAAGCGCCATATGAGTCGAATCAGCCAAGGAGCTCCGTTCAATAAATATTGTATTGAATTTAAGATTCAACGTCCGACAGGTTGTGCTCCAATTGCTGTTGCTGCCTTAATGTCATTTTATAGATGGCCTGAATCTTACAAAGGGCATCAATATCCATGGGACGAAATAGTTGAAGGGCAGAACTACGATGCAATAGCGAGATTAATCTATGATTTATGGGATAAAGACAATCTATTTATCAGTGCCGAATATGACCGCACAACAGGCGAATTTTTAGGAATGGCTCCTGAAAACAAATTATGCCTTATTAATGCATTCCAGCATATGGGTTACATAGTCAAGGAGGGACAAAATGCATTGAAATCATTTAATAAAGACGATATGATTGAAGTGTTAAGAAGAGGATATGACAATCCCCCAGTTGGCACTCCTATCCTTGCAAGAGGAATAGAGCATATAAACGGAAAAGATAAAGGAGGTCATGTCTGGGTCATAGATGGAGCTATGTGGCAACACGGGAAAATAGGAGATGGCATTACGGCGCCCGGAATTGGATCTGAACCTCATTATAACCCCAATATGCCTATGTGTCTGTTTCACTGTGTTTGGGGATGGGGAGGAAGCCAAAACGGTTTTTTCAATTTCGACAACAATGCCATAGGTGGAGATCCGGATTTTTATGGAGAGTATGATTCAACTGAAAAAGGGAAATCACATCTAATTAATTTAGATCTGGAATATATCGGATATATTAAAAGGGATTTGAACAGAAAATGAAAACGAAATTAATTTGGTGCTTTATGAGCCTCCTTATAATGGCTTTGGGCTCATGCAATTCAGATGAACCGGCATCCGACGAACAAAAGATTGAGTTCAAGACAACGGCAAAAGACCTCAATTACCACCTCAAAAACGATCACACTATTCCGGATGGATTCATATATTCATGCGCAATAATAATCTCGCATGACGAACCTTATATTGAAATATTGGATATTTCCGGCACTGACGTCTTTGACGTGCCTGCCAAAGGAGGAGCATACGACTTCAAGGCCGATTATAAGATTGTCCAATATGTAAAGATATATGAAGATATGCCGTTTCTTTCACACGACAGAAGCAATTATTTCTTAAAGCAGGATGAATTCTTCACATACCAGCGTTTGATAAAGTTAAGGGGAACAGAAGATGCCAAAGCTGACCTTTCTCAGCTCATCAATTACGAACAGACGTCTGTCGGAGTTCTTTCCGACTACAATCCTGCAAATCTCGAAACTTTTACTTATACGTTCCCGGCGAATCTGACAGGTAAATATCGACTGATTTGTATGGAAATCGGCAACGATCCCCAAAACACTGACGGCTACTTTTTCATCCAGACGCCCAATTGATTAACTACAATAAAAGAACATAATGAAACATAAAATAATCTGGAGCGCCTTATGCTTCCTTGCCCTGACTATGACGGGCTGCTCCTCCGACGATGAGCCGACGTCAGACGTACAGACAATAGAATTCAAGACGTCAGCAAAAGATTTAAACAACCACCTTAGAAGCGGCAATCGCTATAATTCCGTCGGAATGTCATATCCTTTATTCGGAATTACGGCTAAAGAGGAACCGGAGGTTGAATTGCTTGCACGATCTTATACTGACATTTACGAAATCCCCGCCAAAGGAGGCATATATGATTTCCTGTTATATAAAAATTTGAGCATCAGGCTAAAAAGAGTTGAGATTTACGAAAATATGCCGTTCTTTTCGCATGACGAAAATGAGTATTTATATCCACAGGGCGAATTCTACTCTTATCTATATTTGACAAGAGGCAGAGAAAATCCCGATGCCGTCGCGAATTTTTCTCAGCTTCTCGACTCCGACAACAAGAGATTGGGATCCCTTTCCGGCTGTGATCCTACAAAATGGATCAAAATGTTCAAAAACTTCACCTACAACTTCCCACAAAACACAACAGGCAAATATCGTCTGATTAATTTCGTCTACGAATACAATCATTACGAAGCCACCGACATTGCGCCGATGATGCTTGAAACAAGCAATTATTTCATCCAGATGCCCGACTGACAACGAACTGTTAAGAAGTTAAATAATCGAGTAGGAGGTAAACACTAATCGCAGATGTTTATCTCCTCCCTTCGTGTTTACCGACGTAGCTGTTACTTCTTAGTCTTTCGTTTTTATCAATTAAATTATGTTAATTGCACCACAATTCAGAAATCTTATTTGCTTCTTTTAATTTTAATTTATAAATTTGCCACATTGAATAATCCGACACAGAATTATTTGATTATTGCGAATATTATTCGACGGTTATTGCAAGGGTGATCAAATCCGGCTCTTCGGTAATCAAAACAACGGATTATAATCTTAAAATCTGACGCCAGATGAGAAAAACAGTAATGGCAATTGCCTGTTTAGCGTTTCAGGCAGTATTTCTGACCGGTTGTTCAAGCGACAATACCTTGTTGCCTGAAGTGTCGGAAACAAAAAAAATCGCAAATGAATATTCAATTCCATTGTCTGATGCAGTGAAAATTGCGGATGCGTTTATGTGCAACATTGATAAAGGCACCCGAACGGAAAGAACAATATCCAAAGTTGAAGTCAAGACATCGAGAGCTACCAGATCTGGAATCGGTGCGGACACACTGCTATATCTGATAAACTATGCTGACAACAATGGTTTTGCTCTGGTTGCTGCCGACAAACGCCTCCCTGCAATTTACGCAATCAGCGACGAGGGACATTTTGAATTTGCCGACACGCTGCAGAATGACGGTCTCGCATTCTTTATGAAGACCGTGCAAGGGAGTATCAATAATTCAATCGAAAAAACGTCATCTGTTATTCCCGGAGGATCAAGCAATTGGCCACAGGACTATTATAAGCAATTTAAATGGTATTATGATTTATATACACCAAAGCTTAAAAATGCTATGAGTATAATAAGTCAAGGGAAACCATACAATAAATATTGCATTTATAATAACGATACAATTTTCGCAGGGTGCGCTCCCGTTGCAATAGCTACGTTAATGTCATTCTACAAGTGGCCGGAGGAGTATCACGGATACAAGATTAAGTGGGATGAAATTGTCTCTGGAGAAAATAAAGATGCGATGGCAAGAGTTATTCGTTTCTTATGGAATCCTGATAATTTGAATGTTTCCATACATACAGATAGTAAGGGAGTTGTAAATGCATCTGCTCTTGCAATCAGATTCGCTCCGACTCTCCGAAATATGGGATATGAAGTTTTGGATGGCCTTAAACCTTTTAATGCCGATGAAGTCCTTGAGGTTCTCAGACGCGGTGCTGACACACCTGCAGTCGGAACTCCGGTTCTTGCAAGAGGCACAACGCTTGATGAAAATGGAAAAGAAGTTGGCCATGCGTGGGTAATAGACGGCGCAATGTGGCAGCATGGCCATTTTGGTGATTTACCACCGAGTATTACTGATCCTGAACCTCATTATAACCCCAATATACCTATGTGTCTGTTCCATTGCGTATGGGGCTGGGGCGGTTCCAACAATGGATTCTTTAATTTCGATTCAAATGTTCTTGGAGGCACTCCCGATTATTATGGAGAATATGATAACAAGGATCCTAAAACGACCCAGGTATTTTATGATTTAAAATACATAGGATACATCAAAAGACAGCAGTGATGAAAGCAAATAAAAGACAGATTACAATTATATTGGGTTCAATACTGTTGGCTATGATGTCAACAGGATGTTCATCTGACAACCAACCTGAAGTTCCCGAATTTGAATACAAAACATCTGCGTCGAATCTCAACGGTCATCTTGAGGATGACTGGCAACGCATGCCGGAAGGAATGGTAATGTATCCGATTCATTTTACGGCACACGATGCTCCTGATATAACCAGATACGCATACGCTGAAATGGATGTCGTGGAGATTCCCGGGAAGGGAGGCACGTATGATCTTGAAATTGGGAAAAGCTGGGAACTTCACGAGTTCAAGGTCTATGAAAACGTTCCTTTCCTGAGTCACGACAAAGATGGATACGACAACTATCTTTTCGGTGAATATCTCACATATAATCTTATCCTTAAGAACCGTCCCGATCCTGACTGGATAATAGATATGAAAGGATATAACTATATTACTGGGTCTTCTGAAACTAAAAGAAAGTCCGACAGAATAGTGACATACACGTTTCCGGAGAATCGTACAGGCTTGTACAGACTGATGATCCTCGGTTTTGAGGCACCGTGGAGCAATCCTGCTTTCCCTCCGTATGTGGATGGTGAATATGAGATGGTGGAACGTTTCTGCTATTTCATCCAGATGCCCGACTGACAAACCTTCCCCAATATATCGCGCGGGAATCCGAATTGTGACAATAGGATTCCCGCGTATATTTTTATCTCCTATTTTATATCTCCGTAAATACGAAATTTCAATCTCGCAAAGAAAATGCACAGAGCGGTCAGAACCAGCGGCGGTGTTTGCGATAGAAATAGACAAGGGCGGCGATATGTTTGCGTCCTAAAGGAGAAAAAAGATTCCGGCTCGTGGCACGCCGCCAATGGTGAACAATCGATACATTCGGCAGATACATCACGCCGAACCCCGCTTCGCGGGCACGCATACAGAAATCGGCATCCTCCGGACCGTAGAAAATATTTTCATCAAGAAGGCCTATGCGTTCGAATACCTCCCGGCGTATCATCTGGCAAGCGCCTATAAGATAATCCACCTCGACGACATGGCTCGGCGCCTTTGTATCTTTCCGAATTCCCAACAAGCTGCTCACCACATTACATATCTTGACACCAAGACCGGGATATTCCTTGAAACTGTCCTGAAGATTGCCTTGAGCGTCACGGAGAGCAACTCCGCATATACCCGCCGAAGGGTGAGAAAGGAGATAATCGCGCATAGCGAGAATAGATTTCGGCGAAGCCTCCGTGTCGTCGTCAAGGAAGAGGACATACCTCCCCGACGAAGCCTCGATGCCACGGTTCCGGGCGTACGCCACGCCATAATTGCGGTCGAGATGGATGCGCCGGCTGCCGTGGTAATGCTCCTCCATCCACTTCCACGATCCATCGTTAGATCCGTTGTCCACCCACACAAGTTCCACGTCGCTGCGGTTCAGCAATTCCTCGATGCAGGCAAGGCACGTCTTCAGGCGCGCCAGCGAATTCCACGATATGATTACAACTGAAAGCATCAGCCGAACAGTTTTATTTTAAGCGCTTTTGCCGCCGAACTGAATTCCTTCCACGAACGGAATTTGCGCAAATGATGCCATACAAACGACGGGCGGAGGAAGAAGCTCAGATTGCTGCGGAAAAGAAGTTTCTCCATCTCACGCGCACTCAGATGCGGATAGCTGAGGATTGACTCACGCTGCACGTCCGTCGGTCGATATTCACCGCTCTCTATCCATCCATTCTCCTTCGCCAGCGCATACAGTTCTGTCCCGGGGAATGGCGACACGATATTAAACATCACCTGATCCACTTTCAATTTCTTGGCGCGGCGCAAAGTGTCCTTGATTGTCTCCTTTGTTTCGAGCGGAGATGTGCCGATCAGCACATTCAGCTTCACCGGCACGTTATATTTCTGCAGCAGCCCGATCGCCTCATATATCTGCGCCTGCGTGATCCCTTTCTTTATGTATTTCAGCACGTCGTCGTTAAACGATTCCACGCCGAGATCCACATAACCGCAACCACTCTCACCGAGCATCTTCGCTATCGGCTCAGTAATCGCGTCCACACGCGCCTGACAGCCCCACACGAATCCGTACTCCTTCAGCGGCTCGCACAGCTCACGCGTCCGCTCCTCGTTCCAGATGAAATTATCATCTACGAAGCCTATGGCGCGATACCCCTGCTCGTGCAATAATTTCAGCTCCTTACCGACGCTCTCCGCACTTCGATAGGAAATCGGAGGCTTTGTGGCGTGCGTGCGTTTATAATCCAGTTCGCGGGCGAAAGTCAGCGAACTCGGCACGCAATAATAGCATTGGAAGGGACAGTTGCGCGATGTCAGCATCGTCGTATAAGGGCCCTTTTTCAGTTTCGGGTTATGATATTGGCGGTCGCCGAGCAGATGACGCGCCGGGAACGGGAGATCGTCGAAATTGCGCGTCACAGGACGTGGTTTGTTAGCGTGTACGCGTCCCTCAAGCAGTAGCGTCGTGCCGTCCACATCGGTCAGATCACCCCCTTTTTCAAGGCGCGTAAGCCATTCGCGCGCCGTTTCTTCCGGCTCGCCACGCACTATGACCGTTCTCGCGTCTTTCAGCAGTTTGTCCGGGAAATACGTTCCTGAAGGCCCGAACAGCATAACCCACTTGTCACCGCGGAATCTGCGTATATATTCTATCGTCCTGACATCGTCCGGGATAGAGAGATTCACTCCCCATAGACAATAAACGTCAGAATCGTCTCTCTCCAGAAATCTTTCCAGATCTCCGGGATTCTCCTCATGATATACAAAATCGCGCAACGAAACGCTATGCCCCATTTCCTCGAATAGGGCGGCAACCGTCAGCTCATACAGATTCGGGAAGGGATACACAATGCGCGTACATCCTGCCGACCGCTCAGCCGGCTTGACGCCATCGCTCCATGTCGGTGGAATCAGAAACGTTATCTTCATATATCTATAACGACTCGCGCCGCCTCATTATTACCTTTACTTAAACTTTTTAATCAATCCTGTCGTTCATACTAAAATAAACTTCGATTAATATGGCAGTTTTTACAATTATAATTGGATACCTCGCTGCAATCTGTATGGTGCTCGGCTATATGCCTCAGGCAATTTACACTATCCGCACGCGCGACACCGACGGCATCGCTATGCCCACATTCATCCTTATGGGACTCGGCTCCCTTTTCTTCGTCATACAGGGCTTTATCCTCTCGAATTGGCCCCTCGTCATCACAAATGTAATTACCGCCACCTGCTCAATAATCGTCTCTGCTATAAAAATTTACAACGACTTCTTCTCTCCCCGCGCTCAAAAGCGCAAAAACAATCCTTAATCAATTTTCGCGCACGTGCGAAAGACACACACCATAAACCAATTTACTCAACATTCACTCAATCCATTTCCACTATGAAAACACGCAGACTGATTCTCGTCACATTGATTGCCGCAGTCTTCTCATTCATACTGCCGGCCTGCGGAAGTTCCCGCTCCTACTGGGGAATTGAAAACGAATACGGCTATGCCGGAGGCTCTTACGGACCCGACTATGGCCATTACAAGCGCAATCCCGACCACAAGCACCACAAACACCACAAGCACTATAAAAAGAACCCGGACCACAAACATAAAAAGTGCAAGAAACACAAACACAATCCCGACCGGCACTCCCGTGACAAGCGCAACCCCGACCGGCACCACTGACCCCTTGCTTTAACATTGAGATGGGGGCTTAATCCTCCTCAAATATATCTCTATTATTAAGTCCCCATATATACATATCATTAACTATCGGGACCAGTGATTCCCCGCGATCAGTAAGATAATATCCGGCTGATACAGGTATTGTATCATATACTACACGACGGACTATTCCGACCTCTTCAAGTTCTCTAAGCTGTTTTACCAATACTCGCTTTGACGCCCCTTTTATCTCACGATAAAATTCCACAGGACGATGGATACCGTGCGTCATACAATTTATCAAATACGGTTTCCATTTCCCTCCCATTACATACAACATTATCGATACTCCACATTCAAGGTCGACAGGAGGAATTTTATAATCATATTTTAGTTTCATAAGAGCAAAATTAACAAATCTTAATCAGGTGACAAAATTTTCATACTATGATAATTTTGTCACCTATTGGATCAGACATTATTTGAATGTAATTTTGCAGACGAAAACAAACATAAATCAATAAGGTCTATATGGATTTCTGGACTTTTATATATTATTCTGCAACCTTCTGGATTTCCCTCTTGATGGTCGGGAGACTGGCTTTCTGGTTTTGCCGCGAAATGGGTTTTACCAAACGGAAAGGAGGTGAAAAATGATTCCTCAGATTCAAGACGCTCTCAATTTCGTACTTTCGGACAAAGGGAATTTTTGCGCCAATCTATTTATCGTATGGGGAATTTGGCTCCTCGCTATATGGATCGGCAATGCAACAATCAATTTTATCAATCGTAAAAAAGGGAAACAATGACTGCAAGCGAATGTTTCTGGAATATCGTGGTATATTTCTTCCTCTGCTCCGGAATTACAATGGCTCTCTACGCGATACTTTACCCCATAGTCAGAATTAGTAAGAGCTTGTCTAAAAGGCGTCGCAACAAATAATCCTTATTGCAGGATTGTCAGTTTTTTTTGCTAACTTTGCGCAATGAATATGGACAATCCCACGAAAAAGACATCCCTGCTGCTCACCGGATCGGAGGGTATGCTCGGACGGTATCTCGTCAAGCAGTTCGACGACTGCGACATTACGCGCCTCAACCGCCGGGAAACCCCCGGCGGCATAGCGTGCGATCTCGCCGAATCAATCCCTGCGCTTCCCATCAAACCTTTTGATATCGTGATTCACGCCGCCGGCTCGCGCAACAACGACGACGCTCTCAAAGTAAATCTCGAAGGCACAAGGCATCTGCTTCAGGCTCTCGAAACGTGTCCTCCAAAATATTTTGTATTCATCTCCGACGCCGCCGTTCACGGGCTATACGGCGCCGAGAACATCACGGAGGAGACGCCACAACACGTTTCCGACAAGGTGGGGCAATCGAAATTTCTCGCCGAAAAAGAAGTCAGCGAATGGGCGCAGCGACATAACGTCACGCTGACGATTCTCCGTCCGGCTCCGATGTTCGGTTCCGGCATCAGCGGAGAGATGGCGCGGCTCTTCGCCGAAGTAGCGAACAACAGGTACATCCATATCCGTGGCAACGACGCGCACCTCGGCATCGTGACAGCCTACGACGTGGCCCGTGTCGCAAAAACACTTTACACTTCCGGTGGAGTATTCATCGTCGCCGACGGACGCAACCGCACCCTCGTCGACCTCGTCGAGGCAATGTCGGCAAACGCCTCCGTGCGCAAACGCCTCGTTTATCTCCCTCCTAAATGGGCTGCCCTCGGTCGTTTCATCCCCGGATTGCGCCATATACTTGACCCTGACACGCTCCAACGTCGCGCCGTGACTTTAACATATAATCCCGCTCATCTCACAGCTACAATCCCTTTCACACTCTACGACACCGTAGAAGTCATAGCACGTCGCGATAAAGACTATCCTTACGAAGACCAATAGCCGTATGAAATCCAAACTCGAAAAAATCGCCGGTTTCTTCTCCGATCTCTCACGCTCTACCGCCTCTTTAGCAAAAATCCTCATACTTTCACGGTCGCCATTCCGGAAAAACGACATTTCCTCCGAACGACCTATCGTGATTCTCGGAAACGGTCCTTCGCTCAACGACACCGTAGAAAACCATCCCGAGTTTCTGGCCGACAAGGATCTTCTCGCTGTCAATTTCGCGGCAAACACCCCGTATTTCGAGCATCTGAAACCAAACCGTTATGTCATAGCCGATCCCGGATTCTTCACCCTTGAAGGCTACGACAAAATTCCCGAACTTTGGAAGAATATTTCCGCCGCGACTTGGCACATCGACCTTTTCGTACCGGCAAAATACATCAGCGTCGCACGTAGTAAAGTCACCTGCAGAAACGTCACCGTCCACCCTTTCAATATGACTCCGATAGAGGGGTTCTATTCCCTCCGACGCTTCGCCTATAAGCGAGGATTAGGGCTGCCACGTCCCCGCAACGTCCTTATTCCTTCAATCATGACGGCCATCCGCGCAGGTTATAAGGATATTTTCATTGCCGGGGCCGATCACTCTTGGAGCAAAACTCTTTGGGTAGACGATAAAAACCGTGTCGTCACAATTCAACCGCATTTCTATCCCGACGACGAAAAGGAACAGGAACGCGTCACGCAGGCATACGCAGGCATACATCTCCACGACATATACACCTCCTTCGCCGTGGCTTTCCGCTCTTATTTCGACATCGCCCGATTCGCCTCCGACTCCGGCGTCTCGGTAATCAATATCACCCCCGGATCCTTCATCGATGCTTTCCCGCGTCAAACTATCAAGACTCCGGAGGCGTTATGTAAGTGATAAACATTTACATAATATGAGCAGCACAGATTTTGATTTTCATAACGTCCCCGTCGCCAACGAATTCGGGATGAAACGTATCGTAATAGTCGGAGCGTCGTCCGGCATCGGACTTGCACTTGCCGAAGCATTCGCCTCGCGTAATATTCCCGTCGGACTCGCTGCAAGACGCACCAAACCGCTCGAAGATTTGAAGAAACGTTATCCCTCGCGGGTGGCGTATGCTGAAATCGACATCAACAAGCCGGAGGCAGTCAGCCGGCTCAATCGGCTCATTACCGATCTCGGTGGTATGGACATATATATCCACTCGGCAGGAATAGGATTCGAGAACCTTACAATGGAACCCGAGTCAGAAGCACATACCATAGAAACAAATACCGTAGGCTTCGCACGGATGATTTCCTCAGCCTACCGTTATTTCCGCTCGAAAGCAAAGCGAGGACAGATTGTGGCCATATCCTCCGTTGCAGGTACTAACGGTCTCGGACGCCTCGCCGCTTACTCCGCATCAAAGAAATTCGACCAGACTTATCTCGTTGCTCTCGAACAACTTGCAAACTCAATGAACGCCGGAATCACATTCACCGACATCCGGCCCGGATGGGTGCGCACGCCTCTCGTGATGCCCGACAAACAATACCCCTTCGAAATGACAGTGGAATACGCCGTTCCACTAATTATTCGCGCCATAGTCCGTAAAAAGAGAGTCGCATATATCGACTGGCGTTGGGCGCTTGTCGCCGCCGCATGGAAATTAATTCCTGATGCCATCTGGACCCGGGTCAGCACATCCGTCGTGACTCCTGACAAACAGCTCCCTCTTGACATCCGACCCGACCTCAATCGCTCTCTCTGACGCATCATCTGACGGAAATTTTGTAAATTGGCAAATAATTCGTAATTTCGCGTTAATTTTACGCCTCATTCCATAAGGCGTAATTTCGCGTGCTTAAACCATTCAATATGAAATCATTTGAAGAATTGGGGATTGACCCTAAACTTCTCAAAGCCATCGGCGAACTCGGATTCGAGTCCCCGATGCCTATACAAGAGCTGGTGATTCCGCATCTGCTCCACGAAGAAGGCGACGTAGTAGGACTCGCCCAGACCGGAACCGGCAAAACGGCTGCCTTCGGGCTCCCTCTTCTCCAGCGCATCGACGCCGTAAGCACAGATACTCAGGCGCTTATCATCGCTCCTACGCGTGAACTTTGTCTTCAAATCGCCGGCGACCTCGCCGACTTCGCAAAATACATCGATGGCCTCCGAATACTCCCTGTTTACGGTGGCTCAAGCATAGACTCGCAGATACGGTCACTCCGAAAGGGCGTGCAGGTAATCGTCGCAACGCCCGGACGCCTCGAAGACCTTATCCGCCGTGGAGAAGTCACTCTTTCCCACGTCAATACTGTAATTCTCGATGAGGCCGATGAAATGCTCAATATGGGATTCCTCGACGATATCCGCGAAATCATCTCTCACGTGCCCGAGAATCGCAAAATGCTGATGTTCTCGGCAACTATGCCGAAGGAAATCGCCGCAATAGCACGCGATTTTATGCACAATCCCGCCGAATTCGTCGCCGGAAACAAGAATGAGGGCGCAAAAAATGTCCGCCATATTTACTATATGGTGAAAGCTCACGACAAGTATCTAGCTCTCAAACGAGTAGCCGACAATAATCCTTACATCTACGGCATCATATTCTGCCGCACGCGTCGCGAGACTCAGGAGGTGGCCGACAAGCTCATCGCCGACGGCTACAACGCCGACTGTCTGCACGGCGACCTCTCGCAGGCGCAGAGAGACCTTGCGATGAAGAAATTCCGCGACCACGTCACACAGCTCCTCGTGGCAACCGATGTGGCTGCTCGCGGACTCGACGTCGACGATCTCACGCACGTAATCAATTACGGACTCCCCGACGACGTAGCCGTATATACGCACCGTTCCGGACGTACCGGACGTGCCAACAAATCCGGAGTCTCAGTCGCAATCATTCATTCGCGCGAAAAAGGCCGACTCCGGCAAATTGAAAAATCTATCGGCAAAGAGTTTGAATACAAAAAAGTCCCGTCGCCGGAACACATCATCGAGAAGCAGCTTTACAATCTCGCCGACCGTATCGAACGCGTAGAGGTCAATGACACGGAAATCGACAAATATCTCCCCGGAGTCCGGAAGAAACTTGAATGGCTCTCCGAAGAAGACCTCCTCAAACGTGTCCTCTCGCTTGAATTCAGCCGCCTGCTGAAATATTACGAGAATATGCCCGACATCGACCTCAACGAGCCACAGCGCAAAAACCGTAAAGCCGACCGCGACAATCGCGACGACAAACGGTCAAAAGGCAGCTTGAAAGCCGAGAAAGGTTATGAACGCATACGCATCGACGTCGGGAAATCCAACGGTTTCTTCCCCGGCAATCTTATGTCGGTGATAAATGGCGCCGTCGCAGGCCCGAAATTGGAGATAGGTCGAATCGACCTTTTCCCCGACCATACCCTCTTCGATGTCCGCAAGCAGGATGCCGCCAAGATAGTAACAGCTCTGCGCCACGTCGATTTCTTCGGCGACAAGCTCAATCCCGAGCTTATCAATGCTCCTCACGGCAAACGCGCAAAAAAGGGAGCCGGTGCCAAAGGACAAAAAGCATCCAAGGATTCCAAGACCTTGCCCCCTAAAAAAGCTGTCAAAGCTTCCAAGCGAAAGAAGGACGCGCCGAAATATAATGGGAATTATGATATTTTCATCAAGAAAAAATAATCCGTTTTTACGCCGATGAGAAAAACATTCAAATTCATCCTCTTTTACTTCGTGATGCTCGCCACAGTCATCTCTGCCGTCGCGCAGGATGCCATACCCAATGAAATTCCCGACACAGTCTGTGTTGAAGATTTCGTAAGCAACATCGAAAACAAATCGGCAGATACTGCTGCCAAGGAAGCCGGCGAAGCGAGAATCACCTCCATCAGTGCGGCCTTTCTGCGCCTCCCTGTCAATTACCTCGACATCCTCCCCGTCTCATCGCGTCTCGACCTCCTTGACTATGCCACGGCTGATTCTATCGGCTCCGTACGGAATGCCCTCGAAGGGAAATCCACTCTTCTCCTCCTCAACGACGATTACATCAAAGTGCAGCTCACACCCGTCAGTACCCTCCAGCTGCGACGACTGCCGGACAAGAAAAACGGGTATATATTTGTATCTATATACACCGTAGGAGGTGACGGACAGGCTTTCGATTCCGACGTCAGCTTCTTCGACGAGACACTCTCTCCACTCGACGCCGGCAAAATCATCTCTCTCCCCTCGCTTCTCGATTTCTTCCCCTCCCTGAAAAAAAATAAAGCAGGACAAAAGAGACTTGAGCAGATCATCCCCTTCCCCACAATCGAATTCAGCGCATCCAAATACGCCACTACATATACCCTCAAGGCCTATCTCACTATTGACAAATTCATCAATCAGGACGAGCTTCCCTTCATCCGGGAGCATCTCCGCTCTCCGGTCACATATCTGTGGGACGGCGTGCGCTTCAAACTCAAAAAGGAATAATTCTCCTCGCTCTGTCCAACAACAAACTGCCCCATAATACATTTACGACACAAAAACAACAACATAACATTATGAACAATCAGGTCAGAGTCCGTTTCGCCCCCTCCCCCACGGGTCCGCTCCATATCGGAGGCGTGCGCACGGCACTTTTCAATTATCTCTTCGCCCACAGAAACGGCGGAAAGATGGTACTCCGCATAGAAGACACCGACTCCCAGCGTTTTGTCCCCGGAGCCGAAGAATATATCAACGAAGCCCTCGGATGGCTCGGCATCAAAATTGACGAAGGCGTCCGCGAAGGCGGCCCCCACGCTCCCTATCGGCAGAGCGAGCGTAAAGAGATATATCGCAAATACGTAGATCAGCTCCTCGACGCAGGTAAAGCCTATATCGCCTTCGACACGCCTGAAGAACTTGCCAAAGCCCGCGAGGAAACGCCCAATTTCCAATATGACGCATCCACGAGAGACCGAATGAGAAATTCTCTCACTATGCCGGCCGACGAGGTGAAACGTCTCATGGACGAAGGCGCTCAATATGTGGTCAGATTCAAAATTGAGCCGGGATATGACGTCAAGGTCAACGACCTCATCCGTGGAGAAGTAACAATCAATTCCTCCGTTCTCGACGACAAGGTGCTTTACAAAAGCGCAGACAATCTTCCCACATATCATCTCGCAAACATCGTGGACGACCACCTGATGGAAATCTCACACGTGATTCGCGGCGAAGAATGGCTTCCCTCCGCACCGCTTCACGTGCTTCTCTACGAAGCTTTCGGATGGTCTGACTCAATGCCGCAGTTCGTACATCTTCCCCTTCTGCTCAAACCGGTCGGCAACGGCAAGCTATCCAAACGCGACGGCGACAAGCTCGGATTCCCCGTATTCCCCCTCGAATGGCACGATCCCGCCACGGGAGCCGTCTCTTCCGGATACCGCGAACAAGGCTATCTGCCGGAAGCCGTGGTGAATTTCCTCGCCCTGCTGGGATGGAATCCCGGCGACGACACGGAGCTGATGAATATGGAGCAACTCGTGGAAAAATTCTCATTCGCACATTGCTCAAAATCAGGGGCAAAATTCGACTACAAAAAAGCTGCTTGGTTCAATCACGAATACCTTATGGCGATGACCGACGAGGATCTCGCCCGGCTTTACAAACCCTTGCTCGCAGCAACGGGCATCTCCGGTTTTTCCGACGATTATATCGCCCGCGCCGTCGGGATGGTCAAGGGAAGGATTGAATTTGTCAAAGACCTCGACTCTCAGGCCGATTTCTTCTTCAAAGCACCGGAAACCTACGCCGAGAAGGACATCAAAAAACGTTGGAAAGCCGACACTCCGCGCATCATGGGCGAACTGATAGATGTCCTCGAAGGCATCGACGATATGACCTCGGC
>JAGAUF010000075.1 GCA_017620885.1 Muribaculaceae bacterium
AATAATCACGGATCTTGACGGGATGAATTTCGCCGATAAATCTTACGACAATGCCATTACAGTCATAGCCGGAACACATGGCAACGACAATTCGGATTCGCTCAAGTTTGATTTCTCAAACGGTTCAGACAGTGATAAAGATGTTTTCGGATACGTCTCTGATGTTACAATCGGAACGGAAGGCACAGCACAGACCTACCGTTTCCCTGAGAATAAAAGCGGAAAACCCAGAGCTATTGTCGTATCGGTAAATCACGAAGACACAGCTCTTATGCAGGGTGAAAAAGAGATGCGGATATATAAATTCACATTCTTCCAGTATTGAAGCCGTGACTGAACGGTCTGCCGTGCGGAGACGATGCTTTCGGTAAATAAGGCACGTGACGAATCGGCTGCCTCAACTACTGATCAATATCGGTACCGTCAGACATCGACGGACATTTACCGGGTCGGGACGCGACGGCGTCCTGACCCGGTATCCGTCTGTCCACGTTCCCCGTCAAGACATCGCACTCGTCATAGCGGGATTAATCATAGTCAATGCAATCATCATATCGACGTGAGTTCTGGAAATATTTTGGATTTAGTTTGCACAGTGAGAGTATTTTCATTAATTTTGCAAATTATTAGGACTGTCGTCTTCTGACGCGGCAAACGGCGTGCGCGGGAGACAGCCCGGATTAACTATTGCAACAAACTAAAATTAAATAACTTAACATCTAATTTCACAACTACTATGTGGTTAACAAGCTCATCTGTAGGACGTAAATTCATAATGGCCCTGACGGGTGCATTTCTCGTCCTATTCGTCACTTTCCACTGCCTGATGAACTCAGTTGCCATCCTTTGGCCCGCGGCTTACAACTTAGTTTGCGAATTCCTCGGCGCCAATTGGTATGCGCTGGCAGCGTCAGCTATTCTCGCTGCATTCATCATCGTTCACATTATCTATGCTTCCGTTCTGACCATTCAGAACAACAAGGCCCGCGGCCATGAGAAGTATGCAATCACCTCACGCCCCAAAAGCGTGGAATGGTCATCCAAGAACATGTACGTTCTCGGTATCGTCATCCTCGCTTTCCTCATCGTGCACCTTATCCAGTTCTGGGCCAAGATGCAGCTCGTTGAAGTGCTCGGCTGCGAGAGCCAGATTCCGCCTGTAGCCGGTACGCTCTTCATTCAGGAAGCATTCGCTCAGCCGTGGACCCCTGTCGTTTACATCATCGGTTTCATCGCCCTCTGGTTTCACATGAATCACGGCTTCTGGTCGATGTTCCAGTCAGTGGGTTGGGATAACACTACTTGGATTCCGCGTCTTAAGAAAATCAGCTGCTGGTGGGTATCCATCGTTATCCTCCTTTTCGTAGCTCAGGCCGTTATATTCACCGTACGCGCTAACGAGGGTTACTATCTCACCAACGAGGAACTCCGCGCCCAGTACAAAGATATGATCGTGCCTATGATCGAAGAGGAAATGGGTGCCGAAGGCGCACAGATGGGCAACGCCATCAAGAATATGCCTTACGAACAGGTATCTCAGGGCATCCGTCAGATGAATCAGCAGATGAGCGCGCAGCTCGAACAGATGAAATCGCCTCAGATGCAACAGGTCATCAAGTCTCAGCCCGGAGGTCAGGAACAGCTTGACGCAATGGCAAAACAGGCCGCCGGAATCCAGCGTGCCGCCGCCTTCCTCGACTATCTCGAGCAGAACGACCCCCAGACCGACGCAATGCAAATGCAAATGACTCAACAACCCAGATAATCCTATAAAGCGATATGGAAGATACAATAATCGACAAAGAAGCAACGACAATCGACTCTGCTTCTGCCAAAAACGTTAGAGTGATGAATCCGGCGGATTCCAAAATCCCCGAAGGACCTGTCGCTGAGAAATGGACCAACTATAAGGCTCACCAGAAGCTGGTCAATCCGGCCAACAAGCGTCGTCTTGACGTGATCGTCGTGGGTACGGGTCTTGCCGGCGCGTCCGCAGCCTCCACTCTCGCCGAACTCGGCTTCAATGTCCTCAATTTCTGCATTCAGGACTCTCCGCGCCGCGCTCACTCAATCGCGGCTCAGGGTGGTATCAACGCAGCCAAAAACTATCAGAACGACGGCGACTCCATCTACCGTCTCTTCTATGATACAGTAAAGGGTGGCGACTACCGCGCCCGCGAAGCCAACGTTTACCGTCTGGCCGAAGTTTCCAACAATATCATCGACCAGTGTGTAGCTCAGGGCGTGCCTTTCGCTCGTGAATACGGCGGTCTTCTCGCCAACCGTTCTTTCGGTGGTGCTCAGGTGAGCCGTACTTTCTATGCTAAAGGTCAGACCGGTCAGCAGCTCCTGCTCGGTGCATACTCTTCGCTCAACCGCCAGATCGAAGCCGGCAAGGTGAAGAGCTACAACCGCTACGAAATGCACGACGTTGTCCTCATCAAGGACAAGGACGGTGTGGAACGCGCACGCGGTATCATCGCCAAGAACCTCGTAACAGGTAAGTTTGAGCGTTTCGCCGCTCACGCTGTCGTAGTCGCTACCGGTGGTTATGGCAACACTTACTTCCTTTCTACCAATGCAATGGGCTGCAACTGCTCCGCTGCAATGGCTTGCTATCGTAAGGGTGCTTATTTCGCTAACCCCGCATACGTACAGATCCACCCGACCTGTATCCCCGTTCACGGCGACAAGCAGTCGAAACTGACTCTTATGTCGGAGTCTCTGCGTAACGACGGCCGTATCTGGGTTCCGAAGAACATCGAGGATGCCAAGAAGCTTCAGAGCGGAGAAATCAAGGGTAGCGACATCAAGGAGGAAGACCGCGACTATTATCTGGAACGCCGTTATCCGGCCTTCGGTAACCTCGTTCCGCGCGACGTGGCTTCTCGTGCCGCCAAGGAGCGTTGCGACCACGGCTTCGGCGTAAACAACACCGGTCTTGCCGTATTCCTCGACTTCTCCGAGGCCATCAACCGTCTCGGCATCGACGTAGTACGTCAGCGCTATGGCAACCTCTTCGATATGTATGAGGAAATCACCGATGTAAATCCGGGTGAACTCGCCAACACAATCGACGGCGTGAACTATTACAACCCGATGATGATCTTCCCGGCTATCCACTACACAATGGGTGGTCTCTGGGTAGACTATGAACTGCAGACGTCAGTCAAGGGTCTTTTCGCAATCGGTGAATGTAACTTCTCCGACCACGGTGCAAACCGTCTCGGTGCATCCGCTCTTATGCAGGGTCTCGCCGACGGTTACTTCGTACTCCCCTACACTATCCAGAACTATCTCAGCGACCAGATCACCGTGCCTCACTTCCGCACCGATACTCCGGAATTTGACGCCGCTGAAGCTCGTTGCCAAGAGAAGATGGATCGCCTGATGAACATCAAGGGTAACCGCTCTGTAGATTCCATCCACAAGGAACTCGGTCTCATCATGTGGGAATACGTCGGAATGGCACGTAATAAGGAAGGTCTGCTCCACGCTCTCGACGAGTTGAAGAGAATCCGTAAGGAATTCGATACCGAACTCTTCATCCCCGGCTCTGCCGACGGCATGAACGTCGAGCTCGACAAAGCTTTCCGTCTCAACGACTTCATCACGATGGGTGAGCTTATCGCTTACGACGCTCTCAACCGTAACGAGTCTTGCGGTGGTCACTTCCGCGAAGAATACCAGACGCCCGAAGGTGAGGCTAAACGCGACGACAAGAACTACTTCTACGTCAGCTGCTGGGACTATCAGGGCAACGACAACAAGGCTCCCGAATTAATCAAGGAAGAGCTGAATTACGAAGCCATCAAGGTACAGACACGTAACTATAAGTCATAAACATAGAACAAGTTAAAATTTTAAGAAAATGAATGTCAACCTAAAAATCTGGCGTCAGGCCGGACCTAAAGAAAAGGGTGGGTTTGTGACTTATCAGAATGTCGAGACTACCCCGGATACTTCTTTCCTCGAAACTCTTGACATCCTCAACGAACGTCTCATCAACGAAGGTCAGGAACCCGTGGTCTTCGACCATGACTGCCGCGAAGGTATCTGCGGTATGTGCTCCCTCTATATCAACGGTCATCCTCACGGACCCGCAACAGGAGCTACAACCTGCCAGCTCTATATGCGTCGCTTTGCCGAGGGCGAAACAATTACGGTAGAACCGTGGCGTTCAGCTGCGTTCCCTATCATCAAGGACCTTATGGTAGACCGTAACGCATTCGACAAGATTCAGCAGGCCGGCGGATATGTATCGTTCAATTGTGGCGGTGCTCAGGATGCCAACAACCTTCCTATCTCCAAGGAAGCTGCCGACGAAGCTATGGACTCAGCTACCTGCATCGGTTGCGGTGCTTGCGTGGCAGCCTGCAAGAACGGTTCAGCTATGCTCTTCGTATCTGCAAAGGTAAGCCAGTTCGCTCTCCTTCCGCAAGGAAAGGTAGAAGCCGACCGTCGCGTGCGCGCAATGGTGAAGAGAATGGACGAACTCGGATTTGGCAACTGTACCAACACCGGAGCTTGCTCCGCAGAATGTCCGAAGAATATCAAGCTCTACAACATCGGCCGTATGAACCGTATGTTCATCGCAGCCAAATGCAAAGAGTAATCTTGTAGAAGCATAGACGAAATTTTACGGAAGGAGGGTGTGCTTATGCGCATCCTCCTTTCTTATTTCGGAATTCTTCTTTCTTCATTTAGTGTACTCCTTTCTTCTGCTTGATTCCTTCTTTCTTCTTTTGAGTACTTTTTGCAGCAATTTGGGCTCGAATTTCCTTAACGAATGTAAATATCAAACCATATATGTTAAATAATCATAAATCCATAAAAATAATTGCTGTTATATAACACTGTTTTAAAATATCTGTATTAACTTTGCAGTGAGTTTTTCATGGTATTAGATTTTAAGGTTAACACAGAGATTGGTTGTCGCGATGACAATCAATTTTTTTATGCCCTTATTCGACGGCCTTCCGAGACGCAAAAGGTCTATTTCTCTACAGACTTAAACATCGCTTCTACAGAAGAAGTGTCGACAGCCGGAGTATTCCGCAACTTACCGCTGCGAGCTTCCTCTATTGCCTCCTTAGTTTCTTCGTTAGGTTCATTATAAGCTACGTCAAGAAGAATGCACTCAACAAAATTGTTGAGGCTGCGATGTTCTTTCTTTGCCATCTCCTTCAGACGGTCAAGAAGGTCGACAGGGAGACGGAACATAGTGGCTTTTTTCTGTATTGCTGCTTCCATGGTGCTATCAGTTTGTTTGCAAAATTATAACAAATATATAGCATAAACAAATTTTTTAATCAGAAAGTTTCTCCTGCCGATTTTCATCCACATCCTCTTCGATGTCCTCTTCGAAGCCGATTAAAGCCGATTATTTGGATAAAATTTGGAAAGAGAAGGAATTATTATTACCTTTGCATCGAATTTCCGCAACACAAAGAATAGAATAGTCCACATTGTTTCAAACAAAAGCCTTAAAATGATTCAAATGTGGCCGGAAGCACACAGATAAGCTATGCAAAAAATAACTGTGGTGACAGCGGATTTGTACATAAATTATTCAAAAGATTATATAATCACTTCAAAAACAATAAACTAAATTACCAGAAAACAGAACCGGGACTTTGCCCCTCCGACGAATGGAATCCAATTTATCTTGATAAAAGAATACCATTTCCCAATGAAAGGAACCCAATCCTGACAAGAGGGATCAATCCCGAATTTACCATTGGTTCATTTATGCAGCAGAGATGCTTCAGCCAAGCGGTAACAACTAATTAAATCAACACCTTAGACATGGATACTGAAAAGAAACCCAAGCGCCCACGGATCGGCGCATCTTTAGGCACTCACATCACCGACAATCAGTCATCGGATCGCTACGAGAAAGTAAACTATCAAGGCGAAGAGAAAGCAGCTGAACCAAACGGCTTTGCGCAACACTCTTCCCAACCGGCATACCGCCGTCCTTACAACAGCGGATATCAACCCCGCCAGCAGAATTATCAAAACCGATTCAACCCATACGATCGCCAGAACGCTCAGGCAGACGACTCCGCACAGGAAAGTCATGAGGGAGCTTCGGCCAACGAATATCGCGAAGGTGGCTACCAACCCCGTCAGGGTGGTTATCAGCCCCGCCAGCAGGGTGGTTACCAGAACCGTCAAGGCGGCTATCAGAACCGTCAGGGTGGCTATCAAAACCGTCAGCAGGGTGGTTACCAGCCTCGCCAGCAAGGTGAATATCAGAACCGTCAGCAGGGTGGTGACCAGCCCCGTCAGCAGGGTGGTTATCAGCCCCGTCAGCAGGGTGGTTATCAGAACCGCCAGCAAGGTGGCTATCAGCCCCGTCAGCAGGGTGGTTATCAAAACCGTCAGGGCGGTTATCAAAACCGTCAGGGCGGTTATCAAAACCGTCAAGGTGGGTATCAGAACCGCCAGCAGGGATTCCATAACAACCGTCCCGGGATGAAATTCACTCCGCGTCCGAAGCAGATTGAATACGTTCTCGAAGACATCGATCCCAACGAAACGCTGCGTCTGAACAAATATATGGCCAACGCCGGCCTCTGCTCACGTCGCGAGGCTGACGAGTACATTCAGAGCGGACGCGTCAAAGTGAACGGCGAAGCCGTTACCGAACTGGGCACTAAGATAACACGCACAGACGTCGTGGAATTCGACGACAAGGTAGTGACTCCTGAAAAGAAATGCTACGTATTGCTCAATAAGCCCAAAGACTGCGTCACGACGAGCGATGATCCCAACGGGCGCACCACCGTCCTCGATCTGGTAAAGAACGCTTGTCAGGAGCGCATCTATCCGGTAGGACGTCTCGACCGCAACACGACGGGCGTACTTCTTCTTACCAACGATGGTGATTTGGCTTCCAAACTCACCCATCCGAAATTCGTCAAGAAGAAAATCTATCACGTCTGGACCGACAAGAATATCAGCGAAGAAGATATGCAACGCATCGCCGACGGCATCGAGCTTGACGACGGAGAAATCCACGCCGACGCCATCAGCTACGTCAGCGATACCGACCGCAATCAGGCCGGCATCGAAATCCATTCGGGCCGCAACCGCATCGTGCGCCGCATCTTCGAGTCGCTCGGCTACCGCGTCACCAAACTTGACCGCGTATATTTCGCCGGATTGACGAAGAAGAATCTTCCGCGCGGCCGCTGGCGCTATCTTACTCAGGAAGAGGTAAATTATCTGCGTCGCGGATCATTTGAATAATTCCGTGACATACGAAAAGGAAACAAAAAATTTGAAAATCAACTGATATAATGAAAGATATAAGACGTACCACCGTCGCACAACTTTTCAAAGATTCTGAATCTTACATCGGAATAGAAGTCGACGTCAAG
>JAGAUF010000076.1 GCA_017620885.1 Muribaculaceae bacterium
CAGATCTTCGGTAAAGAGCCGTCGAAGGGTGTAAATCCCGATGAGGTAGTTGCAATCGGTGCAGCCATTCAGGGAGGCGTACTCAGTGGCGATGTCAAAGATGTGCTTCTTCTCGACGTTGTGCCTCTGTCGATCGGTATCGAGACACTCGGTGGCGTATTCACGAAGCTTATCGAGGCTAACTCGACAATTCCTATCCGCAAGAGCGAGACATTCTCTACCGCAGCAGACAATCAGCCGGAAGTAACGATTCGAGTTCTTCAAGGCGAGCGTCCTATGGCTGCCGACGACAAGCTGCTCGGTGAATTCAATCTTGCCGGCATCAATCCCGCACCGCGTGGAGTTCCGCAGATTGAGGTTACCTTCGAGGTTGATGCCAACGGTATTCTTAACGTAACGGCAAAGGATAAAGCTACAGGTAAAGAACAGTCGATTCGTATCGAGGCATCGAGCGGTCTGAGCGAACAGGAAATCCAGCGTATGCGCGACGAGGCAAAAGCCAATGAAGAGGCCGATAAGAAAGCCAAAGAGCGCATCGACAAGCTCAATCAAGCCGACAGTGTTATCTTCCAGACTGAAAAGCAGCTTAATGAGCTTGGCGACAAGATTCCGGCCGACAAACGCGCTGCAATCGACACGGCTCTGAATAAGCTTAAAGAGGTTCATAAGAACCAGCTTGTGGAAGACGTAGACAGCTCGATCAAGGCACTCAACGACGCTATGATGGCAGCTGCACAGGATATCCAGAACGCCGCTCAGTCGGCACAGGGACAGCCGGGTGCTCACCCGGGCGCTCAGCAGCCTCCTCATCAGGAAGAGAAAGACGTCACGGATGTAGACTTCGAGGAAGTGAAATAAGCAGTTCACTCGAACAGTGATTTGGAATTAGATTAAACTAATAAAAAGAGAAAAGGTTAATTTAAGTTAGGTAGAGATGATGCTCGCAAGAGTATCACCTCCTTTTAATAATATTTGTCAGGTCTTATATATCGGATTACTCGTAAATTGGAGGTAAATTGGGAGGAGGAAGATTTTGGAGGATTGGAAATATTTTGCTAATTTTGCAAAATAAATCAATATGTAGAAAATGGGATTTTTCAAAAGAATATTTTCAAGAGAAAAAAAAGAAAAACTTGACGAAGGTCTTCAAAAAACCAAAGAGGGCGTATGGTCAAAAATCACGCATGCCGTAGCAGGTAAAAGCAAGGTAGACGATGACGTGCTTGATAATTTGGAGGAGGCGTTCATCACGTCGGATGTCGGTGTGGATACGACTCTCAAAATTATCGAGCGTCTGCAAGAACGCGTCAAGAGAGATAAATATGTTGGCACTGAGGAGCTGAACGAGCTGATAGCCGATGAGATAACGACGATGATTGAGGAATCGGGCGTTGGCGATAACGAAGGCACGCGCAATGATTTCGAGATTGAAAAGAATGGCAATCCTTATGTCATTCTCGTTGTCGGAGTCAATGGAGTCGGCAAGACGACGACGATAGCGAAGCTCGCCAACCAATATATGAAGGCCGGCAATTCTGTTATTCTTGGAGCCGCCGACACGTTCCGTGCCGGTGCGATAGAACAGCTTCAGATTTGGGGCGACCGTCTTGGAGTGGATGTTATAAAACAGAAGGAAGGGAGCGATCCTGCATCGGTAGCCTTCGACACGGTGTCGGCAGCAAAAGCTCGTGGTATCGATGTTGCGATTATCGATACGGCAGGACGTCTGCAGACTAAAACCGGCTTAATGCGCGAATTGACGAAGATTCGCGACGTTATGCGGAAGGTTATTCCTACTACTCCCGACGAGACACTGCTTGTGCTTGACGGTTCCACAGGACAAAATGCATTTGATCAGGCGGAAAGCTTCATCGATGCAGCGGGAGTAGACTGTCTCGCCGTGACAAAACTTGACGGCACTGCTAAGGGTGGCGTCGTAATCGGCATATCCGACCAGTTCAAAATTCCGGTGAAATACATCGGTATAGGAGAAAAAGTAGACGATCTGCAGATTTTCCGTCCTAAGGAGTTTGTGCGTTCACTTTTCATTAAAGAGTAAAGTAAATAATCCGGATTAACAGTCTGAATTTTATGAAAATAGACGTCATTTCGATGGGGTGTTCCAAAAACCTCATCGATTCGGAGAGATTGCTGAAACGCATCAGCGACAAGGGACATACCTTCAGCCATAATCCGGAAATTCCTTCAGGCGATTATGTCGTTGTGAATACCTGCGGATTCATTGCCGACGCAAAAGAGGAATCCATTAATCTTATTCTTCGTCTCGGCGAAATGAAGAAGCGTGGAGAAATCGGCAAAATAGTCGTAATGGGATGTCTGTCAGAACGTTATAAAAACGAAATCGAAGAGCTTATACCCGAAGTGGATATTTGGTACGGCAAATTCGACTGGAAACATTTTATCGACAATCTGCCTGACGAGGGAATTAATACGTCGGAGACAGCCGATTATAAACGAGAACTTACCACTCCCCCACACCACGCATTTATAAAGATTTCCGAAGGCTGCAACCGCTTCTGTGCGTTCTGCGCCATTCCTATTATTACGGGGCGCCACAAGTCGCGTGCCGAAGAGGAGATAATCAGCGAAGTAGAGGAACTGACGGCCAAGGGAGTTAAGGAATTCAACATAATAGCGCAAGATCTTTCTTCATACGGAACAGATTTGTATGGCGAGCATCGTCTCGCTCATCTTGTAGATCGAATCTCCCGTATTCCGGGTGTGGAATGGATTCGTCTCCATTACGCATATCCGGCCGATTTCCCCGAGGATATTCTTGACGTAATGGCCTCGCGTCCCAACGTCTGCGCTTATCTCGACATCGCACTCCAACATATTTCGGATACTGTGCTGACCAATATGCGGCGTCATTTCAATAAGGAGAAGACACTTGCGCTGATACAAAAAATACGTCAGAAAGTACCCGGAATCGCTATCCGCACAACATTGATGGTCGGATTCCCCGGTGAAGGGGAAAAGGAATTCGAGGAACTGCTTGATTTTGTGCGAGAAACCAAATTTGAACGTCTCGGAGCATTTTCTTATTCTGAAGAGGATGACACTTGGGCGGCCAAAAATCTTAAAGATGAGATTCCCGAGACAGTGAAGCGCCAACGCCTTGAAAAGCTCCTTGACCTTCATGAAAAGCTTTCTCTCGAACGCAACAAGTCGCTTATAGGCAGCAGAATACGCGTCATAGTAGACGAAATAGAAGAAGGGACGGCTATATGTCGTTCTGAACACGATTCACCTGACGTGGATTATTCTATCTCAGTTCCGCTTCCGGAGCAAACGGATGAAAGCCGCAAAATCAAGTGTGGCGACTTTATATATGTAGAAATCACAGACGCCCTCCCCTTTGAATTAGCGGCGGAATTAGTAAGCTAAATATTTTTCAGAATGAGACATACTTCTCTCAATAAAGAAGCGGACTTGCACGGCAAACAATCGGAATGGCCGGTTGAGACAAAGGATTTGGAGCGTGTAGGGAGAGAAGTGAATGAGGCATCGGAGAGTGGTGAAACATTTTTTGCGTATCGATTGCCGGAATCGGAGACAGTCTTCTTAGGTAGAGACGCAGCTTCGATAGACGAGATTGTTATTCCCAATTCTTTTAATATATATTCTTTCGACGGTTCTTTTTATACCAGTTTGGTCAAAAAGGTAGAAAAAGCGAAGGACAATGGCGGATATGAAGATTCTACAAAAATCAAAACTGCCGGAAAATTTCCCCATTCCAATTCCGACACGTTGCCCGAATCCACACTGAAAACGACCCACGAAAAAAATGTCCGAACGATTGTAAAGGAGCTTAATGAGGCCGGAGGTGGGAAGTGTGTTCTGTCAAGAGTGAAAACCGGCTTATGTCTACGGTCCCCGGGAGAGAATTTCGTAGAACTTTGCCGTAAGAAGCGGTCGGCTTTTGTTTTTTGCTATTTCACGCCACAAAGCGGGTTATGGATTGGCGCAACCCCGGAAACACTGCTTCGCGGGCATGATGGGAAACTGTTTACAATGGCTCTTGCCGGCACTCGCAAGAATGGCAGTTCAGGTAAGTGGGACGCAAAAAATATTGAAGAGCAGCAAATTGTGACTCATTTTATCGCCGACAAACTGGCAGAAAACGGCCTCAAGCCTATTATATCTCCCCTATTCACGAAAAATGCAGGTCCGGTGGAACATCTGTGTCAGCACATAGAGGCGCAACTTCCCGACGACGACCACTCATCGGAAATTGCAATTGCAAGTGTTGCCTCCCTTTTGAAATCACTCTCCCCTACGCCGGCTCTCGGCGGTTATCCTCGTGAGAACGCCCTGCGTCTTATCTCTTCCCTTGAAGATCACGACCGAGGCTGTTACGGTGGATTCTGCGGACTATTCCACAACGTGTCGGATTTTAATCTTTTCGTCAATCTGCGATCCGCACGTCTTATTCCAATATCGGACGGCATATCCGGCAACAGATGGATGTATGTAAAATATTGCGGAGGGGGCATCACGCGCTTTTCCAACCCTGAAGATGAATGGATTGAAACAGAGATAAAATCCACATCTCTCGACCTATGATAACTCATTATAATAGACCAATTTATCCTCATATATGAGTATGTCAGGGAGTACGCGATGATGATTAATATGCGATTAGAGGGTACAATTTTTTGATAATCGTAAAATTATTCGTAATTTTGCGCTATGAAAATGAAGTCAATTAATCTGTTATGTGTGTGCATCATCGCACTGATGATAGTATCCACATTTCTTCCCACGACTGTAGTCCTAACATCCTATTTATCCGCCCTTGGTAATAATACCGGGTATCCTGATGCAGAGCTGAGCAATCTTACACCCGTAGAGGTAAGTTTCAATCCGGACCATGAAGAGTTGTACACACCTACCAACACCCTTGATTTCAATGGAGAGAAGCTCCCGGTGATAATGTATCAGGGGATTGTGATGGTTCCCTCCTCCCGAGTGCCGAGCAGTCTGATAGCCGACATTGCAGTCTTGGTTCTGACACTGATATGTATGATTCTGATAATCATTGAATTTATCAGATTGATAATCAACATAAACAGAGGTAAAATTTTTGAGAGCGCAAACATTCAGTATATCTGGAGGTTAGGCATATATCTATTAATAAGCGGAGCATTGGAATGTGTTTCGGGCATAATTCGCGAAAGCAATTTCTCATCTATTGGTCTGAAGATGAATCACTATGATCTGACGTCGGAATGGACTATACCATGGATGACATTTATGCTCGGATTACTTGCATTGCTGCTTGCCCGCGTCTGGCAGATAGCAAAAACTATGAAAGAAGAACAACAATTAACAGTCTGAAAACCGAACCATCGTATCCACAAAACTTATGGCAATAATCGTAAATCTTGATGTGATGATGGCTAAGCGAAAGATGTCATTGTTGGAACTTTCGCAGCGCATAGAGATAACACCTTCAAATCTGTCAATCTTGAAAACCGGCAAAGCGAAAGCGATTCGATTTTCGACATTAAACAGTATCTGTAATATACTGAAATGTACTCCCGGAGATATACTTGAATTTCAGCCGGACGAAGAGACATTAAAAGATGCTTGATTTTAATTTTCGTCGGTCTGCCAACGAATTAAAGGAATTTGAAGGAGGCTTGAGACAGGAAGATTAGAAGAAGCAGGAAGGGTAAACGAAAGATAAACAATTAATAACAATAAAGTCTGAAATTATGAAAATCTTGAGAACCGCAGCAGTGGCGACAGCCGCTCTGCTCGTGTTCGGCGCCAATGCGCAGGAACACCTCAAAAGTTATGACAAAGGTCAGATGTCGCCGACGGTATCAGCACAGAATGACTTTTATCAGCACGCCAACGAGGGATGGATGAAATCACATCCCCTTACACCGGAATATGCTCGTTACGGACAGTTCAATATCCTGAACGATTCGAGCAACAACCGTGTGCAACGTATCGTGACGCATCTTGCATCCACGAAGCCTGAAAAGGGATCGATTGCTCAGAAAGTATCCGATCTCTATGAGATGGGCAACGATATGAAACGTCGTAACAAGCTTGGCGCAGAGCCGATTAAGCCTGTTCTTTCCCGTATTGAGGCAGCCACTCCCGAACAGATGACGGATCTTTTCCTTTTTATGCACAAGGAAATCAGCTCTCCGTTCTTCACGGGAATTCCTCAGGAAGACCTTGACAACAGTTCGATATATGCAATGTATGTCGGAGGTGGAGGCATGGGTCTCGGCGACCGCGACTATTATCTGAAAGATGACAATCGCAACAAGGAAGTGCGCGAGGCTTACAAGAAGCTGATCGTAAAGGATATGCAGCTGGCCGGTTACAGCAAGAAAGATGCAACTCGCATTATGAACAACGTGATGAAGATTGAAACGGCTCTTGCCGATTCAGCCAACACACGTGAGGAGAGCCGCAATCTTCTTGCGATGAACAACCGTCGTACAATTGCACAAATCAAAGCCAACTACCCCAACATTCCATGGGATCGTTTCTTCATCGAGACAATGGACATCAAAACTCCGAACGAGATTATCGTCACCGAGCTCAAATCGATGAATCAGGCAAACAATCTTATGGCCTCCACAACGGATCGCGAGAAGAAAGACTACTATCTCTGGCAGGCAGTACGTCAGGCATCGCCTTACCTCAGCGAAGCATTCGACAATGCTACATTTGAGTTCAACAAGGTAGTTTCAGGCGTCCAGAAGAAACAGCCCCGCTGGAAGAAATCACTCGGCACCACAGAGGATCTCCTCGGTGAAGCTGTCGGCAAGCTCTACGTGGAACAATATTTCCCGGAAAGCTCCAAGCACTATATGGAAGGCCTTATCGAGAATATCCGTTGCGCACTTGGCAAACACATCATCAATCTCCCGTGGATGACTGACGACACGAAGCTGAACGCTATCAAGAAGCTGAACGCTATCACGGTAAAAATCGGTTATCCTGACAAATGGAAGGATTACAGCACGATGATTATCGATCCGGAGCTTTCCTATTATGACAACGTTCACAACGCTCAAATGTGGATGAGCAAAGATTATCTGTCACGCTGGGGCAAACCGGTAGACCGTTCACTCTGGCAGATGCTTCCTCAGCAAATCAATGCATATTACAATCCGGTAAACAATGAAATCGTATTCCCTGCCGGTATTCTTCAGGCTCCGTTCTACGATCCTGCCTCTTCAGATGCTGAGAACTATGGCGGAATCGGTGTCGTTATCGGTCACGAGCTGAGCCATGGATTTGACGATCAGGGTTGCAACTTCGACGCTCAGGGCAATATGACGAACTGGTGGACACCGGAAGACGCAGCTGCCTTCAAGGAGCTCACACAGGGTCTTGTAAAGCAGTTTGACCAAGTAGAGATTCTTCCGGGTCTTATGGCCAACGGAGCTTATACTCTCGGCGAGAACATCGGTGACCAAGGCGGTCTTCGCGTGGCTTACACGGCGTTCCTTGACAGCCAGAAGAAGAAGGGTGTAAACATCGAGGATGAAAGCGCAAAGATCGACGGATTGACGCCGGCACAGACGTTCTATCTCAATTACGCCAACCTTTGGGCACAGAACGTACGTGACGAGGAGATGCGTTCTCTTACAGTGGGCGACGTTCACTCATTGGGCAAGAACCGCGTCAATGTTACGCTCCGTAATCTTGATCCGTTCTTCAAAGCGTTCAACATCAAGGAGGGAGACCCGATGTTCCGTCCTGAGGCAGAACGAGTTGTTATCTGGTAAAACAGACACAATATAACTTGGAAAGGCCGGGCTACAAAAGTAGTTCCGGCCTTTTCCTTGTTTATATCGTTTAATTCACAATGTTATCTTTGCAATGTAATGCGGGGGCTTAGAATACGTAGCCGATGCCGACGCCTGCAAACCAACCGCCGGTATCATTCATCAGGGAGTATTTCGCCTGTGCATTGAGTTTGAGATAAGATGTGAGATAGAAATCGAAGCCGGCGCCGAAATCAACACCAAGACGCGTGGCGTGGCCGTCATCACGGTAATTCCAATCGTTGAGGGTAAGGCCGGTGAGCGGATATATGCCTACTCCCTTTGCAAGTCTGAAGGGGAAGTGCATATCGATGGAGGCTTCGAATGCCGAACAACCTTTGTTACGGAATACGTATCCAATCTCGGGCGCAATGCGGACGTGATCGGCAAAGGAATATTGGAAGTTGAGAGCGGCGTATCCGCCGTCATTGTAGGATGCATATCCGCCATTGATACCTACGGATTTCTCTCCACGACGTGCATCGGCAGATGGAACAGCAGTAAAAAATGCACAAGCAAGGAGTGCGATGCTTACGAAGGGTTTGATACTGATTTTCATAGACCAAATAAGTTTAGGTTAAAAATACGAGGAGTGGAAAGGATTTTATATTAGAAACAGATAAAAGGAATCAATTGTTTTTATTAATTTTGCAAAACGGGAATAAAATATGCCCAATAGTTTTGCCGGGCATTGCAGACGGGGGATGAGGAGCAAAGAAATACTATTGAAAGATGAATAATGACGGATATATAAGAGTGGCGGCTGTGTCGCCGGAAGTGAGATTGGCGAATCCACAGGGGAATATTGAATTTTTACAATCACTTGCGAAAGATGAACGCTTAGCTGAGGCGGATGTAGTAGTGTTGCCGGAATTGAGCGTGACGGGATATTCTTGCGGAGATTTATTTGAATCGGAAGTGGTTCTCAGCGATGCGTCGGCTGCACTGACGGCACTCTGCGAAATAGAGGAATTAAAAGGGAAACTGATTGCGGCGGGAGCGCCGTTGCGTTATCGTAATTCGCTTTATAACTGTGCGGTGATGATATATGGAGGGAAGATACTCTGCGCTATTCCGAAGATTCATCTCCCCAATAATAATGAATTTTACGAAAAACGATGGTTTGCATCCGGTGCCGGGATTAAAGATGCCGAAATAATGATTTCCGGCGAGCGTTATCCGTTCGGCACAGATCTGATGATAAATTATAAGGGCGTCAATATCGGCGTGGAAATTTGCGAAGATCTGTGGGTGCCTATACCGCCGAGCTGCGGACTTACATTAGGTGGAGCGGATATAATACTGAATCTGTCGGCAACAAACGAGATAATCGGTAAGCACGCGTATTTGGTCGATCTTATCAAGCAACAATCGGCACGATGCCGTTGCGGATACGTATATGCGTCGGCCGGTACAGGGGAATCCTCCACAGATTTAGTCTACGCCGGCAATGCCATCATAGCAGAAGACGGCACAATGCTGAAAATATCCAAACGGTTTACAGAACGGTCGCTGATAGAGACTGCCGACATAGATGTGGAACGTCTGCGACACGACCGAAGAAACAGCTCATCGTTTGCGGACAACGGAAATATTTATAAGAATAAATACCGCGAGATACGCGTTGAGGGAGAGATTGAATCACGTGAAGCAATAGCGCGCCATATCGCACGTCATCCCTTCGTTCCAAGTCATAAAGAGCAACTTGATAAGCACTGCGAGGAGATTTTTTCCATTCAGGCCGCGGGACTCGTACAGCGTCTTCGCGCCACGGGATGCAAGCATCTTACCGTGGGGCTTTCCGGAGGGCTGGATTCTACGCTGGCAATCCTCGTAGCAACCCGCGCATACGATGTTTTGGGACTTGACCGAAAGGGAATTTATGCAATCACGATGCCGGGATTCGGCACGACCGACAGAACATATCGAAACGCATTGACCTTGATAGAGCGTCTTGGCGTAACAGGCCTTGAAATCTCTATTGTAGACAGCGTGAAACAGCATTTCAAGGACATAGACCATAATATCAATATACATGACGTGACATACGAAAACTGTCAGGCCCGCGAACGCACGCAGATATTGATGGACTATGCCAACAAGGTGAACGGAATGGTGTTGGGTACGGGCGACCTCTCGGAGTTAGCATTGGGATGGTGCACATATAACGGCGACCAAATGTCGATGTATGGAGTAAATGCATCCGTACCTAAAACTTTAGTGAAACATCTTGTCAGCTACGTTGCTCAGATAGAGAAAGATGAGATGCTACGCAACTGCCTGCTGGATATCGTCGACACGCCGATAAGCCCGGAGCTGATTCCGGCGAAGTCCGACGGCACTATCAAGCAAAAAACGGAAGACCTTGTGGGGCCTTACGAGTTGCACGATTTCTTCCTCTACTATATTCTTCGTTTCGGCTTCAGCCCGTCCAAGATACGCAGGATGGCTATCCAAGCGTTTGAAAATGAATATGACGTCGCAATAATCGACAAATGGCTTGAGAAATTCCTGTGGCGTTTCTTCTCGCAACAATTCAAACGTAGCTGTATGCCCGACGGTCCGAAAGTGGGTAGTGTCTGCTTGTCGCCACGCGGTGACTGGCGTATGCCGAGCGACGTTTCATCTGCTGCATGGCGTGCAAATTTGTCGAAATTTTCAGATAAGAAATAGCTGTCCGGAATTTGCCGGAGAGCAGGATTTTTCGTAATTTTGTAGTTGGCTATATTGAAAGACAAGATACGTCGTGGAAAGCCGGAGAAAAATGACAGATTTTGAAGAAGATATAAACGCGTGCGTCCGCGTGATGCGACAAGGGGGAATAGTGCTCTACCCTACTGACACAGTGTGGGGCATCGGATGTGACGCGACCAACGATGAAGCTGTAGAGAAAATTTACGCTCTCAAACGTCGCCGCGAATCGAAGGCGTGCATCTCGCTTGTAGATTCCATCGCAACGCTTGAACGCTATGTTGAGGTCTTGCCGGAAGCTGCTGAAATGCTGATCGACGTTGCGGTCGAGCCTTTGACAATCATTTACGATTCTCCGCGAGGCATCTCCGGTGAGCTGAAAGCGGCCGACGGCTCGGCCGCGTTCCGTATCTCGCAGGAAAGATTCAGTCGGGAGTTATGCCGCCGGCTTCGCAAACCTGTAGTATCGACATCGGCTAATATAAGCGGCAGTGCCGCTCCCGCTTTTTTCGATGAAATAGCACAGGAAATCATAGAGGGTGTGGATTACGCCGTCAAATATCGTCGCGATGATATGACGCCTCACAAACCGTCGGGAATCATCAAGGTAGGCAATAACGGCGTGATTAAGATAATCAGATAACAGGCTGATGAGTAAGATAGTTAAACAAAGAGTGAAATATGTAATGACCGACTTTGTGATGTCGTTCATCGCATTCGCTTTGTTTAATTATTGCCGTTGGAATGTGCTTGACCTGCAATCTACGGGTTATTCGGGTTATGTAGCATTTTTCTTTACGCGGAAAATGATAGCGGAGCAATTCATTTTTCCGCTGATGATGTTGGGAGTCTATTGGTTGTCGGGATATTATAATAAACCGTATGGCAAATCGAGGCTTCAGGAGTTTTTCACGACGTTGCTGTCATCTCTGCTTAACACACTGCTGCTCTTACTGATTCTTCTTACCAACGATATGGTGTCGGTAATCGAGACAAACTACCGTCTGCTCATCGTGCTGTTCGGATGTCTCTTCTCACTGACCTATATGGGACGGTGGCTGATAACAAACCAAAGCATCCACGCGATGAAGAATCGCAAGTTAGGATTCCGCACCCTGATTATCGGCAACTCAAATAAGGCTCGTCAGTTTGCAGACAAACTGCAGAACAGTCCGACTCTTTTAGGATACGATGTGGTAGGGTTTGTGGATATACCGGGAGAGACGCAAAGCGGGAAAAAGGGGTATCGATTCGACGATATAGAAGACTGCATCACTCGCTTGGGAGTCACGCAGGTGATTATCTCTCCGGAAGATTTTGACGATGGCCGGATTATGTCACTGCTCCGGCGTATGTATGATCTGAATGTCACTGTGAAAATAGCGCCGTCTACTTTCTCCTACATTACTTTGGGTATTCATCTGAACGACATATATGCCGAGCCTCTGATAGAACTTACGAGTCCGCGCATCAGTGAATCTACGAAAAATGTGAAGCGAGTGATGGACGTATTGTTTTCGGCTTTGGCCCTTATAGTTCTGTCACCGTTATATCTCGCCGTCGCTATTGCAGTTAAACTGTCGTCGCCGGGATGTGTGATTTACAAGCAGGAAAGAATCGGGATGCGTCAGCGGCCATTCAACATTTACAAATTCCGCAGTATGCGCGAGGATGCCGAGGCAGGCGGCCCGGCACTTTCGAGCATCGACGACAATCGCGTTACGCGAGTGGGCAAATTTTTGCGAAAATACCGACTTGACGAACTGCCGCAGTTCTGGAACGTGCTGAAGGGAGATATGTCGCTCGTCGGCCCTCGGCCTGAACGCGAATTTTTCATCCGACAGATTATCAAAGAGGCTCCTTATTACAATATGCTGCATCAGATTCGGCCGGGAATCACATCGTGGGGAATGGTGAAATACGGCTATGCATCCACTCCATCAGAAATGATCGACCGCGCGCAGTATGACCTTGTCTACCTGATGAATATGAGCATCTTGGTAGACATCAAAATAATCATTTACACAATAAAGACAGTCTTTTCCGGGGAAGGGATGTAAGCATAAAAGATAAAAGAATAAATGGCATACAAGGAGCATCATAACATATTTACAGAAAAATGGATGGAGATAGTCGACTGGTCGTCGCGTCACATCAAACAGAGGTCGCTTGTTATTATATTGGCGCTCGCTACCGGTGTTGTGGCCGGCCTTGCAGCACAGCTTCTGAAATTTCTGATTCACACGATTTCAGGAGGACTTCGCGCCCATGCTATCATCACCGGAGCCAACTATCCGTTTCTCATCTACCCTATGATTGGTATTATCCTGACGACGCTTTTTGTGAAATTCGTGGTCAAGGACAATATCTCGCACGGTGTTACACGGGTATTATTTGCGATTTCAAGAAGGAAATCCCGTCTGAAGAAGAAGAATATGTATGCGTCGCTCGTGGCGTCGTCGATTACAATAGGGTTTGGAGGATCGGTCGGAGCCGAGGGCCCGATTGTGTTCACAGGTGCAGCTATCGGTTCTAATCTCGGACAAGCATTCCGCCTCTCGCCGAAGCTGCTTATGATTTTGTGCGGATGCGGAGCGGCGGCCGGTATAGCGGGTATTTTCCGTGCACCGATTGCCGGTATGCTGTTCACGCTTGAGGTGCTTATGATCGACTTCACCGGTGCAACCGTTATGCCTCTTCTGATTTCGTCGATCACAGGTGCGACAGTTTCATATATTCTCGAAGGATATAACGCGGAATTTTTCTTCTCTCAGAGCGAACCGTTTATGACTCGCAAGATTCCATATAGCATCCTTCTTGGCATCACGTGCGGATTTGTATCGCTCTATTTCACACGTATGATGAATATGATGGAGAATTTCTTCCGTAAAATCAAACTGAGATGGGTAAAAATCTGCATCGGAGGAGTTTCTCTTGCGTTGCTTATCTTCCTTATGCCACCGCTTTACGGCGAAGGATATGAGGCTATCAATATGCTCTTGGACGGCAACGTCACGCATATCTTCGACGGGTCGCTCTTCTATTTCGAGCGCTCCAACATCTGGATGATTTCGCTCTTCATCGCAGCAATAATGCTGACAAAAGTGATTGCAACGAGCTGTACTAACGGAGCCGGCGGCGTAGGTGGTACGTTCGCACCGTCGCTGTTCGTAGGGGCGCTCGCCGGATTTCTTTTTGCCTACTGTCTGAATAATCTAGACTGGGGCATCGACATCTCGAATAAGAATTTCGCGCTGATGGGTATGGCCGGCGTTATGTCCGGAGTCATGCACGCTCCCCTTATGGCTATCTTCCTCACTGCAGAGATGACCGGCGGCTACAATCTTTTCCTGCCGCTTCTGATAGTCTCCACACTATCATATATGACGATAAAAATTTTCGAACCGTACAGCATCTATACCATGCGTCTGGCCAAACAGGGCGACTTGCTGACGCATGAGAAGGATAAGTCAGTGCTGACGCTTTTGAAGGTGGACAACGTCATAGAGCGTGACTTCAAGGAAGTACACCCGGAGATGAACCTGAAAGAGATGGTCGACATTATTTCTTGCTCCAACCGTAACCTCTACCCTGTCACGGATAAAGAGGGAAATCTGAAGGGAATAGTGCTTTTGGACGACATCCGCAACATCATGTTCCGACCTGACCTTTACAAGAAGATGCACGTCAGCCGGTTTATGTCGGAGCCGCCGGCACGTATCGAAATCACGATGACGATGGAGGAAGTAATGGAAACGTTCGACAAGACAAACGCATGGAATCTCCCGGTTGTGGACAACGGGAAATACATAGGCTTCGTATCGAAATCAAAAATATTTAATTCTTACCGCAGAGTGTTGCGGCATTATTGCGACTGATATGATCAAGGAAGGAAAGAAGATAGTATTTTTCGGCACGCCGGAATTTGCGGTTGAATCGCTTCGCCGGCTCAAGGATAACGGGTATAATATAGCGGCAGTCGTGACGATGCCTGACAAGCCGGGAAGACGCGGACACAAGATGATCGAGAGCGACGTGAAGCAGTATGCTATGGCCGAAGGTTTGCGCCTCATGCAACCCGTGAATCTCAAGGATAAAGTCTTTCAGGATGAACTGCGGGCAATAGGCGCTGATCTCTTTATCGTGATAGCGTTCAGGATGCTGCCGAAAGAGGTGTGGGGAATGCCGCCGTTGGGAACCTTCAATCTCCATGCGTCGCTGCTGCCCAAATACCGAGGAGCCGCACCTATCAACCGTGCCGTTATGAACGGTGAAATTGAGACAGGCGTGACGACTTTTTTCCTGAAACACGAAATAGATACCGGCGACATCATCGATCAGCGCAAAGTAGCAATTCTGCCGGAAGAGAATGTGGGCGATATCCACGACAAGCTGATGATGCTCGGAGCCGATATGGTGCTGGAAACAGTCGATAAGATTTTCTCCGGTGAGGTAGAGTCAAAACCTCAGCCGGAGGGTGAATTTATCCCGGCGCCGAAGATTTTTGCGGAGGATTGTGAGATAGACTGGACAAAAACGTCAGTTACAATACATAATCAGGTACGGGGATTGTCGCCTTATCCCGGGACGCGTGCTGTGATGGAAATGGAAGACGGCACGATGCTCAATACAAAGATATTCTCAACGGCTCTTACAGACAGCGAATCTAATAGCGAGGCGGGGACGATTGTAAAGAACGCAAAGCGTCTTCTTGTAAATACGGGCGACAAAGTGCTTGAAATAACTGAACTGCAACCGGCAGGAAAGAAACGTATGGAGAGCGGAGCGTTCTTGCTGGGGTATCAGCCGAAACGTTTCATTAATGAAAATGCAGACCACTGACAAGATAAGTTGCCGGATTCTGGCGAGCCTGTTGGCAAATAACGTCTCGGACGTTATAGTTTCGCCGGGCTCTCGCAATGCGCCTCTGATTACGGCCTTGGAAGCGGAAAAAAGTCTGAGGAAAACAGTTGTGATCGACGAACGTTCCGCGGCTTTCATCGCTCTTGGTATGGCGCAGGAAACAGGTCCCGTGGCTCTGGTATGCACTTCCGGAACGGCACCGCTAAACTATGCGCCGGCTCTTGCGGAGGCCTATTACAGAGGTATTCCGCTGATAGCGATTTCGGCCGACCGACCGGCCGAATGGATCGATCAGGACGATTCGCAGACAATTCATCAGAATGGCGCCTTGAATAACGTCGTAAAAAAGAGCTATGACATCCCCGACTCATCGCACCCCGACAAAGATTACCACTGGATGGTAAACCGTACTGTGAACGATGCCATTATGACATGCAAGATGAGGAAACCGGGACCGGTTCATATCAACGTGCAGCTGAAAGCTCCCCTGAACGGCACGACTGTCTACGAGCAGTTGCATGAACGACAAATCGAACTTGTGGAGTGCAATCGGGATATATGCGACGATCAATTGAACCGGATGGCCGCTTTTGCCCGTGAAAGCAGGATTCTTGTCGTAGCAGGATTTATGACGCCGAACCGCGCGCTGACAGAGGCCGTTTCGCGGCTGAACAATCTTCCCAACGTGACGGTAATGGCCGAGACGGTTTCCAACCTGATATTGCCTCCGGAATGTTATTCCATTGACCGCGTGCTCTCCACACTGAAAAATGAAGAGAAGGATACTCTAGGGCCGGACATCGTCATAACGATAGGCGGGGCGCTCATATCGCGTCAGGTGAAAGAGTATCTGCGTGATTTTACACCCAAACAACACTGGTCTGTCGGGATGCAGCATACCACTGTCGACCCTATTCGCTCCCTTACGCACCGTATAGAGACACAGCCTGAGCTTTTCATCGAGAAACTGAGGAAACGGATGGAAGAGGAAAAGGTTGTGAAATCAGATTATGCAGACAATTGGAAGACTCTTCGACAAAATGCCGATCTTTCTGCTGAAAGATTCCTGAATAATACGCCGTGGTCAGATTTAAAGGCATTTGAGACTATATTCAGGGTGCTTCCTCAATCCATCAATCTTCATCTTTCCAACGGTACGGCAATTAGATATAATCAATTATTAGCCAAAAGGACTTATATATCAACGAATTGCAACCGGGGTGTGTCGGGGATAGACGGCAGCACATCGACGGCTATCGGCGCGTCAATGGCCGGCGAGAATATGAACGTGCTCGTGACAGGCGATATGTCGTTTTGCTACGATATTTCGGCTCTTAATACTCCCGTGCCATCCAATCTCCGCATAATCGTGACAAACAATCAAGGTGGAGGAATTTTCCGTTTCATAGGCTCTACACGCGCCCTTGAATGTCGCGACAGGTATTTATGCGCTCCACCGAAGGTGAATTTCGAACCGTTGGCCGAGGCGTTCGGACTGGAATATTTCCGTGCAGAGACAGAAATAGAAGTGGAAACGGGAATTAAAGAATTGTTGGATTCGCCAAGTGCAGGCATCTTGGAGATTGTCACTCCGGGGGAAAATGGAGGAAAGATACTAACAGAATTTATGAACAGACAAAAATAAAAATAGCAATGTTTGACTGGAAACCTATTAAAGAATATACTGATATTTTGTTTGAGCAATTCGAGGGAATTGCCAAGATTACAATCAATCGTCCGCGTGTCTACAACGCATTCCGCCCGCTGACCAACGAGGAGATGCTTGACGCGATGAAGATTTGCCGCGAGCGTAACGATATAGGCGTTGTCGTTCTGACCGGCGCCGGCGACAAGGCATTCTGCTCGGGTGGCGATCAGAATGTGAAAGGTATCGGAGGATATATCGACGACAACGGTGTGCCGCGCCTCAACGTTCTTGACCTTCATAAGGCAATCCGCTCGCTGCCGAAACCCGTTATCGCTATGGTGAACGGTTATTCCATCGGAGGTGGCAACGTGCTCAATGTAGTATGCGACCTTTCGATTGCTTCTGAAAATGCACGCTTCGGTCAGACCGGCCCGAAGGTGGGAAGTTTCGACGCAGGCTTCGGTTCATCTTATCTTGCACGCTGCGTAGGTCAGAAAAAGGCACGTGAAATATGGTTCTTGTGCCGACAATACACTGCTCAAGAGGCTCTTGAGATGGGAATGGTCAATAAGGTCGTGCCCTTTGAGAAGCTCGAAGAAGAGACAGTGGACTGGTGTCGCACTATCCTGAAACGCTCACCGATGGCCATACGAATGATTAAGCGGGCCTTGAACGCTGAATTGGACGGTCAGCACGGCATTATGGAATTTGCCGGCGATACTACTTTGATGTATTATCTTATGGCTGAAGCACAGGAAGGTAAGAACGCATTCCTCGAAAAACGCGATCCCGACTTCGACCAATTTCCGAAATTCCCCTAATCTGTAAGAGGGCGACATAATGAGAATTGCAATAGCTCCTTATATTTTGAAATTTCATCAGCCGGCAGTGACCTCACGCAGTGTCATGCTGGAGAAACCTACTGTCTTCATCAAAATCTTTGATGAAGGAAATCCTGATATGTACGGCATAGGAGAGGCTGCGGTATTTCCCGGTCTCTCCCCTGAAGCCAACGAGGATTTGCCGATGAAATATCTTCAGCTGGCGGCCAATATAGCACTGGGCGTGCCGACTGACTTATCACGCCATTCCTCAATACAGTTCGGTCTTGAACAGGCCATTCTCGATTATTCCAACAACTGCAAAGGGATTTATTACCCCTCCCCTTTTACCGAAGGGAAAGAGAGCATCACAATCAACGGCCTTGTATGGATGGGATCATATAATGAAATGCGCGCCCGGATAAAGGAGAAACTCGATAAGGGCTTCTCCTGCATCAAGTTAAAAATCGGTGCTATTAAATGGGACGAGGAGCTGGAGCTTATACGTTCCATACGAAAAGATTTCTCTGCTGAAGAAATCACTCTTCGCCTCGACGCAAACGGAGCTTTCTCACCTTCCGACGCCCTTGAAAAACTGAAACAACTCTCAGATTATCACATTCATAGCATCGAGCAACCGATCAAACAGAAGCAATATGAGGCTATGGCACGCCTGTGCGAAGAGACACCCATACCTATTGCGCTTGACGAGGAATTGATTGGATTGGCCGGCGATGAACGTGAGAAAATGCTTGATGCCATCCATCCGCAATACATCATACTTAAGCCTGCACTTTGCGGAGGATTAAGCGGTGCGGAGCAATGGATAGCTATGAGCAAGCAAAGAGGTATCGGCTGGTGGGTTACGTCGGCGCTTGAATCCAATGTGGGTCTGACGGCTATCGCACAATGGACCGGCACACTCGGCGTCACGTCGCCAC
>JAGAUF010000077.1 GCA_017620885.1 Muribaculaceae bacterium
CGCTGAGATGTTTTCACTCCTCCATTACCCAATACGAGTATCTTATCTGACAAGCGCAGACAGTAAAGACGCAATTTTGAGGAAGTCACCGGCAGCGCGACGACAGAATCATTCATCTTACCCTCCGGGCGGAAATAACGTTCCAACGCACCTGTCTTGGCTATACGTTTGATAAATGCGGCAATACGCGAGAAATCCTCACTGTACTCGGCATCTTCTCTGAATTTGGTTACAAATTTTTCAAATTCAGATTCAACATCACGAAGAAACTGCAACGTATAGATTGTGCAGTTCTCGCCGTCTTGAATAAGATATAATTCCACTTCGCTCATAGGCTTGTATATTGGCGTTTGATATTATAACGCAAAAGTACAACAAATATTTCACTTAAAGATGAAATAAACATAAATTATTTTTCAAGTCATTAAACTATTCGGGTTCCGGCAATACGTTCAGCTGCTTATCAACCCGGTATCGGGGTTGATTTAAGGCAGCACTGAGGAGTATGAGCAAGTAGCGGTTATCGAGGGGAATAGCCGGTTCTTTCCGTTGATGCGGATGGATGGTTTCATCTGCCACCGGCTGTGGAGCGGTCGGTGCTGGCATCGGCGTTGATGATTTTCTGAACGCCGCGTTTCTGATGACCCCATTGCAGATTCCAAGCCACGGTAACAAAAGGCATACACATATTAAGACGCATATGCTGTTCGTTCCTGTTCCATTTGCTGAGAGACTTGAATCCCTGGTCGTATTTGCCGAAGGGCATTATTATTCCGACTCCGAACTGCCAGTCTTTCCAGTTGTAATCAAGCGTGATTACGTTCATGTCTTCACCCCAGCTGATTTTCTCACCCCACAGATCGCGCTGCGCATAACTGTACTCGGCACCGAGAACAAATCCCCAATGGGCAAGTTGCAAGGAGGCATTGCCGCTCCAGCCGTTATGATTGATGGCATATCCCGTTCCTTTCATACGCTCCATACGGTATTGCACATAGCCGCTGACTGTAAGCCATTGTGGAATAATCTCTATCTGCGGAGCAAGGAAGAAAGAGAGGTTTTTCAGTCCCCGGCTGTTCTCGTATGTAGTAATGAGACGGTCTTCGTTCCATTCGAGCAAAGGCGTTATGGCATTGGGAGACGTGAAGGCGCGTATGCCGAAGGAACCGCTCACTCTGGGCAGGTTGAAACCATAGCGGAAAGTGAGCATATAGGAATTGGCTGTCTTCAGGTTCTGATTGCCGACTCTCCATTGGAAGCCGTCAAGCTGCTGCGGGACTACATTCGTCTCGGCAAGGGATGGAGTGGATTGCCATGATGTAAAATTGAGGCGGAAATTATGATTCTGATTCAACGAGTATGTAATCGTCGCCTGTGGCCTTGCACTCCACGAGGTGTTGCCTCGGTTTGATTCTTTGAAAAGGAAATCGGTGTACTGTGCGCCGATTCCTGCTGTGGCTGTCCATTTGCCGAACCGATGGAAATATTCTGCGAAGAAATACACCTTGTCCTGTCGCTGATGAAATGTCTCCCCTCCGAGATTCGCATATTCAGAACGGTTGCGGTTGGCGGCGTATGATATTCCGGCGGTGAATCGGGAATTGCGCCAGCTTTTTATATAGTCGGCTTCAATTCCATATGCCTGATTACGGTCTTTGATGTTGGTGTGTATATCTGTCAGATACCCTGACATATCCGGGATCTGTTCCAGATAATCGGAAAAAGAGCGTCCGAAATAGAATGAACTGCTGAAATCGACAACGAGCATTTGCCGGTTGGCAAAATGCTGCTGAAGATAAAGAGAGATGGATGGCGTTGTGCCTTTGTTTCCATGTGAATCCGTGAGCAGAATGTCATCAGTTCCGTCACTGATCGAAAGCAGGCCGTTATAAAGAAACTTGTCGGTAAAATCCTTATGAATGAAGAACTCCGCGACAAACACAGTCGTGTCAGGCTTAATGTAGTTATATGAAGCCCACAGGTTTCCTTGAGTATTGTCCATCGTTCCGCCTCGCGATGTTTCCTTGCGCGCGAGTGTGGCACCATCCGGATAGGTGAATGTTTCAGTATAATCTCGATGAGTTTTTATCTTGTTGGTAAGCTTATAGTTTGCCCCGATTTCAAACTGCGATTTGCCAGAATTGAATTTGGCATCGGCCATATAGAATCCACACGCCGAATTCAGAGCAGGACGCGCATTTAACTGCAATGAGCCTCCGAGCGTCGGATTTGCAACGATGAAGTTCAGTACATAATTTGCTCCTCCGTAACGAAGGCCGGGATTGTCCATCCATTCGACCCGCTTTATCGTCTCCGGCAACAATGCCCTTACCTGATCAATTGTTGCTTCACGTCCGTTTATGCGTAGCTGCACTGACTGGCCGGCTGCGGTGACGCTGCCGAGGGCGTCGCTTACCGAAAGCGACGGTATCATAAGGTTGTCGATCAGCTGCATTCCGTTCTTGGAATTATCGACAGCACTCTTTGACGGATGATAGACATCCATATCGGCCTTACGGATTACTTTCGGTGCCTCAATGACGACTTCGTCGAGAGTCTGCGCCGTAATTGTATCGGTGTTTTCCTGACCGAAGGCGATGTCAGGGAGCAGAATAGCAAATGCCGCTATCATAGTTTTTTTGAAAATTGCAGTTCTCATTTTGCGATTTGATTTATTGTTCAGTTCCGCAAAGTTAGTTCTAAATCAATCTTAACAACAAATGTAAAAGTCTTAACGGCACCTTACTAATATGCTGATTATCAACAACAATACATATAAAAGTCTTAACAGAGAGTCATTCGTTCTAAATGAGTCTTAAGAGTCGGCCTTATTTCTAAGAAAAACGACTATATCCTCCTTCTCAGGCACTCCGAGTTTCTTTCTTATTGAGGTTTTCCTTACATAGATCGTGGATATGGTCTGCCCTGTGATCACGCTGATTTCCTTGGTAGAGAACCGGGCGACCATAAGCACGATTATCTGTTCCTCTCTCAGAGTAAGTATGTCTCCATACCTATTATGCAGGTTGCTGTAAAAACCGGAATAAAGACTGTCAATCAACTCAAACACCTTCACCCAGTCGACAAGCTCGCCATTGGTATCGCCGTCTATGGATGATATTTTCCGCAGCATCTCACGATTCTGCTCGGTGGGAGTCTCGGCAACCATCTTGATAATACCGAGCTGCTTGAGCATCACGCCTCGCAAAGCAGACGAGTATTTAATTTCCGCTTCCTGAGCTGCCGGCGATGATTTGTACTCGTCTACCATCTTCTGCAACGCCTCTATACGTTCTTCTTTCTCACGTTCGTGTCGCCGTCGGGTAACGATAATCCATACTGCACCGGTCGCCATCAGCAACGCAGCTATTATTATGATAAGGATAATCACAGTCTTATGCCGGCTTTCGGCTTTCAAAGTCAATGCGCGGTTCTTTTGCTGGAGAGCACCTTGTTCCGCCTCCAGTTGCTATGCCTTCATACGGTTGAAACGTTCGCTCTGACGGTTGTATAATCCGCTGATATGTGTCAGCGTGATACGCCCTGAACGTTTGAAATCAATTATTGTATGAATCAGATTGCTGTAACCGCGGAAGTATAGGGCATCATTTCCGTTTAAGCTGACAGCCAAAGAGTCGGCAAGGACAAGATAATGAGATGCCCGCGAGATGTCGCCGGAATTGAGCGCATTGATTGCGTATTGAAGATGTAGAAAATCAGCCGCGCCGTTACCCGGTCCGGCTTTGGCAAATATATCATCAACCACTCTATTGCTCTCTTCACTACAACCTGCCTCGGAGAGCAACTGCGCCAGTTCAAGTTCATACAGGAAATGTTTTTCGCCCAACTTGTGGCTACGTACATAGTCAATGAGGCCCTCAATTATGTATAAAGCAGAGTCTGTTTCTCCGGCATATTCATAGGCTGACACAAGCATATATCCTGCCTCAATCTTCCGGAGGGAGTCAGATTCAAGCTCGATCAGTCTTTTAGCAAATGGGATTAGCTGTTGCCCCTGATACTCTACATTGCCGAGCAAAACGCGGGTTCGCAGTGTCTGCACCATAATCGAATCCGGCACATTTTTTAAAGCCGCGAGTGAATCGAGCATTGCAATGGCACCGGGGGTGTCGCCAACCCAGAATTTATACCAAGCGAATGCGTTGCCGCTTCTGATATCCCTTACAACATCTCTGCCGCGGTAAAAGCTGTAAGAAAAAGCTACGAGCGAGTCGCCGGTCATGGAGCGGTGGCATTTCATATGACTGTAAGCCTTCAGGTAATGATATTTTGCCAGTAAAGAGTCCGATTTGATGTCGGACGGCTCAATGGCTTCCAATATCACCAATGCGCTGTCAGCATTGTCCGACATCAGTTTTTCAGCGTTGTCCAATTCATTGTCATAATACGACATTGACTTCGAACATGCGGCTATGACAGCGAGGAAAGCAATCAGAAGCAGATATATTAAATTTCTCATTATATTATTATATTAAAGTGCGGATAAAATACATAAAACGCATAGGTTTCGATTTATTCCGAATATCTTCACGCCGTATGCTGAATGGCTGCTTCTTTGATGCATCACAGCCTGAATATCATAATCACATAATATGATCAGTGTACAAAGATACTAATTTTATCCATAGTATACGTCATACCGAGAATAATAATTTCAAAGAGCGGCCTTGCAAAAATTCCGATAAGAAATTCGGGGAAAAATTTGGAGGGAAACGGGGAAAGTATTAATTTTGCATTCGAAAGCGCACGTGGCGTAATTGGTAGCCGCGCCAGACTTAGGATCTGGTGTCTCACGACGTGGGGGTTCGAGTCCCTTCGTGCGCACTATAATTCCGAGACAAAACAAGAAGGTGTGTCAATGTGAATTGACGCACTTTCGTTTTTTACCGCGTTCCTTAAAATTTCGGAAGGAACAGTTTCATCAGACGACGAAGATAAAATACAACCGGAACAAGGAGAAGCGGTGCATAAACGTACCACGGGAGCAGCGTGACGGCGAAAGCGGCGCAAACACATATACTCAGGCTGAGAACGATAGCGAGAAGCGTGCGGCGACTGATACAAAGATTGTATCGACGACGGCAAATAACGGTGGTAAAAATAAAATAAGAAAGGAACCAAAGGATATATGCGACACCAACTCCGGGAAGTCCCGCGAGCCGATAGCCCGTTATGGTAAGTATAACGCCCCATAATGCGTCGATTGTCTCAACAAAGAAATATGTTTTGCCATCACCTTTGGCTACTATCGAGAATGCCACTACCGAGGAAGTGCTGCGGAAAATCGCGTGGATGATGCCGATAGTGATAAAGGGAAGAATAATCTCAAAAGCGGGCGTATAGAGTACCCACACCATGACGTGGCGAAACAGCAGGAATAGAAGGATGAGGGGAGTCAATGCAGTGAGTATCAATGTAATCTCATGGTTGACGAATACGTTATGCCTCATTCTTGACCGGATATTGGCTGATAGGCGCGGATAAAATTCCATGCCGATGGCAGAGATTACAAAACCCACATAGCGGATCACGAGCGTATTGCCGGCCTGAAAATATCCGACTTCCGCGGTGGATGCATATCTATTGAGCCATGTAACGAAAACTGTATTGCCCATCTGCGCCATAAAAGCTGCAAGGGCTATGAATCCGCCGATCTTCGCGAGGTCCTTCCCCTCTTTCAGTTTGCGTACGGAGGGGCGTTCACCCTGAGTGTCGTAGCGATAACGGCGCACGAAGAACAACCCGGCGAGAGCATATACGAGGATAGAAAGAATAACAGATGTGTGGCCGAAGAAACGGAACATCGGGATGGAGATAACCAACCCCGTGACTGAAGCTGCAAGAACTGCGCGCGCTATGTATTTAAAACGGCCAAGTCCCTGAAGAATGGCATGTTCGCCGGAGCTAAGCGAATTGACAAGCATACAGAATCCGAGGATGATAAAATTCCACCACTGCGAAATGTCGTCAAAAAGGAGAATGGCGAGCAATGGTGAAAATGCGCAAACGAGAACGCAGCCTACAAGACCTGACACACACGACCATGACCGCACCACAGCAACGAGTCGCCGCAATCGCGACGGTTTGTCGCGCTCACTCGCCACTTCTCTTACGCTGCTCTGTCGCAAACCGGTATCTGTGAGCGTGGCAAGTGTCTCCGTGATCGTGGAGTAAAGCCCGAAAAGTCCTACACCTGTGGCTTCGAGCCAAAGCGACACGAATTTCATCTTTATCATCGAGCAGAGTACATTGACCACTTGCAGGGAAGTGAACAGCGATACAACCTTCATTATGCCGCTGCTTATACTCGATTTATGTGCCGCACGCGTGCCCATCCGACGTCAGATTTTGATGAGGTATTGTTCGTATGCCACACCGCCTCCTCCAAAGGAGAATTTATTGGAATAAAGGCCGGCATTGAGGATTCGTCCGGCATCTTCATTGGAGGTGCCGAAATCGAACCATCGTCGCGCACGTATTTCAGGCTGGCGGAGCAATTCGCTTATCATAAGCGTCAGAGCGCGGTCGCGTCGCGCACGCGGAGCGGTATCTATATACTGTGCGTGTGCAACGCTGTCTGTCAAGAAAATACAAGCTCCCACTTCGAGCCCTTCTGAACCTTCAATGCCGTAAAAACGGATATTGTCCGGGAAACGGTCATAAAGCATCTGAAGTTCTGCGCCGGTATGAACGGGGACAGCATTATGTCTCTCACTTAAACATCCTTGCACAATTTCCATCACAGGAGTTGCATCTGACAGTTCGACAAAGCGGAGATCGGGATAGTTTTTCGATATGAAGCGGAGATTTTTGTTCTGCATTCGATTGAATACGGCCGTTTCCGGCGTATCTATTGCGCAGCTGATGTTGCAGACAATCCGTTTGGCGCCAATGCGCCAGAGTGCATACAAATCTTCTTGAGCAGGCCGTTTGTGATATATGTAAGGGACAGTCTTATATATGACTTCGCGTATTCCCTCTGTGCGGCAGTATGAAATCAATGTCTCGAAAAGTTCGAGAACTGCGTGCGCGTCGATGCGATCGGCAGGCAGAAGCCAGCCGCCGTATGTCAGGCCTCCGTGACTCTCAAGACGGTTGTCCGCACGGTTGGCCGGGAGAAGCGCGGAGAGACGGCCTCCATAAAATGCCATAAGGGAAAAATCATCGAAACGGTCGGCGTGATATTCCATAAAACCACGATTGAATAAAAACGTGGCATTGCGCGACGAGTGTACAAAATCATTCCATTCCTCACGGTCGGATGCTGTATAACGGCGTATGATCCAACTCTTATTATCCATATTCGATTATCTGATCCACTCCGCCGGATTGAGTTTGTCGCGATTTTTCCATACCTCGAAATGAATCGAGGGACGGCCGGAATCGTCCGAGTTGGCGACTTTTCCGATGGCCTGATACTGTTTGACATTCTGGCCGGTCTTGACATTAGTTGTTTCAAGATTGCCGTAGACGGTGTAATAATCGCCGTGTGAGACGATTACTACCGTGTTATATCCCGGCAGACGATAGATGCCCGAGACTCGCCCGGCATAAACGGCCTGTGCGGTCGCACCGGCGCTTACTTCGGCATCGATCCCGGGGTTGTCATACACCACATCGGGGAGTTCGGGCAGCGGATGCCGTCCGAAATGTGACACTATGCGGAAAGCTCCATTGACCGGCTTCGGAAGCGAGCCACGTGATTTGTCAAATCCGGCAGCGGCTGGAGCCTGACGAACCGGAGCAGCGGCTTTCGCTTCAGCCGGAGCGGATGCCGGCGTCGAGCTCTTTGAAGCAGCATCGGAATCGGCCTTGCGTTTGCCGCGCGCCTCACGTCTGCGTGCGTCCGCGTATGTGCGATTGCCGTCGTTCTTCTTGACGTTCTCCCTCTTTTCCTCTTTTGCCGGTTTTGTCTTTTCCTTGACCGGTTTTTTCTTTTCCTTAGTCGGCTTTTTGGTTTTTGCCTCTTTTGAAGGCGCCTTGAGCGTGTTAGACGCCGTCATATCCTGCTTTTCGCGTGCTTTACGCTGAGCCTCTGCCTCGGCACGGGCTTTACGTTCGGCCTCGACGCGCTGGGCTTCAAGACGTTTCTGCTCTGCGATGCGTTGTTGTTCGGCTTGACGCTGCCGCTCGCGCTCCTGTTCAGCGGCGATGACAGCCGCGATGCTGTTTTTCAATGAATTGGCTTCGGCTTGTTTCTTGGCGAGATGATTGCGAAGACGGTCGCCCTGCACGCGCAGTTCAGCCACGAGAGCATCCTGACGGGCATATTGATTGCGGAGCGTGGCCTGCGCTTGCTTTTGCTGACCGAGGGCACGGTTCTTGTCGCTTTTTGCCTGAGCGAGAAGATCGTTCTGCCGCTTCAGCTCCATATTTTTTTGCCGGATAATTTTCGTCTGACGGTCGCGCCATGCGTTAAACTGACGCAGATAACGTATTCGGCGCATGGCCTGACCGAAATTCTTTGAGGAGAAAATGAAGGAGAGACTGGAACTGTTGCCTTTGCTTTTGCGTATTTTCTTGACGGAGACGAGATAGTTGTCACGAAGCTCTTTAAGTTCACGCTCATTAGCTGCTATCTGCGATGTAAGAGATGAAATGCGATTGTCGAGCGTATGCATCTGCCCGGCGAGATCGGAAACTTTCTTCTGCGTCACCTTTATGTCGGCGTCAATGCGGCCGAGATCAGCCACTCCCTTCGATATAGACTTTTCGTTTGTGGCGATTTGACGTTTCGTTTCGCGGATTTCCTGCTGCGTGGCTTTCTGACGTTTCTTCATCTCCACGGAAGACTCCGTAGGCACAGAGGACTGCTTCTTGGCGGCGCGTTTCTGCGCGTCGGCGTCAGTAAAACAAGATGCCAAGGAGAATATAATCAGGAATATGGCCGGGGTAAGGAAACGTTTCATAATTTGATGCAAGGTGAAGCGCGATCCGTATTAAAATTTCATTATATTCTTGAGGAAAGTGCTGAGATTCTGTCTCTTGTACTTTTTATCAAGTTTTATATCATCCATAGCAGATGCGCCGTAATCTGGTTTGTCAAGCACGAGCGTCGCTGAATAATTTTTGCTTTTGAAAGTAAGACTGACATCTATCTGCGTCTTTTTGCCGGGATAAGAATACTGTCCGACGGCTGTCATAGACTGCGTTTCGGTTACCGCCGATGCAAGCGATAGACGGAACTTCTCGTCGAAGGAGTAGCCATAATTCAATGAGCCATCGATTCCCTCCTTCGGTATGGCAAGCCAACCGTCGGAAACGCCGTAGAAATCACAATATCCGGCATTTTTTACGCTCAGCTCACCTTCGCCGGCCACAAAAGCCCGGCCGAGGATAAGGCTCTGCAAATCAGTGATATTGACGGGAAGATCCGTAAACAATTCGCCAAGACGCTCGGCGACGTATGTCTTGTTCATCTTATTGACTACAAGAATAGAGTCGCCGCGGAGACGGGCACGAGCCACTTCGCCGACAAATATGGCGCGAACAGAAATCGTCACCTCGTTGCCCCGACGCATAAAAATCTTTACCGACGGCGAGATTGGCAACAGATTGGAGGAGAGCTTCCCGCTGAGGGATACCGTAGACCAGTTCTTATAATTCTTGCTGACCGACTGAGCGATCTGCTTCCCTTCTGAAGCAGAAAGCGGAGTTTGGGCCATGGCGGTTGATGCCACGACAAATGCCGTTAAAACGGTTATGATTGCGATTATTCTCTTCATTCGTTTATGATGTAGTTTTTTCTAATAGTCATATTTTCGGCTCGGAGGGAAGTTCGTCGGGGAAATATGCTTTTTTTTCGATTTTCTTTTTCACCAATTTGGAAGAGGGGTCTATTTCGAGAGCCTTTTTCCAGTTTTTCAAAGCGTTTTCCTTATCGCCCTCCATGAAATAGATGTCGCCGAGATGTTCATAGTACACGGCTTCTACCTCCTTGTTCTGACTCTCCATAAGTTCGATAGCCTTTTTCTGCTTTTCGAGAGCCTCGGGATATTTCTTCTGTTTGAAGAGGATATAGGCGTAAGTATCGAGGAAAGTAGGGTTGTCAGGATTGTTCTCAACAGTTTTGGCGCTCATATCGGCTGCGCGCGGAAGCTGTAAGGTGTCGCCGAGCTGCGCCAGCTGATAAGCGTAATTATTCATCGTCATATAATTGTCGGGGAAGAGAGAAACGGCATTCTCGTATGCTCCGCAAGCCTTATCGAGATTATCGGCCGAAGTGTAGAGATCGCCGAGGAGTCCGTAAAGCACGCTTAGCTGCGCCAACGAGGGATAATCGAGGGCACGGATGTCGGAATTAATCTTTACCGGAGAAGAGAGAGGCGCGTCGGGGACATATCCGTGAATCAATTCAGCAAACATTTTCTCAGCCTCATGGAAATCTTCTGCACCGAGGGCTGTCGTGGCATAGACGAGCTTCATATCAGGACCGGGATCCACGAATTTTTTAGCGCGTTGAAACGTCTCCATCGCCTCCTTGAATTGATTGAGGTTGAGCTGATACGTCATCAGCGCTTTGTAAAATTCCTCGTTTGTAGGGTCGAGATCGATAGCTCCGGAGATTCGCTCGATAGCTTCCTTGTAATTATTTTTCTCGTAAGAATAACGGGCGGCGAGTTCGAGAACCATTGGTTCAAACGGATACTGATTGGTGAGCACGTCGAAGAGCATATCGCCTCGTGCGCGGTCATTGTCGTTCTCAAGCAAATGACGGAGATATTCCGCGAGAATCTCCATCTTGCTGTCAAGACCGACATTTTCGTTGATTAGCGACTCGTAGATATACTTGTCGTAGAGGACAGAATCGGAATCCTGATAATAATTGGCAAGCATAATCTTCGACGTGGCTTGTTCGGGCGAAATGGAATCGGCCATGAGGAAATCACGGAGAGCGGAGTCACGCTGATTGACAGCCATATTTATCATACCGCGGAGAAGATAACCGTCTTCCGAAGCGGGATTATCCCTGATGAGCCTGTCGGCCACACCGATGGCGCCTACCGTATCGTGAACGCTGAAAAGATAATTTGCCTTGCGCGACGAAAGGGAGAAGGACTGCCCTTCCATTTTTTCATATTTATCGAGGGCTTCCACAGCTTTTTTTACACTGTCGCAGCGGATATAAGCATCGGCCAAATAAAGCTGTATGGCGGATTTATCGGGGAAATTTTCCGCGAGGCGTTCATATACGCGGATAGCTTCAGGATTGGTGTCGAGCTGCGATGCCATATAAGCATAGAGGCGATTCTCGATGAAATCGCCCGGATATTTGTCCACAAACGAGCGGACTATCTCAAGAGCGCGCAGATTGTCGTCGGGCGTTATTGAGTCATTTTCAAGAATTACCCGATTTGTGCCGTATTCAAGAGCGGCCTCGGCGTATGTGGAGTCGATGTTATAAGCGTGCCGGAACAGTTCGTAGGCGGCGTCATTCTGGCCTGTTGCCTGCAGCCGGGCGCCTTCGAGGTAGTAATAGCGCGCCTTGGCTGCTCGCTGCTTCTGCGAAATGCCGCGCGGAGCCGCCGTCCCGATGAGGGCGACAACGACGAGGATCAGAAGAGTTATCAGAGGAAATTTCTTCACGGCAATTGTGTTATCTTTCTGTTCAGGAGAGACCGGTATGGCCAAAGCCTCCGTCCTCGCGTTTTGTTTCGTCGAGACGCGTCACTTCTTCCCAAGTGACGTGAGAATATTGTTTTATCACCATTTGGCAGATACGCTCACCGTCGTTGATTACGAAGGGTTCTGTGCCGAGATTGATAAGAATAACCTTAATCTCGCCGCGATAATCGGCATCGACGGTTCCGGGAGTATTGACAATAGAGATGCCATTGCGCAAGGCAAGCCCGCTGCGGGGACGTATCTGGCACTCATAACCCGACGGCAACTGAATAAAAAGACCGGTAGGAATAAGGCATCTTTCCATCGGTGCAAGCGTGACAGAACCGTCAGGGAGGTAGGCGCGCACATCCATGCCGGCAGCCTCGTAGGTGCTGTATTCAGGCAGCGGATGATGGCTCTTATTGATTATTTTTACTTTTATTCTGTCCATAAGTGCAAATTTACAATTTATTTTTCAATTTGACAAATTCAGAGAGAGCCAAGCAGAGCGAGAGAAAAACGACAAGGTGCAAGCGCTAAAAATCGTATGAGTCCAGCGAGTCCGACCGGGAAGGAAGGGCCTCACGGATAGTTGAAAACGTGAACCCTCGGCAGATAAGGTATTGATACAGCTTGTCATGAATTTTCCGGGGATCCGTCTCCTTGGCGGACAATTCCTCGATACGCGACTTGACAATCTTTCGGGCCTTTTGCACGAATATCTCATCGGGCACTGACTCCATCGCGCTATCCACGAATTGTTCTGGGATATGCCGCTTCATAAGCTCATGGCGAATCTTGACAGGGCCGGCGGAAGTAAACTGCGCCTTATCGTGCACAAAGGCCCGTGCGAACCGTTCGTCATTGACGAAATTATTTTCGATAAGGAAATCGAGAATCCGGCTACGTTCCTCTTCCGACAGGTGCGTGCGCAGCAATTTGACCCGTATCTCGAAGGAGCAGGTTTCGCTGCGCGCACAGAGAGACGCGAGACGCGTTTTTACTTTATCGTACTCTAATACTTTCATTTTACAGCTTTAAGAAGACGCTGACGCCCATACATATCATTACGTATCTCAACGTTCAATCCGGCAGAAGAGAGGAGTTGCCGAAGGGCGGTTGCAAGAGGAGGATGAATTTCAAAATACAGCGCGCCGTGCGGACGAAGTGCAATCTTGGCCACATCGATGATACGGCGGTAATAAAGGAGCGGATCATCGTCGGGCACGAAGAGGGCTTCGTGAGGCTCGAAATCAAGCACGTTGCGTTCCATCGACCGACTCTCCGACTGCGGAATATAGGGAGGATTGCTGACAATTATGTCGAGCGATTGTCGTTCCGGCTCATACAGGAATATATCCACCTGCCGGGCGTCGATTCGTGTATGGAGATTTTTGGCATTTTCACGCGCGAGAGCCACGGCCTCGGGATTGATGTCAATGGCCGTTACCGATGAGAATGGAAGATTGAGCGCGAGAGCCACGGCGATGCAGCCGGAGCCCGTGCCGACGTCGAGCACGGCAAGGTCTTTGCGACCGCTCATATCGTCTACAATCCAGTCGACGAGCTGTGCCGTTTCAGGACGCGGAATGAGGATGCCTGGACGTATCTTAAACACCATTCCATAGAAATCGGCCATCCCGAGAATATACTGAATTGGCTCGTCTTTCTGAAGGCGATTCACCAGATCGTCGAACTTCCCGGTGAGATAGGCTGACGCTTCCCGGTCGGAGCGCAATATAAACTGCGAAGTATCCCACCCCGCGAGCGCGAAAAAAGCGAGACGCGTCATAGCTGTGGCCTCCCGCTCCCCGTATTTGGGTGTGAGGCGTTCGATGGTTTGTCTGCGCAGCTGCCCGATGTTCATGTCGTCAATATTCGGTATCTTCGTCCTCGTTGGTACAGAGAATCAAGTCGAGCGCCTTGTTGGTCAGCAGACCGTCGAGATCCATGACGGAAAGATTCACGACGATTTCACCCTCCGAATAGGGCGCGATAGTCGCGGCAGGAAAAATAAAATCTATCCCTGCGCCTCGAATACGGAAATCGGTCGGAATCGTAATTTCCTCTACATCGAAGAGATTGTCGCCGATTCGATCCACCAACTGATTGCGTATCTCTTCGAGAAGGGATTTCTCGTAGCCGGGCCGCATAAGGTCGGCGAGTGTAAGAATCTTGTTGTCGGCTATGGAATAATTCACATAAGTGAAAGTGCGGATACCATGGGCCATATAGACCTCATAACCGTAAGTATAATTCTCCCATACGATTATTCGCGAGGTGAGATAATCCACAGATAGGGAATTGCGATAAGTGCTTGGAGCGGACGTCTTGCGGACGTCTAAATCAGTCACATCATAATTTTTAGAAATGGCCGGTGAAATTACACCGTTTGTAACGCTTACCTCGGCGAGCGCCATAAGGGAGTCGCGCAGGGCGGTGATGTCGTTTGATCCAATGCGCTCGGGAAGCACATAATCGCCGGAGACGTGCCAGAGGCGCAGAGAGTCGGCCGAGACAGTATCAGCGGTGTTTTTCACAATAGCATCAATAGAATATGAGCGGAAATCCACGTCCATATCCTTGACGGATTCATCGGCGTTCTTTCCATTACCGCACGCGGAAAGGATAACCATAGCCAAAGCCGCAGCCGACGATATTCTTACACTTTTCATTTTCAATAATATAGAGACTTATATTTTCATTATAATCAGCATTCACGCGACGGTCACCATGAGGCGCCCCCACCTCCGCCTCCACTCATTCCTCCGCCGAAGGGACCGGAGAATCCTCCACCTCCGCCACGGCCCATAGAACCGGCCGCTATACCACCTAAAACAGCGGCGCCGGCGGCATTGTTCTCTTTCCGGGGAATTTTATAGCGAATATGGCTTTCATCATGGCAATATTCGCAGCGGTAAACTCTTTCGCCTTCACCGGCTCGACGCGTCGTGGCAGGAATAAGCGTCTTATCGACTACAAGACGCCGGGCCACGGTGTGGCATTTCGGACATTTGGAGTAAACTTTCTGAGCCGTCGGGAATGGGAAACGTTCTATCGTGCCGCACTGAGGGCATACCCATACGTCGTAGTCTATGGTATTGAGCCTTTCTTCCAGATCCTGAGCGGCATTGAGCATCTCGTTGTCTTTCTCCTCGGAAAGTTTATTCATCTTATGGCCGCACGTATCGCAGCGGACGCGCTTATTCCGATAGTAATTGCGGAATATCAGGGCAAGGAGGGCGAAAATTAAACCCGAGCCGATGGAAAACGCAGCACACAACCAAAAAATCGGAAGATGTTTTTTCCATACTGTTGCCTTCTCGAAATTTGTTTTGCGACGTGTCGAGAAGAGATCGACGAAGAAAATAATCGCACTGACTATGAAAATCATAGAGGCGACCCAAAAGACTATCTGCCAGAATTGGTATGAAGAAAGAGGAGCCTCCATAGGGCGGCCGTCGCCGTATGGAGTATCGCTGCGCAATTCTTCGGCATTTGCCGGGTCTGCTATTATGTTTGACATAGCCCCGACAGTGGCGTTGAGACCGTCATAAAGACGCCCTTTCTTCATCTCAGGGACGAAATATTTGTTGAGAATCCGGGTGCAGAGGGCATCGGTGAAAACACCTTCGAGGCCGTACCCGGTGGCTATAAAGGCGCGATGTTGTTCGAGCGCGACAAGGATAATGGCTCCGTTGTCCTTATTGTCGGCGCCGGGTTTCCATTTATTGAAAAGCTCGGTGGCAAATTCGGCCGGTGCCATATCACCCGTCGAGGGCACTATGACAGCAACGATAGCCACTGTATATTTATCTTTTATGCCTTTTAGCGTCGAATTGATTTGCGCGGCTTCCTGCCCGGAAAGCTCGTGTGCCGGATCACATACGAATGAACGCGGGTCAAACGGCAATGTTTCCGGAGTATATTCTTGAGCAAATGCAACGATGGGAAGCAGAGTCGTCAGCAGTATGAAAAGTATTCTTGTCATAATTTTTCTTATTTAAACAGCCGGAAGTGAGTGACCGTTCAACTTGCGGAAGAGGTCGAGCGCATAGACATCGGTCATGCCGGAAACGTGGTCGAGAACGGACTGAAGACGCGAATACAAGTCGCTGGCATTCGTATCGTATTGCCGCGGCACCTTACTGAGCAGCAAACGTGAGAAATTCTTCTCCGGATGAAGCACGGCATCAGTCAGACATTCCATCAGATAAGTAATGATACGATTGCCCGCTATCTCTATATCCACCACATCCGGAGCGCAGTAAATTTTCGCCCAAGCCGTTTTCGAGCAATTCTCGTAGGCATTGAGCAGACGCGGAGAGATAATGCGTGTCAGCGCCGGCACCTCTTCTCCGTCAAGGATGCGCCGCTCGTTCGCGACGAAGGTGCGGGCGCAATCTTCCACAAGAACACCGATCACCTTGCTACGCATATATGACACTTTTTCATTCGGATCGATGAATCGCGTCATCGACTTGTGTATATGGTCCTGCTCCTTCTCATCGAAGAACCCGAGCAGCAGTTCCATCACATTATCAAACGAGAGGATTTTCAGACGGTGGGCATCCTCGATGTCCATTATCTGATAACAGATATCGTCGGCCGCCTCCATGATGAAAACAAGGGGGTGACGGGCAAATTTACCCGGCGTTATCTCAGGGATTTTAAGTTCGGCGGCCACTTTGCGATAGATGGGTTCCTCACTCTCAAAGAAGCCGAATTTCTTTTTATCGCCGGCAAGAAGAGACGAATGAGGATACTTCACTATTGAAGCGAGCGTGGAATAGGTCATGGCGAATCCGCCGTGACGACGTCCTACAAACTGATGCGAGAGAAAACGGAAACTGTTGGCATTACCCTCAAAGTTGGTCAGATCGGCCCATTGACGCGGAGAAACGAGGTCGCGGAACACTTGCCCTGCCCCTTCGCTGAAAAACGTGCCGATTGTCTTCTCTCCTGAATGGCCGAACGGAGGATTGCCTATGTCGTGACAGAGACACGACGTCGCGACTATGTCAGGGATATTGCACAGAGGCGTTCCTACAATCCTACACCCTTCCCCCTCTAAAATACGCAGCACCTCATTGGCCATCGACTGGCCGACGGAAGCCACTTCAAGACTGTGTGTCAATCGGTTATGCACAAAAATGGACCCCGGAAGCGGAAATACCTGCGTCTTGTTCTGCAAACGGCGGAAAGGGGAAGAGAAGATTAGCCGGTCATAGTCGCGGCGAAAATCGCTGCGCGTATGCCACCGCGGATCATGATACTCTTCAAGGCCCAGTCGTTTGTCGCTTATAAGTTTGTTCCAGTCCATTTCTTTGCTTCTTTTTCTTCCCTGCAAAATTACTAATATCTCACCTCAAAAACAAACTATCACCTGACATTTTTTCTTCACCTCAAAAATACAATTAGATAACTGTCTTTTTTGCAATATTGCAATTTTTTTCTAACTTTGCACTATATTTTCAATACCCAATCACTTTACTCGCTATGCAAGACCGAAGAATAGACCGTCTCGACAAATTCGCGCAAATGAAAAATCTGAACGACAACCGCATTACGAAGGAATGTAAATTGGCTGTCGGAACTCTCGGCAAATCTCGCAAGCCGGGCAAAGACTTATCGGTCAAAACAGCTGCAAAAGTGCTGGAATGTTACCCCGACCTCAACCGAAAATGGTTTCTTACAGGCGAGGGCAATATGTTAAACATCAATGAATCCGCCGGATTCGCCCTATATCCGCTCATTGACTCCTCGAAGGCCGAGTGCGGTAAAGCATCCGGACTGGCCGAGGCTGCAATGATTGAAAATCTGCCGCAAATCGCCCTCCCCGGAATACCTCGCGAGACTGAGTTCTTCATTCAGGCATCCGGATATTCCATGCTCAACCGTCAGAATCCCGACCTATCCATTCCTCCGGCATCATTCGTCGGCCTCGCGAAAATCAATTCCGGGATAATCCGGTGGGGTGAAGTCTACGCAATAGTAACTAACGACGGCATTATGCTCAAACGCCTTTTCCCTGATGAAGAAGACAAGACTGCCGTAAAATGCGTATCATATAATTCAGAAGAATTTCCACCCTTCTCCATCCCGTTTGACGACATCCGGGAAGTGGCCCGAATCACGTGTGTCGTCCCCGTAATAGTACGCTAATTCACTGATACGATGTCACTCTCACACCAGACGCATAATCTCCTCGAAACAGTACGCCGCGCCCTTCCCGACAGGTCGAGCCGCATCCTCGCAGCCGTAAGTGGCGGAGCCGACAGCGTCGCGCTGTTACGTGCGCTCGAAATGTCAGACGTAGAGACAATTGCCATAAATTGCAATTTTCACCTCCGCGGCGAAGAGAGCGACCGTGATTCATCTTTCGTACGCGCCTTGTGTGAAAAACTTGACATCCCCCTCATAGCCGTCGATTTCGATGTCGAGGCATATAAGAAAGAGAGAAACATCTCGACAGAAATGGCCTGCCGTGACCTACGCTACGATGCTTTCCGACGCATTAAAAAAGAACAAAATTGCGACAGGATAGCCGTGGCGCACCACCTCGACGACAATGTAGAAACTATTCTACTGAACCTTTTTCGCGGTACCGGAATCGAGGGTCTGACCGGAATGAAACCCGATAACGGAGAAATCATTCGCCCGTTCCTATCTTTACGCAGATGCCAAATTTTGAATTTTCTTGAAGAAATAGGACAAGACTATGTCACGGACTCCACCAATCTTCAATCCGATTTCAAACGCAACTTCATCCGCAACGAACTTCTGCCGCTAATCGCCGGTCGATGGCCCGGCATTATGAAAACCCTCTCACGTACAGGCGACAATCTCGCTGCCGACGCAGCCGCACTTGATTACCTTCTTGACAAGCATCTCGCACAATATCGCGATTTCATCCCCTACGGTGATCTCACCGCCTTTCCCGACCCACAGACATTCATATTTCGATTTATCCGGACTCGCGGAGGCTCGGGCACACAGGCTCGCGAAATTTCCGATGCAATCCGCCGTCACGCCTATCCTCTGCGCTGGCATCTCCCCGACGCGACTATTCTCCTCGACCGCGACGGTCTTACCATGGCCCGACTAAACGTCAAAACCGCGGAAACACATCCCTTCGTGCAACGCGAAATATCCCTCGACCCGGAAACATGGCGAGCCATCCGCTCCGACCGTTCCAACCGGATATTATACACCACCCTCCCACTCTCCGAGCTGACCTTCCGCCACCCCCTACCCAGCGACCGCATCGCTCCCCTCGGCATCAAAGGCACATCCCTCGTCAGCGACATTCTCAAAGACGCTCACATCCCTCTCGCCGACCGGAAAC
>JAGAUF010000078.1 GCA_017620885.1 Muribaculaceae bacterium
ATAACCATCCCCTCAACCGCAGGGAAAGAAAACAGTCCTCTTAACCCGCAAAACAAATCATTGATGAAAACAAAAAAGAGTCGTAAAAAAAGAATTGAATTGATTGTCAATATTATACGCAACAGATGCGTAAGCAGCCAAGAGGAGCTGCTCTCCTTGCTTGCCGAGCAGGGTTGCTCAGTAACGCAAGGGACACTGTCGCGCGACCTACGTAGCTTGAAAACCACGAAGGTGCCTACCGACCGTGGAGTGGCAATGTATGTGTTGCCGGAGAGCAATTCGCTCAAGGACAAGCTGCTTTCGGGCGAAAGCCTGAAGATGAATCCCAATTATCAGAGCGGATTCGTCTCTCTCCAGATCTCCGGCAATATGGCCGTCATAAAGACGCGAAACGGCTACGCAGCCGGCCTTGCTTACGATCTCGACATAAGCAAAACGCCCGAGATTCTCGGTACCATTCCGGGCACTGACACTATCTTCGCCGTGCTTCGCGAGGATGTCACACCGGAAAAAGCGCAGGAAATATTCTCACGACTGCTTCCCGTGCACGATTTCGACGGCGAACAAGAGGATATGGATGAGGAGGAATATGAGGAGAACGAAATATGATTAAAGTTGGAATATTAGGAGGCGAGTGTGAAACCGGTGGCGAGCTGTTGCGCCTGCTGGTCAATCATCCTGACGTTGTGTTGAAACAATGCTCGGGGAAACGCAATGTCGGTAAACCCGTACAGGACATACACTACGGTCTTATCGGCGAGACAGAACTGCATTTTTCGCAGAAACTTGATTTCGACAAGCTCGACGCCGTATTCGTATGTGAGGACAGCGAAGAGAGCCACGCCCTGTTTGAGTCAGCCGACAACTATCCTGAATTACGCATCATCGACCTGACCCGTACCCCACACCCGGAAAAAGACGGCTACGTATTCGGTCTTAGCGAAATCTACCGCAAGCCAATGGTACGTGGTGCCAAACGTGCCGTACTCCCTTATCCGGAGGAAAGCGCAGCATTGATTATGCTGTATCCGCTCGCAGCCAATCTGGTGCTTGACGGCGACATAGATATTGACATAACTATGCCCGAAGAACGTATTCCCGCCGAACGTCTGGCTGACAGCGGCGTGCACATCGCCAATCATCTGCGCTTGGCACAGATGAGCTTCAACGGCAATATCCGCTTCAACCCTACCGTTGATACCTCAAGCCACAGTGTGATTCGTATTCACGTAGAACTCCCCCTCTCGATGAGCTATGAGGACATCCTCTCCATCTATGACAACATCTACGACGATCATAACTTCACATTTATGGTGCGAGGCAAAGTTAGCGAACAGGAAGTGGCCGGAACAAACAAATGTATCATTTCAATCAGCAAACCTGCCCCCGAACGAGCCGAAATTGAGGCAGTAATAGACGGTAATATGCGCGGAGGTGCAGGCGAGGCGCTACACGCTTTCAATCTGCTCTTCGGGCTGCACGAGCGCACAGCTCTCGCTCTGAAAGCCATCTACGACCGATAAATTCTTCCCTCAGATTAATAACCCAAAAGATAAAAATGAGCGTAAACAAAGTCATACTTTTAGGACACGTCGGGCAGGACCCGACTGTGAGATATCCGGAAAAGGATTTTGCAGTGGCGGCTTTCTCTTTGGCCACTAACGAAGTGAACGGGCCTAACCGCATAGAGACGACTGAATGGCACCGCATAATAGCCTCCGGACGTCTCGGCACGCTTGCCGAACGTTATATCCGCAAAGGAACTATGCTCTATATAGAAGGGAAACTCCGCACACGGGAATATGAGGATAAGATGAGCATAACAAGGCGAATAACAGAAATTTACGCCGATAAAATTGAACTGCTCGGAAGAAAAAATCAATAAAATGCGCCTGTGGGTAAAATATGTTCACACTTAAAGTGTTATAACTATAAATTCTGTATTATAACGACGAGATGAGAAAATGGAGAATTGAAGACTCGGAAGAGCTTTACAATATAACGGGATGGGGACGTAATTATTTCTCTATCAACGGCAAAGGGCACGTACAGGTGACGCCTCAGCCGGGCATCGCGCCCATCGATCTGCTTGATGTGATCAATGAGCTGAAACTGCGCGACGTCGGGGCACCTATGCTGTTGCGCTTCCCCGATATACTCGACAACCGTATCGAAAAGATTTCGCACTGTTTCAAACGCGCCGCAGAAGAATACGACTACAAGGGACAGAACTTTATCGTCTATCCCATCAAGGTCAATCAGATGCGCCAAGTAGTTGAGGAAATCGTAAGCCATGGCAATCGTTTCAATGTCGGACTTGAAGCCGGCTCGAAACCGGAACTGCACGCCGTGCTCGCGATGAACGCCCATAAAAACTCTCTGATTATCTGCAACGGCTACAAGGACGAAGATTACATCGAACTGGCTCTCCTTGCTCATAAAATGGGAAGGCGCATATTCCTCGTAGTGGAGAAGATGAACGAGCTTAAGCTTATTTCCTCTATGGCCAAGCGCCTCAACGTGCGCCCGAATATCGGCATCCGCATCAAGCTGACATCTTCCGGCAGTGGAAAATGGGAAGAGTCGGGTGGTGATGTCAGCAAGTTCGGACTCAATTCAAGCGAATTGCTCGACGCCCTCGATTTCCTTACCAAACAGAAAATGACCGACTGCCTGAAACTGATTCATTTCCATATAGGCAGTCAGATAACAAAAATACGCCGCATCAAGACCGCTCTTCGTGAGGCGATGCAATTTTATGTGCAGCTGTCCAAATTCGGTTATGACATAGATTTCGTAGACATCGGTGGAGGACTTGGTGTGGATTATGACGGCACACGCTCATCGTCAGGAGAGAACTCGATGAATTATTCCATTCAGGAATACGTCAACGACTCGGTATCCGCACTTGTGGACGTCTGCGTCAAGAACGATCTCAAACAGCCGAACATCATCACGGAAAGCGGCCGCTCACTGACGGCTCACCATTCCGTGCTGATCATCGAGGTGCTTGAAACGACATCGCTCCCTATATGGAACGACAATGATACTGTCACAGAAGATGCGCACGAGCTTCTCCGTGAACTGTACAATATCTGGGATAAAATCAACCCTTCTCGCGTATTCGAGGACTGGCACGACGCACTCCAGATACGAGAAGAGGCTCTCGAACTCTTTTCGCTTGGTCTGCTCGACCTCTCTACACGCGCACAAATAGAGAAACTGTTCTGGTCAGTGGCACGTGACGTTCACGAAATGACCCGCAACATGAAACATCCACCGGAAGAGCTGAAGAAAGTGGCGCGTATGCTCCCGGAAAAATACTTCTGCAATTTCTCCCTGTTCCAATCACTGCCCGACGCATGGGCCATCGACCAGATGTTCCCCATTATGCCGGTCAGCCGTCTCGACGAGAAACCGAACCACGTATGTACCATTCAGGATGTCACATGCGATTCCGACGGCAAAATTTGTCATTTCGTGGCTCCGCAGGGAGAATCTCACGCCCTCCCGGTTCATAACCTCCGGCCGGGCGAGCCTTACTATATAGCAGTTTTCCTCGTTGGCGCATATCAGGAAATTCTCGGCGACCTTCATAACCTTTTCGGCGATACAGCAGCCGTTCATATCTCGTCGACAAAAGATGGCTACGAGATTGAACAAATAGTAGACGGAGAGCCGGTGGCCGAGGTGCTGGAATATGTGGAATATGACCCGAAAAAGCTCGTCCGTAACCTTGAGAAATGGGTGACGGCATCCATGAAGCAGGGCGCTATCACTGCCGAAGAGGGACGTCAATTCCTAAACAACTATAAATCCGGGCTTTACGGCATAACTTATCTTGAACGAGACTGATGAGGTATTTCATTCGTCTGGGATATGACGGCACGGGATTCCACGGCTGGCAACGTCAGCCCAACGCCGTAAGCGTGCAGAGCACGATTGAAGATGCGCTCGCCACCGTTATGCGACACCACATCGACATTACGGGTGCGGGGCGCACCGATGCCGGCGTCCATGCCCGCGAGATGTTCGCACATTTCGATACCGACCGGACTATCCCTGACGTAAAGAAACTCATCGTTGCGCTTAACCGGCTGTGTGGCAAATTGATAAGCATCTACGACATTTTCCCGGCAGAAAATGAGGCACACGCGCGGTTTGACGCAACCAAAAGAACGTATAAATACTTCGTTCTCTTCGAGAAATCGCCATTCTTCCGCAATATGGCGTGGCTATCCCCTTCCCGACTCGATATTGAACGGATGAATGATGCCGCGACAGTACTGCTCGGCACACAGGATTTCACATCATTTGCCAAATTGCACTCCGACGCAAAAACAAATATCTGCAATGTGACCGAGGCTCACTGGGAAATGCTGAAAGGAATCGACGGCGCCGTCTTCACTATTTCTGCCGACCGTTTCCTCCGAAACATGGTACGTGCAGTGGTCGGCACGCTTGTGGATGTAGGTCGGGGCAAACTCACCCGCTCGGATGTGGAGCGTATAATGACAGAGAAAAACCGATGTTCAGCCGGGACTTCCATGCCTGCGGAAGCGCTATATTTATGGCAGGTGGACTATCCCTATCTGCCTCGGGAATAATTGAGCTCCGGCCGTCGGACAAAATAAACACAAACGAAATATGGATTCACAAGAAGCGAAAAGGCGGATTGACGAATTGTGTGCGGAAATCAATGCTCACAATCATAAGTATTATGTAGAGAATGCTCCGGACATCAGCGACAAGGAATTCGACCTGCTTATGAAGGAACTTGAGCGCTTGGAAGCCGAATTCCCGGAATTTCAAGATCCCTTGTCACCTACCCAACGTGTAGGCAGCGATCTGACGAAGGAATTCACACACATAGTACATGAACGCCCTATGCTCTCGCTATCCAATTCATATTCAGTTTCGGATGTGGACGACTGGTTTGAACGCGTAAAGAAATCTCTTGGCAACGAGACGTTTAAGGTAGTCGGTGAGTTGAAATTTGACGGCACCTCGATAGCCATCACATATCGCAACGGGCGCCTCATTCGCGCCGTGACGCGAGGCGACGGCACACAGGGCGATGACGTGACTGCCAATGTCAAAACTATCCGAAGCATCCCTCTGAAGCTGCAACCCGGAGACTGGCCGGACGAGTTTGAGATTCGCGGTGAGATTCTGATGCCGTGGGAAGTATTTGAGAAGCTTAATGCCGAACGTGCATTCAATGAAGAGCCCCTCTTTGCCAACCCGCGCAACGCGGCGTCAGGAACACTGAAAATGCAGGATCCTAAGATTGTAGCCTCCCGTCACCTCGACGCCCGCTTCTATTATCTTCTCGCTGACGACCTCCCCTGCGATAATCATTTTGACAATATGGAGAAAGCTCGGCAATGGGGATTTAAAGTCTCTAAAGAGATGAAACTTCTTCATTCCCTCGAAGAAGTTGATCAGTTCATAAGCTATTGGGATACAGAGCGAAAGCGACTACCCGTGGCTACCGACGGACTCGTATTCAAAGTCAATTCCCTGCGTCAGCAGCTCAATCTCGGATTCACCGCCAAATCCCCTCGCTGGGCCATCGCGTTTAAGTTCAATCCCGAGCGTGCGCTGACAAAGCTCCGTTTTGTCTCCTTTGAAACGGGACGTATGGGTATCGTCACGCCTGTGGCTAATCTGGAGCCGGTACTTCTCTCCGGCACAATAGTGAAACGGGCATCGCTCCATAACGACGATATTATCAAGGAACTTGACATCCATGAAGGGGACATGCTCTATGTCGAGAAAGGGGGCGAAATTATACCGAAAATCACGGGCATAGAGCTGAGTCAGCGCGAAGAGGGTTCTCTGCCGATTAAGTTTGTCACCAATTGTCCTGTGTGCGGAACGCCACTCGTACGCGTCGTGGGTGAGGCCGCGTGGAGTTGTCCCAACCATAACGGTTGTCGTCCGCAGATTACCGGTAAAATTGAACATTTTGCCGCGCGCCGTATGATGAACATTGACGGCATAGGTGAGGAAACATCCGAGATGCTCTACGACGCCGGCCTCGTGCGCAATATTGCCGACATATACGATTTAAAAGAAGATGACCTCCTGAAACTTGACCGTATGGGAGCAAAAGGGGCGCGTCGCATACTCAAAGGTATTGAAGATTCAAAGAATGTTCCGTTTGAACGCGTCGTATATGCCCTTTCGATTCCCAATGTAGGCGAGACCACAGCTAAGCGCCTTGCATCATCGGTGCAGACAATGGAACGTATGCGCGCCATGAGCGATGCCGAACTGACCGCCATCCCCGACATCGGTCCTGTCATAGCTCAGTGTATTTATATTTATCTTCACGACGAGGCCAATATCGCCATAATCGAGCGTCTTGCAGCCGCCGGTGTGACAATGTCTCTTTCTGAAGAGAAGATGCAACCTAAAGGCAATTCCCTTGAGGGGAAAACTATCGTCATTTCAGGAACATTCGCACATCATTCGCGCGAAGAATACAAGGAGATGATAGAACGTGAAGGAGGCAAAAACTCCGGCAGCATATCGAAGAAAACAACCTTTGTCCTCGCCGGAGAGAATATGGGACCTTCCAAACGTATAAAATGCGAAGAACTCAATATTCCTCTCGTTTCAGAAGATGAATTTCTCCAAATGGTAGGCAAATGAAGCAACGATGCTACTGTCCATACTGTCTGCGTGAAATAAGCGAGAAGGATACAAAATGCCCTGAATGTGGAGAATGGCTGCCCCTGCGCTCCAATGCGTCACGAACTCAGCGATCTACGACCGCATACGAATCATCTGATGACTCCGACATTAAAACAGGCTGCAAAATCAGCGGTCCGGATATAGAAGACGCCCTCACCAATCCGTTGGAAAGTACTCCTCCCCCACCAGTTCATCTTGACCGCAATAAAAACAAATCATCCTCCCGTCCCTCTATTTTCCGACGCTTCTCCCTCTTAGGCGTCGCGATTCTCCTGCTTCTGCTCCTAATGCTCTGCTCGTGAATCAGAAAGCGGACGGATATCAGCGCCGGAAGGAAGCTGGTAGAGACGAAGTGAAAAACGCCCGACAGTGGCGATAATCTCATCGAGAATATCGGCTTGAAGTTCCTCAAATTCCGCCCATTCTACGCATTTCACAAAGCAATGTAATTCCAGAGGCAACCCCTCTGCTGTCTGCGGATGTTCTTTCACAAAAAGACGCGGAGCGGGACATGTGCGCGGATGCTGGTCAATGTATTGTTTCAGCCACCGGCGGAACAATTTAAGATTTACTTGCGGCGTATCAAGGTCGATATCCTGCAACCAATTCAAATCGCTCAAAGACTTCATCTCCTCCATACTCAGACGACGCACTGTATTGACATCGAATGTAAATGTACGGCGTATTTGCCGAATACCCTTATCCAGCATAGACTCATGGTTGGTAAAACCGTCTGAGATAAGCGCATACGGAGGCACCGTCGACACACTCATATCCCAATTTCGGATTTTGACAGCTGTCAGCGTCAGATCCTCTACCCTACCTTCTGCGCCGTATTTCGGCACGGACACCCAGTCGTTCACTTTAAGCATCTTATTGAGCGTCAGGCGAATACCGGCCATCATTCCAAGTATGGAATCCTTGAAAACCAGCATCAGCACAGCTGCCATAGCACCTAAACCGGAAATGATATAAGACAAATTACGATTTAGTATAATGCTGACTATCAGCAATGTGGCGACGCATCCAATGATTGTATTGAGAAGATTGCGAATCACGAGCGATCCGCCACGTTTATTGCCCGAAGATCCGAGATATTCCGACAATCCGCGCACCAGAAGCGACGAAACCCACGTAATCATCACTATATTGACGATACGTGTAATTTTGCCAACTGTCGGAATAGCCTTAGGATAATGCGCGAGCAATTCGGGGACAACGCTTCCAAACAAAACCACGACAATCAAGGCGCATATAGCGTGGACATTATGCGGCGTAAGAATCAAATCATCAATTACGGTAGATGATTTCTTTATCCTGCCGTTCAAGAAATTTGCGACAGGTCGTGAAAGGAGCCAATATAGCCCCAATCCCAAAAGGACGGCGCAAGTAAGGAGCATAATTGTCGTAGTCGCAGGAATATACTCTGCCGGTATCCCGGCAATATCGAGAAGATCGTGCGCTATCACATATATCTTTCTATCAATCATTTACGAATATTTATCATCAACATTAAGAAGTTTTCCGTAAAGAGGAAAACAGCGCGGGAGGGCGAGCCAACCTAATTGGCACGTCCTCCCGTTATTACTAAGTCAGAGCCGACCGACTATCCGTAATGCGGCTCCTGATTATCAAAGTTTCAGGCTTCAGCCACGGGAGCTTTCTCCTCCTCATAGAGGTAATCGGAGATCTGTTCGGGATTGAAGTTGCCGATGAAATCAGCGTGCTTCGTCACCTCGGCCTGACCGAGCTTAACAAATACGTGGAGCGAGCGACGGAATGAATCATCGCGCTGAGTCTCGTCAAGAAGCAGATAACCCATGATGATGTATCCTGCCATCTCGACAAGGCGACGGGCCATAAAGTCCTTGAAATTGGCATCGTTCACACCCATTACAGCCTCAACTGCATTTGCATATTGCTGCGTCATATTCACCAGAATGCTCTTGATGTTCTCATCAGCAGCAGCTACCTGCATATCTTCATACACCTTTATCTGGTTGAGATAGGTGCCGGTGGTGACGTGGCGGATGGCTGCGACTACCTGAAGCTGCGTCGTGCCTTCGTAGATAGATGTGATACGGGCGTCGCGATAGAGGCGCTCGCAGGTGTAATCCTTCATGAAGCCGGAACCGCCGTGAATCTGGATACAGTCGTATGTGTTCTGATTACAGAACTCCGACGACATACCCTTTGCAAGCGGTGTGAAGGCGTCTGCCAGACGGCTATATTGTTTAGCCTCTTTCTTCTCATCCGGCGTAAGGGAACGCTCTTTGGCAATATCATCGTAAACTTTATAGATGTCTACGAAACGTGAGCAAGCGTAAAGCAGGGCGCGTGTAGCGTCAAGCTTAGCCTTCATCACGGAAAGAATCTCGGCAACAGCCGGGAACTCGATGATGGGCTTGCCAAACTGCTGACGATCCTTTGCATAGCTGAGTGCTTCGCGATAAGCTGCCTCGCTGAGACCTACCGACTGTGCGGCGATGCCGAGACGGGCACCGTTCATCAGGGCCATCACATATTTGATAAGACCAAGACGACGTGAGCCTACTAACTCGCACGGAGCATCCTTATAGACAAGCTCGCACGTCGGGCTGCCCTTGATACCCATCTTGTTCTCAATACGGCGCACGGTCACGCCACCATTCTTCTTATCATAGATGAACATCGACAGGCCACGGCCATCCTTCGACCCCTCTTCCGAGCGAGCCAAAACGAGATGAATGTCGCTGTCGCCGTTGGTGATGAAGCGTTTCACACCGTTAAGCACCCATGAGCCATCCTCCTTCTGAGAAGCCTTAAGCATTACCGACTGAAGGTCGGAACCGGCATCAGGCTCTGTGAGGTCCATCGACATAGTCTCTCCGGCGCATACACGCGGGATATATTTCTGAAGCTGTTCCTCATTGGCAAATTCATAAATCGTCTCAGCGCAGTCCTGAAGACCCCAGAGGTTTTCAAAACCGGCATCTGCGCGGCTGACGATGTCGGCAGCCATAATGTAAGGAGTGATAGGGAAGTTGAGACCTCCGAGGCGGCGGGGCATCGACATACCCATCAGACCGGCCTTGCGGCAGGCGTCAAGGTTCTTCTTGGTGCCCTCGGCATAAGTCACATGGCCGTTTTCAACACGCGGACCCTCGTGATCTACGTCCTCGGCGTTTTCAGCAATTATATCTCCACAAATCTCACCTACTACCTCAAGGACTTTATCGTATGAATCCATAGCGTCCTCGAAGTTCAGCGGTGCATAATCAAATTTCTCTGCGTCGGCGAAATTTCTCTCTTTCAGTTCGACGATTTTTCGCATCAAGGGGTGAGAGAGATGTGCCTTGAGCGACGGATTATCTGTATAGAAATTAGCCATCGTTATTTTGAGTTCTTTTTGTAGTATTTAATGAGTTTCGGCACTACGTCCTCCATCTTACCCGTGATGACGTAGTCGGCTATCTTGTTGATCGGGGCATTGGGATCGCTGTTGATTGAGATAATCATCGAGGATTCCTGCATACCGGCGATGTGCTGAATCTGACCGGAGATACCGCAAGCTATGTAAAGCTTCGGACGCACGGTCACACCCGTCTGACCGATCTGACGGTCATGGTCGATCCATCCGGCATCGACAGCGGCACGGCTGGCGCCAACCTCTGCACCGAGCGTATCAGCAAGCTGCTGAAGGAGATCAAAATTCTCCTTGCTGCCTACACCGTAGCCACCGGCTACAATAATCGGAGAGCCCTTGAGATTGACCTTAGATTTCTCAACGTGACGGTCAATGATGTCGACAACGAAATCCGTCTTATTGGTGTATTTGTTCACGTCGAGCGAAATTACCTCACCGACATAGTTGCTGTCTCTCACCTCTTTCTTCATTACGCCCTCGCGCACGGTAGCCATCTGCGGACGGCACTCGGGGTTTACGATCGTTGCAACGATGTTTCCTCCGAAAGCGGGACGAATCTGATAAAGGAGATTTTCATACTCTTTGCCTGTCTTGGGATCGGTATGCGGGCCGATTTCAAGAGCCGTACAGTCGGCGGTAAGGCCACTGTGAAGACATG
>JAGAUF010000079.1 GCA_017620885.1 Muribaculaceae bacterium
GAGAGCTGGCTCACCCGACTTGATGATTTGCTCAAACGGAACCTTGACAATCTGCGAAAAGAGTTCAATGAGCTGAAACGGGGAATTATAAAATGTCGGGACTACATCTTCAACTTCCTTGAGAATCCGGCAATACCATCGGACAACAACGGCTCCGAGCGCGGAATCCGAAAACTCAAGGTCAAACAGAAAATATCAGGTTGCTTCCGTTCCGATACCGGCGCCGATGCCTTCCACGCTCTCCATTCCATTGCCGACACGGCATGGAAAAACGGACAATCCCCTCTTGATGCCATCCTTGCTCTCGTCTGATAAAGGCGAGCCATTCCGGCATATCGGTTCTTTGGCTGAATAGTTACTAAAAAGCAGGCCGTTATTAAAAAAGGTTAAGGACGAGAATATCTTTGGCCGATTGTCGTTTTTTGGCTAATTTTGCAGTCGGGGAAATGTGATATGCCCGGAGTCTTTTCATCCCTTCAGATGTCTCGTTCCGGTCATTGCTTTCTTCATTTTGTGAGCCCTCGCTCTGAGTTATATGTTGGTCTGCGGTGATTGCCTTATCACCTCCGACCGCTGATTTATTGTTATTTACCGACTATGAAGCTGAAAAATATATTTATTCTTATAACGGTTCTCACCCTTTCGTGCGCAGCGATTTCACCGCTTCCGCTCGAAGCAAAATCATCGAAAGCAGGCACGTCGCAGTCGGCGTCATCAAAGAAATCAAAGAAGTCAAAATCCTCCGATAAGGAGAGCTCATCCAAAAAGTCAAAGAAGAAATCGAGGAAATCCGACGATTCCAACGCTTCATCTTCCAAGAGCTCCAAGAAAAACAAATCTTCAAAACAGGACTCATCGAGCAAATCATCCAAACAGAAGAAAGATTCCGGCTCTTCGTCCGACGAAAAGAAAAAGTCTCGCAAGAGCAAACAAACCACGGCTGCTCCCGCTCCCAAGCCCTCCTCAACACAGAAAACCACGAAATTCACCAACGCTTCCGACCCCGCTCCGGAGAAGCAGTCTAACGACTCTATAACGCTCGTTGTAAATCGCGAAATCCTCAAAGTCATTCCCGAGCAGCAGAATCCCGGCGGACTGCGCGTCAATAGCGTGATTTTCAACGATGCACGTCGTTCCACCGAAGTGAAGCTAAACGAAAATTTCACATATCTCCCTATTTCGCAACAGCTTATCAACAATATGAACGGTGCCGTAAAACGCGCCGTACCTGATTCTGTGCGCAATTATAAAATCTCGCTCACTGTCGGCAAACACAACCTCTCATATTACACTAAGAAAATCGACAAATTGCCCGAAAAATACCGCAATAACGAACCGTTCGTCGTCTCCACCGACCCCTACGCACGTCCCTCCAAAGGAATGGAAAACGATGTTGTGGCAATGTGGCACAGCCACGGCCGATATTTCAAGAACGGAGGTTGGGCATGGCAACGTCCGCTTCTCTTCGAGACCCTCGAAGACATCTATACTATGTCTTATATATTGCCCTACGTCGTGCCGATGCTGGAGAATGCCGGCGCATACGTCATGCTGCCACGCGAACGTGACGTAAACAAGCACGAGGTGATCGTCGATAATGACACTAACGTGGACGGTGACCTTTATTCTCAACCTTATTACAAGGAACAGACCGGCGGCCGCAAATGGGAAACGGGTGAAAAGGACGGCTTCATCTACGACCTCCGCACATACCGCGACACGGAAAATCCCTTCGAGACCGGCACCTACCGTCAGACTCGTACAATAAAGAACGGCAAGCCCAGCGTAGCCGCTTGGTATGCCGACATACCTCAAAACGGCGAATATGCCGTATATATCAGCTATAAATCGCTCCCTAACAGCACTAAAGACGCAAAATATACCGTCAATTTTTCCGGCGGTTCACGCGAATTCAGCGTCAATCAGACGATGGGCGGCGGCACTTGGATTTATCTCGGCACTTTCCCCTTCGAAGAGGGATACAGCGACGTGGAACCTGTCGTGACGCTCACCAACGTCTCTTCCGAGGCTGACAAAATCGTGACTGCAGACGCTATTAAAATCGGCGGAGGAATGGGCAACATCGAACGCAGCACAAACCGGCGCGACGTAACAGCCGACTCCTCTGCTCCTATCGAAACCGACGAAGACATCAGCGACGAGGACGTGGACGCGCAGGACTATGCAGCCGACAAGACTCCTGTGGCCCCCAAAGGCTCTACGGCACGTTTCTCTACATCGGGACTTCCCCGCTTCCTTGAAGGAGCTCGCTACTGGATGCACTGGGCCGGAGCGCCGGAAAGCGTCTATTCCCCTTATCATGGTCGCGACGACTACAAAGATGACTATACGGGACGCGGACATTGGGTAAACTGGCTCGCCGGCGGCTCACGTGTTCTTCCCGGCAAGGAGGGGCTTCATATCCCTGTCGACGTGACTGTGGCTCTCCACTCCGACGCGGGCAAACGCTCCGACGACAGCATTGTCGGAACGCTCGGCATATATTACACCAACGGCGGCGCATCTTACACCGACGGAACGCCCCGTATGAACTCCCGCCAGCTCACCGATATGCTGATGCAGCAGATCACGGGCGACATCCGCAAGACTTTCGAACCGAAATGGACACGCCGCTCCATGTGGGATAAATCTTACCTCGAAGCACGCGTACCCGAAGTGCCGACTGCCCTGATCGAGCTCATGAGCCACCAGAATTTTGGCGATATGCAATACGGCCTCGACCCCTCTTTCCGCTTCACGGTAGGACGCGCAATGTATAAAGCCATAGGCCGTTTCGTATCGGAGCGCAAAGGGAGAGAATTTATAGTGCAGCCTCTCCCGGTAAAAGATTTCTCCATCGTCCGCAAAGGGAAAAAGCACTATTCGCTCAGCTGGCAACCTACGCCTGACCCTCTGGAATCAACAGCGATGCCTAAGAAATACATCATCTTCGAAAGATCGCAGAATGTATTGGGATTCAGAAAGATTGCAGAAACTTCTTCGACACACTACGATGTCAAGATCAACGACAACGAAATCCACAGCTTCAAGATTGTGGCAGCCAACGACGGCGGTCTCTCCTTCCCCTCCGAAATACTCGCTATGCGCGAAGCGCCTGACGAGAAGCAACCGATTCTGATCATCAACGGATTCACTCGCGTCTCAGCGCCCGGTATAATAAACTCTGACGGACGCGCCGGATTCGACTCGGAGAAAGACTTTGGCGTGCCCTACGTACGCGACATCTCCTTCTCCGGTCATCAGCACGAGTTCCGCCGCGGTGCAGGCGATAGTTTCGGCCGCTCCAACAGCAATTACATACAGACCGTCATCGCCGGAAACACCTTCGATTACCCCTACATTCACGGCATCTCTATTGCAAACGCCGGATTCGGTTTCGTCAGCATATCGCTCGGAGCGGTAGAAAACGGCTCTGTACGACTCTCCGATTATAAGACCGTCGACCTTATCCTCGGTCGCCAGAAAGCTACGACTGTCGGCAAAGGTTCGTCGGGTGTAAAATTCCGCGCGTTCCCTCCCGAATTGCAGAAAAATCTGGAGACATTCATCAATAAGGGGGGAAATCTTATGGTCAGCGGTGAATATGTGGTCAGCGACCTCTATGGAGAGAAGGCTTCTGAAAATGACCGGAAATTTGCCCGCGAAATACTCGGCGTCGAGCCGGCAGAAAATGCAGAATCCACCCGTTCGGGAAAAGTCCGCACCACCGTCAGCAATACCCCCGGTGTAAGAGAGCGCACACTTCAATATTCCAACACGCTCAATGAAAGTCAATACATCGTGCAGACGCCCGACGCTCTTGAGACCGTCGACCCGCAGGCACGCGAGCTGCTTGAATTTACCGACTCGGATGCACCGGCAGGATGGCTCAGCAAGAAAGGGAGCGCACGCCGCGCCGTTCTCAGCATACCTTTTGAATCCTTCACCGATCAGGCTGCACGCGACGCCCTTATGAAAGAAATTCTGAATTCCTTCGGACGTTAAATTCCTGTTACATAACCCAAACAATACAATATGATTATTACCCGTTTCACCACCATAAATCATCTCCTCGATAAGATTCAGGATTCACCCCTTACGGAGTATATCGGCCTCGTCATCGGGCCGCGCGACGTAGAGATAAGCGAATCTGACTTTGAACGTTATGTGGCCGTAGCAGTCGATTTCGATGCCGCAATCGCATTTGCCGATTATCGCGAAATACTCGACGACGGCTCGGTAGCCGACCATCCTGTGATCGACTATCAGATCGGTTCCGTGCGTGATGATTTCGATTTCGGCCCCCTCGTCATCGTCAATGCTACCGACGTTCAGGCAGTGGCGGAACGCCTCGGATATGCCTCCGACAATACCGACGGAGGATGGTATGCACTTCGTCTGCATCTCTCCATAGGTCGCGCCGTGGTCCACATTCCCGAATACCTCTACACGACGCGCCGCACCGACAACCGCCGCTCGGGAGAGAAACAGCACGATTACGTCGATCCCCGCAGCCGTGAGGCTCAGCTGGAACGTGAGCACGATTTCCTCTTCTTCCTCGAATTGCTCAACGGACGCGTTAATGACGTTAATCCTGTCCCTGAAGAGATACTCGCCAAACGCGCCGACTTCCCTGTGGAAGCATCAGTCATCATCCCGGTAAGAAACCGTGTACGCACCGTCGGCGACGCCGTCCGTTCTGCTCTCGCGCAGCAAGCTCCCTTCCCCTTCAATGTTATTGTCGTCGATAATGACTCTACCGACGGCACCCGCGAGCTTCTCGACGCCATCGACGACCCTCGCCTTATCGTTATCCACGTCGACAAGTCAGAACACCTCGGCATCGGCGGATGCTGGAACAAGGCGATTATGAACGAACATTGCGGATTTTACGCCGTTCAGCTCGACTCTGACGACCTTTACAGCTCGCCCGAAACGCTTGCCCGCATAGTGGCCAAATTCAAGGAAAAGAACTGCGGTATGGTTGTGGGCAGCTATACTATGAC
>JAGAUF010000080.1 GCA_017620885.1 Muribaculaceae bacterium
ATTCAGAAAAACGGAAAATATCGGTATTCACGCACGCATTGACGAAATAATAGTCATTGCCACAAAGGGTCAGATACAGCTTGCCGTTATATCTTCTCAATTCTTTGAGAAAGTAGGCGAGCTTGCCGGGTTTTAGTGAAAGATAGTGCGGATTGATAAACTGCACGACGTCATATCCGCGCAATTGTGGCAGGACATTGAAGACACTATAAAGATAACTGACACTACCTTTCAATCCCGGGCGTCGAGCCAGAAGCATATCGGCCTCTGTAAGCTGATAACCGCCGCCGTCGCTAAGTACCGTTACATAATGTCCGAGCCGACGAAGTTCGCCGGCCAGACACGCATGTAAATTGGAATAGTCTCCTATGAAAAGGATTTTCATTTTTCTTTATCGTCCCCGTTTGCGACGTCTTACGGATTTATTGGCGTTGCTGTTGGGAGTATTGGAGGAGGAAGAAGATTTTACCTTCGATTTCTTGGCGCGTTTCTTCGTCGTGCTGCGTTTTTTGCGCACAGAGGTCTTCTTCTGCGGCTCAAGCTGGTCGATGTTGCTCTCATCGCGCACCGGTATATTTTCGCCGGCAGCTTCCGCTTCGGCATTCTCGGCTGCGAGACGTTCACGCTCGGCTGCGGCTTCCTGTTGCGCGAGATATTCCTCACGGGTCGGCACCCACAGGTTCTTTCCATAGTTTTTCAGGCGGTTGTCGATGCTGTCCTGAGCCTGTTTCAGCATATCCTCGTCGGGATACATCTGATTCATAGAAAGGTTGCGCAGGTTTTTGGTCTTGTATATCGAGCCGTCGTACATCGTCATATTGAAATAATCGTCGAGCGAATACTGCGGCTTGTTGTTATCGTCGCTTAAGAAGATATACTGTTGGGCAAGCCACGGACGCAGAGCGTCATATTTCACCCAGAACATCGGATAACGAGCCTCACCGCCGAAGTCGCCGGCACGGGTCAGCACGGGGCATATAGCCTCGACGCGTGTGCGCATGTGGTTGGTGCGGCGGTCAAATTCCCATTTCTCAAGGATATAATAGGTAAGTACCTGTCCGGTAGGCATATCCGCCTCTTCGATGACGTATTTGCGGTTCTTTTCTGACGAACCTTTCTCCTCGGTATAATAGATGCCGAAGCGGTCGAGCATATCGCCGACATTGATTTTATACTCATCGGTAAATACCTCGCGGCCGTCAAGATATTCGTAAGCCGGAATCTTTCCGCCCACTATTTGCTCCATAATGATACGGAAAAGGTTTTTCTGACCGTCTACGACGTCTTCCGGGAAATATAGCGGAGTGTTGGCGTCCTTGGTGAGGTCGAGCTCGCGGTATATTTCTCGCATATATTCAAGGTCGGCATCGTGCACGGGCTTATTCTCATAGAAGCTCTGCATACGGTCGGTGATACCTACGTTTTTCTCCTGTTTCTTGTCCTTTTCGGAGCGGCGTCTCACCACGCCCCCCTCTTCTACCTGTGCGAAAGCAGGCGCAATGAACAGGGCTGCGAGAAATGCCGGAAGTATGAGTCGTATCAATTTCATAATCTTATTATTTTCTATTTTAATTCAACCCCACCTCCATCGGGGAGATGTCGCGGGTGATGCCGTCCGGTCCCTTCGCCTTGATTGAGGAGATGAAGAAGCTCTTCCCCGGTTTGAGGCGTTTGAACTGTTCCTTCTGTCGCTCAGAGAAGTGCGAGCCGTTGCTGACTTCCGGCATAGCGTTGCCCATGCTGTCGAAGAAGACCGTACGGAAGGAGATGACGGTATACGTGATATTGAGCAGACCATCGTCCACAGCGGCTCCGATACCGTCGGCACCCATGAGAGCGGCTTTGGAAATTCTTCTCGGCGTGCCCTTATAGTGACCGCCGGATACAGGGATGAACGGGTCCGGATCAGGCAGTTTGCGGATGCGGAAGGTCATTGAACCGACGTTTTGCATACGCCCTTCAAGCTCGGCCGAAACGGAAATCGTGGCTTCACCACCTACATTGGTCGCGCGTGCAACCCAGTTGTCGCCGTTACGTGTCAGCGATCCGTTGGTCATCGTGGCTTGAACTGACGTCATAGGCACGCCGGGAACGGAAATGCTTATCGGGTTGTCGATGCCGGCATAAAGCACATTCATCATTGTCGGGGATATCGTCGCCATCGGTTCAATTACGGTGTACGATGATTTGAAGGGTTGTTTGTCGATGGAGCCATCGGCGCGCATAACCTCGATATATCCAGAGAACTCGTGCGTGCCTACGGCGCCGGGAACGAATTCATATAGCCCGTCGGCATTGTTGATGCGCTGGCCTCCCACGTATATCACAGGGCGTTGTGTCGTATCGATTGCCGCAAGGACGATATTGGCGGAGTATTTTCCTCCGCGGATTATCATATTGCTCTTCGGGATAACGTATGCGCTGAGCTTATTGACGCGGATGTCGCCCATATCGATACTCGAAATCAAGTTGCCCATAGCCTCGGATTCAGCCTGACGAATGTCGTTCTGCAGCTTCGTGAGAAGAGTTATGGCTGCCACGACGGGCATATTGTCAAACATTCGCGTTTCCCACGCCACGGGACCGACTGTGCCGGGAGGGGGCGTCACCTTGAGCGACAGCATCTCGTCGACGGCTTTCTTCTTGTCGGGATCCGGGATAAGCGGAAGGATGAAATTGCGGTAGGCTTCAATCTGCTCACGAAGCTTCTTGCCACGATTGGACATAGGATTGAGCATCGTGGTAGATGCGGCTTCGAGGTTGTCCTGATTGACGATTTTGTTAGGATCGCCGTTGGGCCCGTCAGCCTTTTGTGCAATCAATTTCTTTAGCGATTCGATTTCGTTGTATAGCTTGTTGGAACGGTCGTGAAGCTCCAGTCCCTGCTGATACCACGGACCAGCCTTCGTAGGGTTCTGCTCATAGAGCGAAGTGAGATAACGGAACTGCACCTCATTCTTGAGCGTCATATTCTTATTGGTGCGGTGCAAGCCCTCCTGTACGAGACTGAAGCCATTGAGAACGTCTGAGGATACATTGAGCGCCAGCATCGCTGTCAGCACGATGTACATCAGATTGATCATCCTCTGTCTCGGAGACATTCTTGCAACGTTATTACTGCCACCAGCCATTTATCTATTCAGATTTTGTTGAATGAGGTTAGTCTATAAATTTTATTTATCTGTTACTGTTGCCGTTATATGTCAATCTTTCTCAAAGGGGTCCGGGATTCGAGTCTGACCGGGTGCTCCCCCCATCATCGGGTTAGCCATATTGATGGTCATTGCCGTAATCATCTTCTCGTAGACCTGATTGAGCTGTTTCATATAGCGGGCCATCTTTTCTGTTTCCTCACAATAATGAGAGGATTCGTTGGCCGCCTTGTCGTACATATCACGGATATCCTTCAATCCGCGGTTCACGCGGTCGATGCTGTCAAGCTGCGAAGATACGCTCTTAAGCTGAATTTCGTAGATTGTGTTCAGCCCGGAAATATTGCGGTTGAGACCCTCCATCTGCTCCACATAACCAGTGGAAGAGTTTGAGATAGTCTCGCTGTTCTGCGTTATGGCCTCGTAAGATTTGAGAAGCACTGAGCTTACTTCGTTCAGCGAACGAGTCGTCTCTTGGAGCTTGGTCATCTGCTCCGCGATGCCGGAAATCTGTTCGAGATAATTCTGTGTGGCTGAAGTAAGTTCGGCCATCTGGGAGAGTTGCTCGGAAGCTGCGGCCATCTTGTCGATGCTGTCGCGCAGAGATTCCGTATCGTCCTCCGTCAGTCCGTAAGCTTCGGCAGCGGAAATCATCGCCGAGCCTATATTACCTCCGCCTGCGGGCACCTGTGCCGTAGGTCCATATACAGTAGCCTGTGGTGATCCTCCGGCTGCAACACCCTGTGGTGCTTGCGAACCTCCCGAATATCCGCCTCCACCGCCAATGACGATGGTTTGAGAACCGCCACCGGAAACAGAGCCACCGCTGCCGGAAACAGAACCACCTTCGGCTCCAGCCGGTATGCCGCCGCTGTCGCCCCCTATAATAATTCCTCCGCCTATGCCGCCGTGAAAGTCCGGACGGTCATGGGGATCCTTGGAATCAAGAACGGGGAACACATTCTCCCATTCGTACTCTTTGGGAGGACGGTCGAAAGCCGTGAGGATAAACATCGCAATCTCAGTGCCCATACCGATACAGAGAAGAGTATTGCCACCGGGAAGGTGCAGAATCTTGAAGAGCGCGCCCCAGATGACGACAGCCGCACCGATTGAATAGGCAAAGTTGAAGAAACGTTGCCCGTTGGGGCCGTGGAGAAAGCGTTCTATTACGTTGGCGTATTTTCTTATCTTGACCATAATAATGTCAGATGTAATGTTATTCAGTTATTGATTTTGAGGAGATTATTTGCGCTGACGGTTCTTGGTGCCGCGTGCGAATCCTACTTGAGAACGTACGTTGCGGAAGCCGATATAGCTGCGTTGCTCGTTCTGATACTCCCATTGACGCAGGTCGCTCCTCAGATTGTGGGCCACATCTTTCCATGAGCCACCGCGTACTATCTTGCGCTTCATTTTGTAAGGATCTTCAAGCGCCGCATTATAGCGGTATTCGGGGTTGAGGTCGCTCGTCAGACGATTGATTGACTCGGTATAGGCTGTCGAAGTCCATTCAGAAACGTTACCGGCCATGTCATATAATCCGAAATCGTTGGGAGAATAGGTCCCGACAGGCGACGTGATTAAGTGACCATCGCGTACGAAATCACCCTCCATAGGCTTGAAGTTGGCGTAGAAACAGCCTCGCTCGTCCATTGGGAGTGTCTCTTCCCACGGGTATGCGCTCTCGCTGTTGCCGGCGCGTGCGGCATATTCCCATTCGGCTTCGGTCGGCAGACGGTAAGGCTCGATGAATACACCTTCCTTACCCAAAGAACGACGCAGATAGTCCGTACGCCAGTTAGAGAAAGCATTGGCCTGTTCCCAGCTGACTCCTACCACCGGATAATCGTTATAGCCGGCGTGAGAGAAATACATACGCGTATAAGGCTCGTTGTATGCATTATCGAAGTCGTTTATCCATGCAGTCGTGTCGGGATAGACATTGATAATGTAAGTATTGAGGAAGTCATAATCTCCTGTGAGCGGACGCGTTACGGTCTCGCGTACTATGGAGCCGTCCTCGGCAAGATATGCCGTATCCTTGGAAATCATAGGAAGATCGGTGGGCGTCGGCAGGTCGGTATTGTATTCACGACGCGTGGCATCCACACGGTTGCGGCGCTTGGCGGCCTCCGTATGATTGAATATTTCGTAACGGTAGTTGAGCTGAGTAGGGTCGAGCTCCTTGCGTCCTGTGATGGGGTTGGTGCGATATACGCTTTCGATGGCACGCTGTTCATCCTCGTTGGGGTTGCGCCAAGGTATGGGACGGTTCCAGTCGAGATAAGGCTTGATGGGGTTGCCCTCGCGGTCTTCCTCTATCTTGAAAGCCTCGTTGCCACCGTAGGCAGGGTCGGCGAGACGCTCGCGGATAATGGAGTCGCGTACCCAGAATACAAACTGCTTGTATTTCGAGTTCGTCACCTCGGTCTCGTCCATCCAGAAGGCATCGACAGAGACACCGCGTGAGTCGGCCTTGATATTGTGTACGCTGTCATCCTTTCCCGGACCCATAGCGTATGCACCGCGGTCGATGAGCACCATTCCGTACGGAGTAGGCTCGGAGGAGGACCCGCCACCTACGCCGGTCACTTCGCCACCCGCACCTCCGCCTCGTGAGGCGCTGCAGGCCGTCAGAAGAACGACTCCTGCGGTCAGCGCGAACGCTGCCGCGCCTCGCAATGATGCCGCTTTGCTCTTCAAATTGTATCTGTCAAATGCTTTTTTCATCGTTTCCTATCTTGCGACGGCTTCGCCAGATGGGTTACCGTCTATTTGTTTCTGTTTTTATATTTTTAATTCCTTATCTCGTTTCCCCGAACAACGGCTCTACATAAAGCGTATTGAGCGGTGTTTGTTTTTGTTCTTCTGCGAGAAATCAAGTTTTACCTGATATCCCAGTACGACCTCGTGGCTGCCTGACGACGCTTTCGATATGGCTGACAGCGGATAATCGTATGCGTAGCCGATATAAAAATTCTTGAACGTGGCTCCGACCATTACCGATACAGCCTCTTTGTAGCGGTATCCTGCGCCGAAAGTCAGGAATTTGTTATACGTTGCCCTCAGATCAAGCTCACCTCCGAAAGTGCTGAAATCGCTCTTCAGCAATATAGAGGGCTGCAATTCAAATAACGTATTTTTTATCGGAATATTGCTTCCGGCTGTAAAATAAACCATTCTGCTCACTTCCGACTCAAATTCCGCGGTTTCTGTGGATTCCGTCCCCTCGGCGGCCATCTTGATTTTGGGCTGGAGGAGATGCTTACCCCCGATGCCCACGTAAAACCATTTATGCGTATATTGCAATCCGGCCGAAAAATCAAACGTATTGCCCGTCAGATCCTGATTGGGAATGGCCTCATCGTTGCTCTCATGGTAATCGTCATTATCGGGAAGATCTACTTTCGACCCTCGGAACGTCTGCATGAAATATCCCGCTTCAAGGCCGATGCTGAACGTCCCTTTGAAAAGCTTAAACTTATAGCTGGCCTGCAATGCTATGTCAGTATTCTTGAAGAGACCGAGCTCTTCATACTGTGCTTCCAGACCAAGTCCGATACGCTGTTTTCCTATCTGAAGGGGGGCGTCGGCGAGCAGCCCGAACCCCATCGGGGCATTCTTGATTCCGAGCCATTGCAGCTTGCCGGCGGCGCGGATGCGCAGATAGTCCGTATCACCCGTTGCGGCCGGGTTGTAATAGGTCGGTACTGCCCAATATTGCGTCAGCATCATATCGGTCTGAGCGAACATACGCGGTGAAAATGCCATCAGCAGCGTAAAAAGAGCCGATGCCACAAGTGCGTGCTTTAGCCGCAGTCTCGATCCCTTGTATGCCTCTCTGCTTTTCATTCGAAATAGAACGTTAATACCACCATATTCGATTTGACCTTCGACAGCGACTCAGTCACCTTCATCGTCTCAGGGTCGTCCACCAGGTCGGGACGTTTATGCTGAAGCACATCGGTCAGACCGAAACAGAATTTAATCTCCGGATTGAGCTTGAAGAAGGGGAGATAGAAATCACACCCTAAGCCCACGGTGAGATAAGCGTCGGCCTGATTGAAGCGCAGAAATTCCGACCGCTTCTTGCTGATGTCGAACGTGCCCATCGCACCGACTGTCAGATAAGGTCGCGTATTGCCCAGACGATCTCCGGAAAATTTCAGGTCAAGAGGAAGGACCACGTAGGTCGTCTTTATGTCCTGCTTGTTAGTCAAATCCGAATTCTGATCACGGAAATGAGCCACCTTGTTGCCGAAATAAATGCCCGGCGAGAACCGTAGGTTGAAATATTTGTGCAGCCGCAGATCTCCCAATACATTGACGCAGAATCCCGGCGAGAACGACGGCACTTCAGCGTACCATTGCTGCCCGTCGGCCGTGATATTGCCGTTATGCGTGAAATTCAAATCCTGAAAATGCATACCGACTGAAAATCCGAGATGCCACGGCTTGAGATCGGCATATTGCCTATTGTAAATCTTACGCTGAGGGCGCGCCTCACACACCGTTACGCCAATACACAAAAGAAGGATTACGACCATAGAAAGCCGTAAACCATAGCCGATTGACGCACGTGATATATGTGTATTTTTTGCGCTCATTGATATAATAACGCGCGCATTGTGCAAAAAATTGTATTTTCTCCACGATTTCCATCCCCATATAATAAGATAGCCGATTTCTGATGGATAGAAAACGGGCGGACACGATTTCGTATCCGCCCGGAAATTCTTGTGTGAAGTTGTGATTAAGCAAGGCGCTTTTCGAGGTTAGCGCGGATTGCTTCGAGGAACTGCTCGGAATTGACAGCCGTCGGAGTAATTCCCTCCATCAGATTGACGAGGTCTTTTGTTACGATGCCGGCATTGAGGGTGTCGAAGCAGGCGTCTTCGAGCTTGTTGCCGAATTCTACCAGCTTGGGAAGATTGTCCATCTCGCCACGTTTGCGCAGAGCACCGCTCCATGCGAAGATTGTGGCCATCGGGTTAGTGGATGTCTCTTCACCCTTGAGGTGTTTGTAATAATGGCGGGTCACGGTACCGTGAGCGGCCTCAAATTCGTATTTGCCGTCGGGAGAAACGAGCACGGAAGTCATCATGGCCAGCGAGCCGAAAGCCGTGGAAACCATATCCGACATCACGTCGCCGTCATAGTTCTTGCAAGCCCAGATGAAGCCACCTTTCGAGCGAATAACGCGAGCTACGGCGTCGTCGATGAGCGTATAGAAATATTCGAGACCGAGACGTTCGAAATCGGATTTGTATTCAGCATACACCTCGTCGAATATTTCGCGGAAACGTGCGTCATATTTTTTGGAGATAGTATCCTTTGTGGAGAACCAGAGATCTTGCTTGGTGTCGATAGCGAATTTGAAGCAGCTATGGGCGAAAGAGCGGATACTCTTGTCGGTGTTGTGCATTCCCTGAAGCACTCCGGGGCCTTTGAATTCGTGGATGATTACCTCCTCTTTCTCACCGCTCTTGCTCTCGAAGACGAGTTTTGCCACACCCTCTTCCTTTGCGCGAATTTCTACGCTCTTGTATACGTCGCCGTAAGCGTGACGGGCGATTGTGATAGGCTTCTTCCAGTTTTTCACTGCAGGATGAATAGAGTCGAGCGTGATAGGCGTACGGAATACCGTTCCGTCAAGGATGGAACGGATGGTGCCGTTAGGACTCTTCCACATCTGATGCAGGTTATACTCCGTCATACGCTGAGCGTTGGGAGTGATTGTGGCGCATTTTACAGCTACACCGTATTTCTTGGTGGCTTCGGCTGCGTCGATCGTGATTTGATCGTTAGTTTTGTCGCGCTCGGGCAGACCGAGGTCGAAATATTCTGTTTTGAGGTCGACGAAGGGGAGGATGAGTTCGTCCTTGATCATCTTCCAGAGGATACGGGTCATTTCGTCGCCGTCCATCTCCACGACGGGAGTGGTCATTTTAATTTTTTCCATTTTATGGTATTTAGTTAAGGTTGTTTTTATTTGTTGTTGTTGGCGTAATAGTTCATCAGACATCCGTCAGCGAGAATCTGACGTTCTGTCGGGGTGAGGTTTTTGAAATAGAGCTTGAGGTCTTTCACTCCGTCCTGAGTAATCACTTTAGCCATTATTTCCTCTTTGCCGTCGAGAATTGCCTTGCGGATACCGGGAACGAAGACGTAGTCGCCGGGAACGTAATCAAAATCGACGTCCTTGTCGATGGTGAAAGGCACGATACCCCAGTTGATGCAGTTGGAGCGATAGCGTTTCGTAGCGTATTCATAGCAGATATTTGCATTGCCACCGAGCACTTTCTGGCAAGAAGCGGCCTGCTCGCGGGCTGATCCGTCGCCGGGACGGTTAGCGAATACGCATGAACCGAGGGAAGTATCGTCTGCTTTGGCTGCCACGCGGTCGAGAGCTTTTATGAGGGCCTCGGGCGTTTTCCCTTCACGACGAAGGAGGTCTTCTTTCTGGATACGTTTGCTGATGCCTACGTATTCGGGCACGCGGCGCGAGAGAGCGAACTCAGAGAGCTTGAGGGGGTTGGAACGATAGGATGATGTTTCGCCTGAGGGTATCAGTTCGTCGGTAGTGGTGACAGGATCGTGGATTACTGCTGCGAGTTCGAGCATCATATTCTCCGACATAGGATACATCTTGGGCCAGTCCTTGATGTTGGGACCATAGCGGAGTTCCTGATCGGGGTTTTCATGTCCGAAGCCGTAGAAGACGCGACGGTCATAGATTTTCTTGTCGAAGTCGTAGGGAGCGTGCTTGTCCTCGAATTCCACGTCGGTAGCCGCCGTGATGATACCGCCGTTGGCTGCTGTGGCGGCGATGGAACGTGCGTCCATCAGAGCGACGAGAGAGAGCTGTCCCTGTCCGGGCTTGGAACCTTCACGGTTGGGGAAGTTGCGCGTAGTGTGACGGATTGAGAGACCGTTGTTGGCCGGAACGTCGCCGGCACCGAAGCAAGGACCGCAGAAGGCAGGCTTGATGACAACGCCGGCTTCAAGAAGCTCTTCGGCGATGCCGTTGCGCGTGGTGGCCATATATACGGGTACTGACTGCGGATAAGCCGAGATAGTGAAATAGTCGTTGCCGACAGTCTGGTCTTTCAGAATGGCGGCTGCAGCCGAGAGGTTGTCGTAGGTACCGCCTGAACAGCCGGCTATGATGCCTTGGTCGGCCTGTACTTTGCCGTCTTTAACTTTGCCGACGAGATCGATGTCGATTTTGTCGCCGAAACGCTTGCGAGCGTCTTCCTCTACCTCGCGCATGATGCGTTCGGGGTCAGCCTGCAGCTCGTGGATTGTGTAGGCGTTGGAGGGGTGGAAGGGGAGTGCAATCATATACTCCTGCTTGGAGAGGTCTATCTTGATTACGCCGTCATAATATGCCACGTCGCCGGGAGCGAGCTGCTTGAAGTCTTCGCTACGGCCGTGGATGTCGTAGTGGTGCTTAACCTCGTCGTCAGTAATCCAGATGGAGCTGAGGCAGGTTGTTTCGGTCGTCATGATGTCGATTCCATTACGGAAGTCGATGGGGAGGTTCTTGACACCGGGACCGGCAAATTCGAGTACTTTGTTTTTAACGAATCCGCTGTCGAAAACGGCTTTCACCATAGAGATTGCTACGTCGTGAGGTCCGACCCCTTTCTTCGGCGCGCCTTCGAGCCATACGAGCACTACCTCCGGAGCGTTGATGTCCCAAGTGTTTTTCAGGAGCTGCTTTACGAGCTCACCGCCACCTTCGCCTACGCCCATCGTTCCGAGCGAGCCATAGCGCGTGTGTGAATCGGAGCCGAGTATCATATTGCCGCATTTCACCATAGCTTCGCGGGCATACTGGTGAATTACAGCTTGATTGGCAGGTACGTAGATGCCGCCGTATTTCTTGGCAGCGGAGAGGCCGAATACGTGGTCGTCCTCATTGATTGTGCCGCCTACTGCGCAGAGCGAGTTGTGGCAGTTGGTCATGGCGTAGGGGATAGGGAATTTTTCGAGACCGGATGCGCGTGCAGTCTGGATGATGCCGACGTATGTGATGTCATGGCTCATCATAGCGTCAAAGCTAACGTGCATCTTGTCGCTTTTACCGCCGTCTGCATCGTGTGCGCGCAGAATCTGATAGGCGATAGTGTTTTCACGAGCCTCGGCCGGTGTGGGGAGGCTTTTGGCGTCTGCCGGAGCAAACTCTTTGCCATTGAGGAGATAAACTCCTTTGTCGATAATTTCAATCATAAGATAGATGGTATTAGATTTAGGTTTCGATATTTGATATTATGCCAGCGACGCGAGGACGGGTCCGGCGGCTGTAGTGTTGAGGAGCGAGAAAATGAATATTGTCAGCGCGAACATATCGGCTGCACCTCCGCAGGAGATGTTTTTTTCAGCGAATCGTTTTTTCATTTCTATGACGCCCTCTTCAGAGAAATATTCGAGAAGTGCTGCAGCTTCGTTATGTGCAAATTCGGCTCCTTCGCGTCCGGCGCGGTGATAGACGTTAGTGTCGTCGAGTTGCGATATGATGAGCAGCAGGAGCTTTATATCAGCGTTAGGGTCAGCATTTTCGCGCATACTGCGATATTTTGGGAGCCAGCTGTCGAAAAGGAGAGGATAAGCTTCGCAGGCGCAAGCGTGGGCGCCTTTGATGTGATATTCTGATATGGCACGCCGTCCGTTGGAATCTGTCGTTATTCCCTTCGAGGCGGGGAGCGCTTCGGCGATGACGGCTATTTCGAGACGGAGGTTCTCCTCGTTCAAGGCTGCGCGTTTGGCGATGATACGAGCCGCCGAAGCCACGGTGATTCCAAGCGAGAAGAGAGCGCCGCGGTGGGTGTTGATGCCGCCTGATGCACGCATCATATCCTCCTCTGCATCACGACCGATTTCTGTAAGTTGAGCAGCCTTTGGCTGAGTCTCAAAATAGGTTACGTCGGCCATCTTGCGGAAATACGGGCGGATGGCGTCGATGCTGCGACGCATTATGTCGACGTTCATGTCGGGATGCGAGTCATTCCCTTGCAGGTCGACGAGTCCGGGTTTCGGAGTCAGTTCGAGTTCACGTTTCAGAGCGTGAGCTGCACCTTCGGCAAGTACGGCCGGCACAGCCTGTGGCGCTGAGATGGAGAGTGCGCGCCGGAGGCGGTCTTCGCGGATATTCTTGCGTACAGCCGAAGCAGAATAAGGACGGCCGTCCTCGTCGGTGAGACGGTCGATTTCATCGAGGGAGATGCCGTATTTAGGGAGTGTTTCTTTCATAATTTCATTATATTGTCGGGTGAGGAGGTCGGTATTTTCCGAGCCCACGAAACGGACGGTAGCTCGGAGCGCAGGGGCGAGTTTTCTGCAGAAAATGTCCAATTCGAGACGCATCTGAATTTCGGCAGCTTCATCCTTCCGCTTGATGAAATAGGAGGGGAATGTAGCCGATGAGATTGCGTAAGGGCCGGGGGGTGCTATAATGGCGTTGGGGATGTCGTCGAGAGCACGCTGAATCATAGCGATTCGGTCGGATTCCCTAAACGTGTTGAGGATGTTTTCAGCCAAGGGGATGACGACGAGGGTGGCACAGTTGTCGGCGGCGTGGCGCAGCAGATGCAGATGCCCTTTAGTCAGCGGGTTGGCGTTGATGACAACGACGCCTACAGGATCCGGACGCCCTTCGGCCAAGGCGCTGATTGTGTGGCAATAACGGTCTATCCCGTGCGCGTCGGTCTCCATCATAAGAGCTTTTGGCGTCGAGCCGACGGTGTGGAACCCGAGACCGCGGAAAACGTTTTCGTTTTCAGGTTTGGTGAAAAGGAAAATGTTGTCATATCCCGCTTTGTGTGCTTCGGCGACAAGCGGCGACAGCAGCGTGGATGTAGCGTTCATCCCACGTAATTCTTCGGAAATAGCGACGTATTTTATGACATTTATGTCAAGCCCGGCGCACCCTACGAGATGGTCCTCACAGTCATATAGCCCGAGCATAATCTCGGGAACGTCATCGAGACGAAGTCCGTGGCGCAGGAGAAATTCTTCTGTTTTCTTCCTGAACCAAGCTGAGGATAGCGGCAGTATGCGTGTCTCAAAGGGGGCGTTCATAATTCGTCGGGAGAGTTGGCGATTAAATTAAAGGGAGAGAAAATCCGGCTTTGTTTTGTTCGGCGGCTATGTATTTGTCTACGATTGAGTCTACCATATCGGATATTTCCTCTGATGAGTGCGTGCGTGCGCGCATACAATAGCGGGCCGGCCGGTCGCAGCAGAGGCATCGTCTCGCTTCAGCGCCGATTATATCCCTGCTCATCGGGCGTCCGCCACGCATAATGACATCGAGGTCGAACAGGCGTCCGAGCGGATGTGTCTCCTCAATGGCGACAGCGATGCGTTTGACATCTTCTGCCGGACGTGCAATGATGAAATCGGCTTCAAAACCGGTGATGAAATCGAATTCATCCACAGAGAGGATGTCGCTATTAAACACGCTGAGCACGGCGCTCATTGCGGCATGATCCACGGTAAGCGAGCGGAGATTGCGTTTTACGGCGCCCGGCACAATCACGGTGAGAGCCAGCAGAGTCTCTCCGTCGGGGCGGTCGACAAGACGGGCGTGCCTGCCTGCCCGCTCATCGCGGGCAAGCAGCACCTCGTCAAGTGTCGCGGCCACAGAGAGATTTGTCTGTCTCGTTTTCATCGTGTGGCTGATATAGGATTATTTCTTGTCGTCGATATTCTTGATGACGTCGAGCACGGATCCGTCACGGTTCATCACGATACCCACGGTCTTGTCGCCGAAGGGGAGCGCAGCGGGTGTGCCGATGATAGAAAGAGCCTTGTCGCGGAGGGATTTTATATCTACCACTTTCAGTCCCGCTTCTTTGAGACGTTCGGCGAGCTCGGGACGGCGCGGATTGACGGCGATACCGTATTCCGTCACTATGACATCGACGGAAGATCCCGGAGTGATAAGCGTCGTTACTTCATCGACAATACAGGGGATACGACCGCGCAGCAGCGGGCATACGATGATGGAAAGTGCGGAATCGGCAGCCGTGTCGGGATGTCCGCCGATAGCTCCACGGATGATTCCGTCGCTGCCCACGAGTACGTTTACGTTGAAATTCACGTCGGCTTCGAGAGCGGAAAGAATCACGATGTCGAGATAATGCACGGCTGAGCCGGGTTCGTCGGCGCTTGCGTATTCGCAGGATGAAACTTCCTTGTGCATCGGGTCGGTCTTGATGCTCTCGGCAGCCACCTTGTCGAAACTCTGTACGTCGATAAGACGCTCGATGAGTCCCTCCTCGTGCAGTTTCACCATGTGAGCCGTGATGCCGCCGAGTGCGAATGAAGCCTTGATGCCTTTCTCAATCATTGATTCGCGGATGAATTTCACAGCAGCGAGCGATGCACCGCCAGAACCGGTCTGGATCGAGAATCCATCCTTGAAATATCCTGAATTGATGATGACTTTTGCAGCCTGTTGAGCCAAGAGTATGTCGCGCGGATTTTTCGTATCGCGGATGGCTCCGGAGGCTATCTTCGAGGAATCTCCTACGGAATCTACCTCCACTACAAAATCTACGTCGCGTTCAGAAATGGAGTTGGGCGTGTTGGGATAAGGCACGAGGTCGTCGGTGAGGATAACCACCTTGTCGGCATACTGAGCGTCGGGGAGTGCATATCCGAGAGAGCCGCATATAGATTTAGCGTTTTCGGAGCGTGAATATCCGCAGGCATTGCCGAGCGGGTCGCAGGATGAAGCTCCGAGGAAAGCGACGTCGATATGGAGGTCGCCCTTGGCGATAGCCGCGCCACGACCGCCGTGGCTGCGGAAGATGACGGGCTCTTCCATAAGCCCCATAGAGATTTCACGTGCCAGCTCTCCGCGAAGACCGGAAGTGGATATGCGCGTGATTACGCCGTTTTTGATATGCTCGATAAGGGGAGCGTGCACGTCGGAGAGACTCGATGCGGCGAGGTGAAGGTTTTTGAATCCCATTTCAGCGAGTTTAGCCACAACGAGATTGACTACCTTGTCGCCGCCGCGGAAATGATGGTGGAAAGATATGGTCATACCGTCTTTCAGACCGCTGCGACGGATGGCCTCTTCGAGCGTTGCGAGCTTCGGGCTTTTACCCTGCAGCTCCATTCTCTCTTCTATATTTTTTTTCAGATTGTCTTCATAGACACTTTTGTTCAGGCTCTTTGCGGCCGCCTGAATATCTGACATTCTGTCTTTTATGCTGTTCATATTTCTAAGCCGTCCCTTGAGGGATAAGGCGAATTTTCCGTGGTTATAAAAATTGAGGATTAAGCTTCATCGGGAGAAAGCACGCCTGACGCTATGGCCATCTGAATGGTGCGTTGAGCACGGATTACTACCGGACGGTCGATCATTTTGCCATTGAGAGCGATGACACCCGAACCTTTCTTCTCGGCCTCCATGATGGCAGCGACGATAGCGCGGGCTTTCTCAATTTCCTTCTCCTTCGGGGTGAAAATTTCGTTTACCACCTCAATCTGGCGCGGATTGATGATAGATTTGCCGTCGAAGCCGAGCGACTTGATATATTCCACTTCATTGCGGAATGTCTCCATATCATTGAGATTGGAGAATACCGTGTCGAGGGCGTCGATGCCGGCGGCGCGTGCTGCTACTACGATAGTCTCGCGGGCGAGACGCAATTCTTCGCCCCCTTTGGTGCGCTGGGCCTTAAGGTTAGCGCAATAGTCTTCGGCACCTAAGGCAATACCCATCATACGCGGAGAGGCCGTGGCGATAGCGTAGGCATTGACGATGCCGAGCGTACTCTCGATAGCCGCCATAATCTTGGTGCGTCCGAGGCAGCCGATCTCTTTCTCCACGCGTTCAATTTCGCGTTCCACTTCAATTACTTCCTCCGCCGTCTCTGTCTTCGGCATACGGATTACATCGACACCGGCTTTCACGACGGCTTCGATGTCTTTTTTTCCGTAAGGGGTATTGAGGGGGTTGATTCTGACTACCATTTCCGTATCTCCGTAGTCGATGCTTTTAAGAGCGTTATGAACGAGGAGACGGGCAGTATCTTTTTCGGCCATCGTGACGGAGTCTTCAAGGTCGAGCATAATGGAGTCGGGTCCGTAGATGTGGGCGTCGGCCATCATACCGGGATTATTGCCCGGTACAAACATCATTGTTCTTCTGAGTCTTTCCATTGTGATTGGTTTTGAGGGTTAGTCTTTCCAGACATCTTTGCCTGTTGCGCGCACCACTGCGGCGGTCGTGCGTGCTTTTACCGTGCAGTCGAGAGCACCTTTGTCGGTAGCTGTGATGCGTGCCGACTCAATGCCGAGTCCTTTGGCCGTTTCGGTAATTACGCTTTTGATTTGATCGCCGAACTGGTAAGCTACCGTGCTTTCCAGCTCGATTTCGATTCCGGGTTTCTCTGCCGGAGAGATTTGAATCAGAATGTCGCCCGATTCCAGCGTGCCGGCAAATGCGGTTTTAAGTTCCATATTGTTGAGTCTTTACGATGTCTGTGCGCGACGTTGAAACGCAATGCCCAGACGTGGGTTCGATTATAGGCTAAATATCAGATTATAAGGTATTAACGGAATAAAGAAATTTTTCCTCATTCCTTTATGGCGCAAAGTTAAGCTATTTTTTCCGTTTTACAAAAAGAAATAAAGAAAAAATTCCATAAATTTTCAGCGCATGAAAATTATTCGGAAATATCAAGTAGTTACAATTATAGTCAAATCGACTCTTAATGCGTCGGATGTGTTGAACTATCCGGCGCATCGGGTTGTTTCGTTATAGAATGTAAATACCGAAATCGGGGGATTATTATAAAAACGGTCAGAATGAGGAAATTGCTATTTTTGATATTTGCTTTCGTAACGGTAGTAATATTTGAATCGCCGTATGCGGCAGGGGAGAAGTATAAAGGTGAAAAGAGGGCCACGACGGATTTCTCTTGGCATCCCGATATTTTGGAGGGTTATGAAGCGCGGTATGTCGGTCAGGGGGAAGCCTTCGACGGGCCGTGCCGTTCCACAATCGTGAGAAAGATGGCGCGAAAGCCGTCGGGCAAAGCCTATCTCTATATACACGGCTTCAATGATTATTTCTTCCAGAAGGAGATGGGGGAGCGGTTTGTGGATTCGGGGTATAATTTCTATGCTGTGGATCTGCGTCGTTACGGCCGGAGCCTTGAGCCGTGGCAATATCCTTTCAATGTCCGCAATCTTGAAGAATATTTCGCTGACATAGATTCGGCTCTTAACCAGATACGTCGCGACGGCAATACCGACATCACCTTGTCGGGTCACAGCACCGGAGGACTTACTACGGCGCTCTTCGTGGCGGAACGGGGCGCGCGCTGCGGCGTCAGCCGTCTTGTGACGGATTCCCCATTCCTCGAATGGAATTATAATGCGTTCTATCGTAAATTCCTTGTGCCGGCGGTCAGCGCAGTGGGCGCTCTCTTCAAGGAGGGGAAGATTCCGCAGGGGCATTGCGACGGCTATGCATATAGCCTCCTGAAAGAGTATCACGGAGAATGGACATACGATACCGACTGGAAGATGATTTATTCTCCACCCGTCACAATGGGGTGGATACGCGCCATAGAACGTGGTCAGTCGCGTCTGATGCGCGACGCTTCCCATATCACGGTACCGGTGCTCGTCATGCATTCCAGCCGCGGTATTAAAGCCTGCGGATGGACGGAAGAGTGTCAGACGGGCGACGTCGTGCTTGATCCGGCCATGATTCAAAAGCGTGGCGAGAAGCTCGGCAGGAATCCGGCGGTCTGTACGATCGACAGTGGATTGCACGACCTTATCCTCAGCCGCGAACCTGTCAGAGAGGTTGCCTACGATACAATCTTCCGTTTTATACGTACCCGTTGAATTCATCTTTATTTGCCGGAATAAGGAATATTAGCTAATTTTGCTCTATGGAACGGGCGAGGCGGTTTCCTGCGGCCCGTCAAAAAAATGAGACAACAATGAAATATCGACTCAATTACTCCGACCGTCAGGAACTCTCACGCGAAGAGCTTGAGAGAATAAAAACGCTTATACGGGCGGTCGCCCCACATTATAGAAAAGTATTCACCTCCGACGAGATCGTGCGTCTGAGAGCCTTTATACGCCCTTTATTGCGCAGTTCGCGCCAAGCTCACGACTCGCACGGAATTTGCAACGTCATCTCTACGCTTGATACGCTCCTCCTTTTCGCTGAGAAAATTGATCCCGACAGAAATATACTGCTCGCCATCCTCTTCTATTCATTTGTGGACGAAGGGATATTGCGTCCCGAGGATGTAGCCGCCGAATGGTCGGACGATGTTGCCGGATTGCTGACCGGCATGGCGAAGGTGATTCGTTTCAGCTCAAAGAATAATGCGGTAAATCAGGATAATTTCAGGGGGCTTTTGGTTTCTTTGGCCGACGATATACGCGTTATTATCATTATGATAGTGCATAATCTTGTGCTGATGCGCTCCATCAACGGCCATCCCGACCACCAGTGGGTGCTCGACGTCGCGTTTGAGGCCAACTGCCTCTACGCACAGCTGGCTCATCGTCTGGGTCTCTATAAGATAAAGGGTGAGCTTGAAGATTTGTCGCTTAAATATACCAACCGGGAGATTTATGCGCAGATAGCCGACAAACTTAACCAGACGAAGCAGAGCCGAGAGAAATATATCGCGGAGTTCATAGCGCCTCTGAAACAGAAATTGGAGAATGCCGGATTGAAATTCGACATCAAGGGACGCACGAAGTCGATTTCTTCGATATGGGCGAAGATGAAGAAACAGAAAGTGGATATCAACGGTATTTACGATCTGTTCGCCATTCGTGTCATTATTGACACTCCGCGCGAGCGCGAGAAAAGCGACTGCTGGCTGGCTTATTCTATTCTTGCCGATATGTATACGGCCAACCCCTCCCGCATGAAAGACTGGATTTCCATCCCTAAGAGCAATGGCTACGAGAGTCTGCATGCCACGGTTATGGGACCGGCCAACAAGTGGGTGGAGGTGCAGTTCCGTACGCGCCGTATGGATCTTGTGGCCGAAAAGGGTCTTGCGGCCCACTGGCGATACAAAGGTGTCAAGAGCGACAGCACTGACCAGTGGATGACGAATATACGCGACATCCTTGAATCCGGCGATGCAGGGCCGATGCAGCTCATGAAGGATATGAAAGCCAACATCTACGGTAAGGAGGTGTATGTCTTTACGCCGAAAGGGGATTTGTTCCGCCTCCCGGCCGGCGCTACGGTGCTTGATTTCGCCTTCCATATTCACAGCAACGTCGGCACACAGTGTACCGGGGCCATTGTAAATTCCCGCCATGAAAGAATAAATTATCGCATCTCCAACGGCGATACCGTCGAGATTATTACCTCTGCCACACAGTCGCCCAAGCAGGATTGGCTTTCATTCGTCGTGACCTCCAAGGCGAGAAACAAAATCCGTCAGAGCCTCAACGAAACGAAGATAAATAAGGCCGCTCTCGGTAAGGAGATGCTGGAGCGTCGGGCGAAAAACAGAAAACTGGAAATCGACGAGGCGTTGCTGATGAAGCTGATACGCAAATCGGGCTATAAATTCGCCAACGATTTCTTCGCTGATATGGCCGACGAGAAATTGGATGCGGGTCGATTCCTATCTAAATATACTGAGCTTCTGCGACGAGAAGAGGAAGCTGAAATGGGTCAGCATATTTCTGCCGACGAGTTTGAACTGCACCGCCATACGGAAGAAACTCCCTCGTCGGAAGTGCTTGTGATAGGGGAGAAGTCGATCAAGGGGCTCTCTTACCGCTTTGCAAAATGCTGTAACCCCATTAACGGCGACAAGGTGTTCGGCTTTATCAGCTCTGACGGCGTCGTAAAAGTGCACCGCGACGACTGTCCTAACGCCTTCAATATCCGTTCGCGCTATCCCTATCGCATAATCCGCGTTGAATGGAACAAGGGCACCGGCGGGGGACGTGATGTCACCCTTCGTATCGTGGGCAACGACGACATCGGAATTGTTACTAATATCACCTCGATAATCTCCAAAGAGAGCGACGTGATTCTGCGCAACATCTCGATAGATTCCCACGACGGAATATTTCAGGGTTTCCTCGTTATTTCGATTCCCGACACGGCGCGACTCACCCAGCTTATCCGAAAAATTAAAACCATCAAAGGCGTCAAAGACATTACCCGGCAATAACCGGAAACATGGTGCGTAGGCGACCTGAAATGTCTGAGACATTGGAAACATAATTATGGCACGAGTATTATCAATCGATTATGGGAAGAAGCGATGCGGCGTGGCCGTGACCGACATCCTCCAGATAGCAGCCAACGGCCTGCCGACAGTAGAGACATCAAAATTGCTGCCCTTCCTGATCGACTATTGCGGCCGTGAAGACGTAGAGAGGATTGTGGTAGGATATCCCCGCACGATGCGTGGCGAGGATTCCGATTCCATGCGCTATATCCGTCCGTTTCTCGGACGGCTGAAGAAGGCCCTTCCCGCCATCCCCGTGGAGATGTTTGACGAGCGCTTTACCTCGACAGTCGCGCATCGGGAGATGCACGCTATGGGTATGAAGAAGAGCAAGCGCGAGCAGAAAGGGGTAGCCGACGAGCTCGCCGCCGTCCTCATCCTTACCGGCTGGCTTGACAGTCGTCGCTGACCCCACCCGTCTGAGGTCTCTTCTTTCTTTTGCCAAATCTATGCCACGGCCGGGAGTGTTCTGCCGTGGCAGTAATTGTTTTGCGTACATCTCGGGAAGTAAAGGCCCGGGATGTCTCTTATTATTGCATATTCAGATAAGCTTTCAGCACGTGTAAATAGGGATGAAATATGTGCGCCCACAGAAATTTTGACGTTTGTAAAGACGGGTCGAGAAAGTTTCGGGGGAAGATTGAGCCTCTAATTTAATGAATGTAGTTAAAAAGTCTTAAAGAGAAGTCGATTCGAGTAATTATTTATTTTAAGCCTATTAAATGCTATTGTTATAAATTTTAAGTTCATAAAGTTTTGTAAATATCAAATATTATTTATAAATTCGCATTCTAAATATGAATGTTACGAATAATGACATAAAGAGGTCGCGAGTGCAACGCCATTCAAGAATGGTGCGCCAGACTCTCATTACCATTATCGTTTCACTCATCTATATCCTTCCTGCCGTTTTTGACGTTTTCCCGAGGTCTGAATCCAATAATCCGCATCCATGGCTTGAATTTATCCTCCCGGTAGTATGTATTCTTGCTTTTGGAGTGAATTATATCTATCTTGTGCCGATGTTGATGAAACGTCGGGTTTCGTCGCATTATTACCTTTATAATGCTGTCCTGATTATCTCGTCGGTCTTCATAGTGACGGCAGTGCACGAATGTTATCACAAAATAGATGAAAAAACGGCGCCGATTTTAATGGAGCGTATCCATAACGATGACGGCGCGCATCCGCGTATGGAACATCCGCATCCTGTGGCACATTTCCTCTTTCGTGACACCGTATATGTTATGCTCGCAATCTTGCTCGCATATACTTTACGTTCCATTAGCGAGAGCGAACGTTTGCGGCGGCGTCAGGCTCAGATAGAAGCCAACGCAAAATCATTTGAATTGCGTTGCCTGCGGCTGCAGCTCAATCCTCATTTCCTGTTCAATACGCTGAATAATATTTATGCACTTACGGAATTTTCCACTCAGCGTGCCCGGAAAGCCATCCTTGAGCTGAGCACGATGCTCCGTTATCTGATTTATGAGGCCAACGGTCGTACCGTAGCGCTTCGGCGGGAAATAGAAATCATCCGCAATTTCATCGAACTCTCGAAGCTGCGTCTCGACCCCACCTTCAATCTTAATATAAGCATTGACGATTGTTCCTCAGAGGACGCAACGATTCCGCCGCTTATCCTCCTTACTCTCGTTGAGAATGCCTTCAAGCACTGCAATAAGTCGTCGGCCGATGCCTTTGTCGACATCCACATCGAGATAACGGCCGACCATGCTCTTATCTGTAGAGTAGAAAACTCAATAGATGACGATAACTCCGCCTCCCTTCAAAAGAGTAACTCATTATATCCGCCCGTGAATAAAGACGAGTCAGCCCATGGAATAGGACTGACCAACATCCGGCAGCAGCTCGCCCTCCTCTATGGAGATAAGGTAGATTTCACAACCGAGCAATCGGCCGGTAAATTTTCCGTGGTTTTAAATATTCCGATTGTTTAATTTATCAGATTATGGAACTTAGAACACTTATTATTGATGATGAACCTCTCGCCCGCGAACTCATCCAGAGCTATATCGAACGTATCCCCGGTCTGAAACTTGTAGGCAGCTACAATTCAGCTACCGAAGCCATTCGCGACATCATCAGCGGTTCGATAGATCTCATCTTCCTCGACATCAATATGCCATGTGTCGACGGTATTGAGCTCGCGCAGATTACACCTGAAACTACCAAGCTCGTTTACGTCACCGCCTACGAGCAATACGCTATCCCGGCGTTCGCGGCCGGAGCGCTCGACTATCTGCTTAAGCCGGTTTCTTTCCCCGATTTTATGCGTGCCGTAAAAAAAGCGATCGATTGGAAGAAAATGTATGACGCATATAAAAAGACGGAAAATTATATCAACAAGCATCTCGTCGTCAAAAGCGACTACAAGACAGTGCAGATTGAAATTGATTCAATCAAGTATGTGGAGGGACGTCGCGACTACGTCACTTTTTTCCTTGACAAGGAACCTTACAAAATTGTTTCGCTGGTCAATCTCAAGCGACTTGAAAATATCCTCCCCGACGATACATTTATGCGCGTGCACCGCTCCTATATCGTCAATCTCTCCAAGATGAAAGTCATCGACCGCGCACGCATCGTATTCGATGATGTATTCATCCCCATATCCGAAGCATATAAGGGTAAATTCTCAGAATACGTCAATAACCACAGCATAGCCACCCTCTCTTCACTTCTCGAATAATACGGACAACTCTGCCTGTAGAGCTACGCGTATGAGGGATCGTCATATCCGTGTCCGAATCACATCACCATCCATTGCGCGTAGCGGTCACCATTGGGATAGATGCTCGCAGAGGAGGTCTTTTGGGCTTCGCTGTAACGTCCCGGATAGAGCATCAGCGGTTGCTCAAAACTCCATCCTGACGTGATATTGCGTATGTAGATACGTGCCAGACCACGGAACTGGCGCGTGCGGTAGCGCAGTGCGCAGATTAATTCCGTCATCCCTTCCACACAGTCGAAAACAAATTCGCCTACCTGTTTCCCCTGAAGCACTACGCGGGTATAAATCTTGTCTCCGCGGTTGAATTGTTTTCTTTTTTTCATAATCCTGACTGTTTAATTTGTTTTTCGGTTGATTTTGTTTTGGCGGCTGCGACGTCCGGTTTTTTCACCTTTCATCTCAATCACACTGCAAAGTTACTTCCGACACAGTGCCATATTATTGCATTCGCTTGTTAAAGAAATTTAAATAAGGCCGCTGTCATCTCATTTTTTATTATCTTTGCACTCGCAAGCGGAGGCGGAAAAGCTATCTGACGGGCTTTTCGGTATTTCGTTGATGCAGAAATGGTGGAATGGTAGACACGAAAGACTTAAAATCTTTTGGCCAGTAATGGCTGTGTGGGTTCGAGTCCCACTTTCTGTACTCCGAGAGTGCATCATTCCGATGCGCTCTCGCGTGTTTTTAAACCTTACGACTGTGTAAGGCGTTCCTTTATCAGAAAGCGTACGCGACGCGGGCTGCGTCGCGCCGGTTGTGCTAAATGACTTTCGTATGAAGAACAACAACCCCAACAATATAAGTAGGACTCAGGAACTGGCCGTCGAACCGATTGGGAAATTGCTGCTTAAATACAGCATTCCGGCAGTTATCGGTACGGTAGTGATGTCGATTTACAATATAATCGACTCAATGGTGATAGGCCATGCCATCGACGATCCGAACGTTGTCGCCGGTATCGCCGTCACATTCCCTGTGATGAATCTCGCGACGGCTCTCGGTATGCTGATAGGTGCCGGAAGCGCGACGCGCATATCCATAGTTCTCGGCCAGAAAGACCATAAAAGGGCAGAGTTGATTCTTGGAAATTCAGTTGTGCTGACAGTATTGATAGGACTGATGTATATGGGCGCATTCGCTCTTTTTCTTGATCCCATACTCGTGCTATTCGGAGCTTCACCCAATTCACTCCCCTACGCTCACGAATTTCTGATGTGGATACTGCCGGGAATGGTACTTATCAATCTGACGTTCAGCTATAACAATGTGATGCGGGCATCGGGATATCCGAGAAAGGCGATGTACACCAATCTAATCGGAGCCGGACTCAACGTAATTCTCGCTCCGCTCTTCCTGTTCGTATTCGGCTGGGGAATAAAGGGAGCAGCTATCGCAACAGACATTTCTATGCTTGTGACAGCGATATTTGTAATAGGACATTTCTTCAGGAAAGATAGTGACTTGCGATTTGTGAGGGGAACCTTCCGGCTGCAGTGGCCCGTCGTCAGGTCTATTGTCTATATAGGTATGGCGCCATTCCTAATCAATGTGGCTGGATCCGTCATAAATGCCATAATCAACAATACACTGCTGAAATACGGCGGTGACGACGCAATTGCAGCCGTCGTGGTGTTCAATAGATTCGTCACCATTTTCGTTATGACTGTAATCGGAGTGTGTCAGGGTATGCAGCCCATACTCGGCTACAATTATGGCGCCGGCAATATGACACGTCTATTCAGAACGCTGCGGATGGCGGCAACCGTAGGAGTAATAGTCACGACCGTCGGCTGCGTCATCGGCGCACTTTTCCCAAGCGCAATCGCACGGATGTTTATGCAGGACGCGTCGCAGATAGAATGTGCCGTCAATTGCTTGCGGATCACGACGCTCACCTTCTGGATGGTAGGATTCCAGATCGTCGCAACCAACTTCTTCCAGTCGCTCGGAATGGCAGGCAAAGCCGTGTTCCTGTCCCTGACACGTCAGATAATATTTATGATTCCGATGCTCTTCATCCTCCCGCCGCTGTTGGGCCTCGACGGAGTCTGGGGCGCTTTCCCTGTCGCCGATTTCCTTTCAGTCGTCGTCTCGGCAGTGATGCTGCAAATTCAAGTTAAAAAAATCCGTGCTGGCGCAAAATAAGAGCGGCCTTTTTAGCCGCTCTGGCTGACCGGAAGATTCTCCCGGCATTATTTTTTGGAAATATTCTCCGGCAGATAATATTCTATCCGACGTGTTTCGGTAAAATCAGTTTCGCTCTTCTTCTCACCATCCAAATCATAGTCTGAAAGCTTTACGCTGCGTTTCACCCAGCTCCCCTGACTGTCAAAGCTATAATCCGAATAATCATATACGAAACGCCCCTTTTTACCTTTGTGGGCATAATCCATCGTTTTCTGCGTAAGAATACCCTCGTCGCTATATTTGAACGAATAATCGGCTGAGAAATCAAGAAAACCTTTGGCCTTTGCATCAAGTTTGAATCCTGTCAGGCGACGAGATTCATCATATTTAGCCTCCCCGCTCTCGTTCACACTCAGAAATCCAGATTCTCCCCCTATGCGGAAATAACTGAAATATCCGTCGGCGTCATAGACCATTCCTATCGGGTCGTCAAACTTGCCGTCAGGTCCGAATTCCGCGCTGCAAAAATGTTTGAACGGATCCCGGCTCTTGATTTTAATTTTTTTCACCGGACCTTTGGCTTGGAAAAGAACCGCCGAATTATATTTATACTCTGTGGTATCCGTATCTCTTTTGCCGGCACTGATATTCACAAATACAAGAAATGTCAGAATCAGTAACAAAACCGTCCTCTTCATATCAATAATATAGAAATGTCAGTTTGCTGTATTATTTGTAAGTTCTGATTATTTAATCCAATATTCCCCACTTAGGTGAGAGACATACATTGTACTGACCACTGAAGATTTAACGTCTACATTTAGACTCTGATCAGGTTGGATCACTTTGATATACTCGATGCTGAGACTTCTGGTTTTATTTATATAAGAAGTGCGATCGGTATATTGAATTCTTTTGATGCCATCTAAATATGTATCTACAATTTTAGTAGCATAGGGGCACGGATCAATAGTGCAATATGATGAGAATTTTACTGATCCGTTAAGTATATTAGGAATATCGGAGAAATAATTATTCACGTGAGCAGAATTAAGAAAATTCAATTGAGCTTGGGAATAGAAATTTTTCAAAACATTTATTGGCACTATAACGCCTGATTGTAATTTTTTCAATACAAGATTATGCATCGCAGCATTTTTAAAAGATTCTTCCGTTTCGGATGTCACTGCTTCTGGATAAGATTTTGAATATCTTTCCCATTCTTGTTGCATAGATTGTTCATTCCAAGCAAGGGCAAGTGTACCATATACATCACTAAGCTGGTAGACGTTTGAAGAACCGATTTTTTTTATACCTGTTATGTCGTGTGGAGTAGCTATTATTCTGATACCAGCTATTGCAGAATATGAGACGCTAAAAGTGATGCTGCAGATTAATGCAGTTGACAATTTGCCCCAAATACCTTTACCCTTTTTAAGCCCATATTTAAATCCATGGAATAATCCTGTAACGTCGGCCGAAACAATTTCTCCCCAATCGTTGTCTTTTTTTGAAGGCGCATAGAATTGATTGTTCTTATTGGGGACAATACTATCGTTAATTTGTTGAAGTCGGAGAATGGTTGACTTCTGAATTTCTGTTAACTCAGCAGTTGTATTATCTTCGATTGATTTTGTTGAAGAATTAAGAGATGACTTTAAAATGGGCTCTTCGGTTTCTGAATCATTGCAACTGATGAATAAAACATTCATCAGCAACGTTATAAAAAGCATAAGAAATTTTAGTGTAAGTTTCATTTTGATATTTGGTGTTAAATGATTATTATCAGTAAATTATAATTGAATCAATAAATATTGATTGAATTTTTATTCAATATGATTTGATGTTTTATAATACTGTTAAACTAATTAGATTGCAAAGTTATAAATAAATCTGTCAAGTTCATAATTTTTACAAACAAATTCTTTCATTGAAGCGGAGGCGTAGAATAACAAGCGCAATACCAATACCATACAGAGAATAGCCCTTTTGCTGTTCTTTATCTATAAGGGTCTGCGTAAAATGTGGGCATACCAACGCAAAGGCATTCCCGAACTGATGAGAATAATCTCAATGAGTTCTCAAGACTATTACATTTCTTGAACCAAAAATGAAAGATCAGATCTTGATACAAAGATAAATTGCTGACATTCAACATCGGGGAAATACCCGACTCATAATTAACAGTGTAATGGAAGATACGGTCTTTTCTAAGTTTTAAAACAAAGAGCCGTGTCATTGAAGTATAGCATTAAGCAAAGTAGTCGTGGATTAAGCGATTAACGCTAACCCACGACTTTAAATGTACTCCATTTTCTATTCAAACGTGTCCTTGCACAATCGGCAATTCTTTAATGTTTATTCCCCTCTCATAGAATATCAGATGGGAAGGGATTAGATTTGGTGCGTGGAGCGCAAGAGATCGTTGACGGTCTTGACCGGATTGAATGTCTCTACCGGCACCTCGATGAAGATTGTGTTCCAGTCCGACATAGCTCCGTTCCAGAGACCGGGACGTTCAAGGGCTTTGATTTCAATGCCATCCACGCTCTTGTCGGAAAGGAAGCCCGTGCTTCGGTCTACGTAGTCGGTAAGCTGGAATTTGCGTCCCTTAAAGTCGCGGATAGCACAAACGAGGTCTACGGGATTGAAATGTGAGGCGTGCTTCACGAGGTCGGCAATCTTGTGGTCGGATGTATCAAGCTGTACGGATTCCAGAATCTGCGGAGAGACAGTGCCGTCGGCGTTGTACACAAGATATGGACCGCCACCCGGTTCACCCTCGTTTTTCACCATACCGCATACGCGCATCGGACGGTTCAGCTTCGCAAAGATATATGATGCTACCTGATCGGGCTGCATTTCGTCGCATTTGTCGTGAGTGATGCAGAGCACTTCGCGCACGAAATGAAGCATCTCTTCAAGCTCCTCGGCTGAAGGGGTGCCCTTCTCTATACGGCGGCAATACTCGTCGGCCTTATGCTTGGCTCCGGCCAATACACCTCCCGCTATCTGCTTGAAATGATTGGAGATGTCGCGCTGGTTGTCGGGCACTACGTTGTCGATATTCTTGATGAAAACGATGTCGGCGTCGAGGTCGTTGAGATTCTCGATGAGCGAGCCGTGTCCACCCGGACGGAAGAAGAGTTTGCCCTCCTTATGGAAGGGAACGCCGTCGGCGGTGACGCAAACAGTGTCGGTAGATGGTTTCTGCACCGAGAGAGTGACATTGTATTTCACGCCGTAACGGTTTTCAAGCACGCGCTTCTTCTCTTCGATTTTCATTTTTACCAATGGCAAGTGTTCCTCGCTGACAGTGAAATGCACATTGACCGTGCCGTTTTTCGATTTTGCCGTCTGCGCTCCCTCGGCAAGTTGTTCCTCCAAAGGAGTACGCGTGGCGCCCATTGTTTTGTGGAATTCAAGCAGAGCCTTAGGCAGCTTACCGTAATTGAGACCTTCCTTGCCAAGCAGAATGGCTATTACATCCTTGTATCTCTTCTCACCGATGAGTGTATGTACGCTCTTGCTGTAAACGCGCACCGCCATTGAATTGAGGATGTTGAAGAAAGCATATTTCTCGATATTGTCGAAAAATGTGCGGATGAAATCATTGTCGGGAGTATCCTTTTTGCCGTTGAGAAAAGCGAAAAGATTCTTGAACATACGGGATGCGGCACCCGAGGCAGGCACGAGTTTCATCACCGAGCCCCCCTTCGAGAGAAATTCTTTCCAGAGTTCCACGGCGGTGGTCTGCATATCGGGAGAGAGTCGCTTGATGCAATTGTTGGTTGTGGCTGCGGCCGCTATCTTAAGAAATGGGTATCCGTTGCGGAGCATTTCCAGTTGTTCGTTGAATTCTTCTTCGGAGATGCCTCGTTCGCGTAGCGTTTCGAGGTCGCTTTTGTTGATGTCTGACATAAAAAGCAGTTCAAAAAATTAGATAATTTATTAATTTACACAGGTGTTTCTATTGAATGAAACACGCCGGAATTGCAATTTGTTCCGGCGTGGCTTGGATTCGTCATTTAGATTTCGTGCGGTAGCCGCATGAGACCTTCCCGGCAGCTATCTTATTGAGCTTATTGCGGATCAGCTGCTTGCGGATTGGCGCGATATGGTCGATGTAGACCTCGCCGAGCAAGTGATCGTATTCGTGCTGAATTATGCGGGAGAGGAAGCCGGAAAATTCCTGCTCGTGTGGCTCGAAGTTCTCATCAACCCATGAAATACGGATATGCTCGTGGCGTTTCACGTTCTCCGAAAGATCAGGGAGAGAGAGACATCCTTCGGCACGCGAAATCACCGGGCCGTCTTCTATAATATCGAGTTGCGGATTGATGAACACCATCTTGGAGTCGGCACATTCAGGAAATGAATCTGCTACTGGCGAACCGTCAATCACAAACAATGCTATGGAACGCCCGATTTGGGGCGCCGCAAGTCCTACGCCGTCAGAGTGATACATTGTTTCAAACATATCGGCAATAAGCTTCTGCAGCTCAGGATAATCTTTTTCAATGTCTTCTGCCTCTTCGCGGAGTACAGGATGTCCGTACAGATATATGGGTAAAATCATTTTTAATTCTTTTGCGTCAGTTATATAAGCCCAATCTACCAACTGCAAAATTAGCAAAAAATAATAGTTCTACCAACTTTTACCCGCGTTAAATTAAGCTCCTCACACGTCTCTTTCATTTAAGATTGTCATTACTCTCACAAATGTCGTTATTTATAGCGGCATCAGAGTGCTTGTGACCTCTGAATATATGATTTTTCTTTAGGAGATAAGCAATGTTTAATTATTCGTCAATCAATGAGGATAGGTGTATTTTCTTCATTTTGTAATTGATTTAAATTGAGAAGGCGATGTGGGTTTGAATCCACATCGCCTTCAGATTAATATGGATATCTGACTAAATCAGATATTTTTACGCATTATTTTACCTGAACCTTAGCAGCCTTGCGGTTGCCGTCTGCATCGACTACGAGCACAATATATATGCCGGAATCTACGCTTACATGATAGATATTCTTGCCATCGGCTGCGAAGTCTTTAACAAGCAGACCATTCATCGAATAGATAGCCAAGTTCTCATTGCCGACAAGACCTTCGATGACGATATGACGGTCAGAGTCGGTGGTTACCGTGATCTCCGAATCAGGCAGCACGGCCACGTCAGTAGTGCCGTCTACTACCGCTTCGACAGCAAACTTGAGATTTGCCTTGATGTCGTTGTCTGCCAGCGTCAGCGGCTCGGTTGTGTATGTTCCGTTTGTGCCTGTGAGCACGGTGCCGTTGTGGGTTACGCTTTCTACAACCCAGTTCGAGTCATGGTCGAGAGTGAACGAATAAGGCTCACCCTTGACTGCTTTATGGTATGTGGTGTGTACGCCATTGACGGAGAGCAAAACACTAACCGTATTCGAAGAGGCGCTTTTCACAACACCCTTGAACGGAGTGACGATTTCCTTGTTTGTAATTGTCTCGTCTCCGGGATATGTCAGAATTCCGGCAGGGAATTTCAATTCACAATCCGAAGACTTATGGAAAGTAAGCGGTGTGCCAAGTCTTTTGTCCATGAAAAGAGCACTTACATAAGTTTTGCCACTAAGAAGTTCTATATCAAGAGGGTAGGAATAAAAAGTGGTAACAGAATGATCATCGGCATAGTATGTCAAACGTACATTTGAATCTTCCTTAAGTTGGAAATC